>NZ_JAKUGG010000003.1:0-405371 GCF_022663835.1 Bacillus cereus group sp. BfR-BA-01347 | reverse complement strand
TTTCCATTCAGATCAAGGGTTTCAATATACATCTAAATCCTACGCAAAACAGTTAGAGAAATTAGGATTTGTCGGTAGTCATTCTAGACGTGGAAACTGTTTTGATAATGCGTGTATCGAATCATTCTTCTCACATTTAAAAACAGAGAAGTTGTATTTAGTGCGCCCAAAAACATATGAAATGGCCTACCGAGCAATTCAAGAATATATTCAGTTTTATAATACAGAAAGATTCCAAGAAAAACTTCACGGCCTTTCCCCGATAGAATATCGGGAAAAGGCCGTGGCATAATACTCTTTTTATTACTGTCTACTTGACAGGGAGATGACCATACCCGCCTCCTCTTTTTTATTACGCCTTCTTAACGAATTGTGATTTTAACTTCATAGCTCCGAAACCGTCGATTTTGCAATCAATATCGTGATCGCCATCAACTAGACGGATACTCTTTACTTTCGTACCGATCTTCACAACTGAAGAAGTTCCTTTTACTTTTAAATCTTTAATAACAGTAACAGCATCGCCGTCTTGAAGAACGTTTCCGTTCGCATCTTTTACAACTTTTGCACCATCATTATTTTCAGCTTCTGCTTCTTGGCCCCACTCATGAGCACACTCAGGACATACGAAAAGAACGCCATCCTCATACGTATATTCTGAATTACATTTTGGACAATTTGGTAAAGTAGCCATAAATTCATTTCCTCCGTTCATTATTTATACGTAAAAATCAAAATTGATGTTTACATCTCGATAAATAAAATTTGTATAGCATTTCTTTATAGTGCCATAGTCTCACGTTATTGACAAGCCTACCTCAAATTCTCATTTTTTATTGTATTTTACAAAATTTCAATTTGTATGGTGTTTCCAATAAAAAAAGAAGAACCTTCACAAGGTCCTTCTTTCCAAAATGAACGAGTTTCGCTCTAGAAACTCCAACTATTTTCTTCAATATAAAATTGATACTCTTCTAACTCTTCTTCACTTAACTTCTTATTATTCTCGTATACCTCTTGCCACTCGAAATAATCTTCATCGAAATAAACAGCAAATTTTATTTTCACGTTTTTCTTCTCTGTATAATCATAACCAGTAAACTCTACTACGTCATACTCTTTTTCTTTCTTCACAAACTTCCAAGTTGGGTTATCTGTCATAATTTCTAAAGTAACCCCTTCATCACTTGAACGAACAACGTTTTTAATATTCGGCTCAGTTGGTAAAAAGGACAGCCCGAACGCAGCTAAACCAAACACAATCCCGACTATAATCTGTAAACCAATCATACCAGCTACACTAACGCCGCCCTTTGATTGTAAGAAATACGCCTTCTCATGATCAGACGCATCTTCTCCCTTACGAAAAACACGAACAGCATGCTTATAATATAAACGGTTTCCTTGCCATCCAGTAAATATCATCATTCCTAATTGAAGAGCTAAACTAAATGTTACATAAATCCCATCTGGAATATCTATAAAAGGGGGTATAACTATACTAGGTATAGCCAATAACGCAAATATAATAAATAACTTATACATTTTACGATAAGCTAACCAAAAGGTTGGGAAGAAAAAGGCTACCCAATTCCATGTATTCCCTTGCGCAGGATTTTCTACTTTACCCCACTTAAAATCATAATAAGCTGTATTTTTTTGAACAACTTTATGTAATTCTTGCTGAGAAATTGTTTCTTGTAAAACAGTGTCCTTCACGTACATCATCCTTTTCTTATTTCTATATACATTTATTGTATATGTACAAAATGAAGGAATCTAACAAAAAGTACACATATTTCATAAAAGTGAACGGAAATCGAATATATTCCGACAATTATCCGTTTCTTATTTCATTTTACTTTTAAATATATTAAAATAATCGTGTATCATACCTTTAATACACTAAGTTAATTATTTTATATATTCACTACATTTCCTCCCTCTTAATCATATTGAAATACTATTTTATTTCTCACACATTCCCCTTCACTTTCTCAATAATATCTTCTATACGTTCCGCTATACATTCCGGCTCCCATTCTCCCTCACCGTTCATAGCTGTATAAACTGGACAGTTCTCATCATTACTATCTACAAAAATCGGATCTCCAAGATAGGAATCTATCCCTATTACAATCCATCCATCTTTCCAATCTCCTTCTTCATTCCCTGCTAAGCTTTGCCCTTCTTCATCAAAACTATAACCAAGTTGCCCTTCTTCTATTTCTTCACTATTAAACAATTCTATCGTCATAGGTTCAGATTCATACTCTAGCTCAATTTCATTATCCTCAGCACGATCTACATGTGCTAAAAGTTGTTTAATTTTATTATGGTTAATCATGATATCTTCTCCATTCTATCTTTTAAAAATCTAATTTTACTCATAATGAGCTGCCGCAAGTAACATTTGAGCAATAAACTTCCATGGAATATTTTCTGGAAGCTTCTCCCCTTGATTTATATAAACACCTTCATAATCACCTAACCAACCATTTAATGCCTCTAAATAAGTCTCTACCTCTACATTCTCCCATTCATCTTTATTCACTTTAAAATCCTTTTGGAGGTATACAAGAAATTTTAATAAATCTTCTTTAGAATTTACGTGATCAAGGTATTCATACACATCCATACTCCGTCCCTCCCTCTATTGCGTGTTATCTAAACTAACTATAATATATGACATAAGATTCTTAAAACTATTATTTGGGGTGACCGAATATGAAGAGTACAATTTGGGCAGACGATGACTATTTAAAACTAGCACCCATTAACGATGAACTAATCAAAAAAGCAGAAGAAGTACTGAACGTAAAGCTTCCAGAATCATATATAAACCTTCTAAAAGAACAAAATGGGGGAACTCTTCGTCTCGATGTTCACCCTACTTCAAAGCCAAATTCTTGGGCAGACGATCACGTTAATGTATCTGGTTTATATGGTATTTCTTTTGATGAAAATGAATCTAGTATTTTAGAGAGCCGCTATTTAATTCGAGAATGGGAAATGCCTGAGAATATCGTACTTTTATCTGGTGATGGACATACATGGATTGCATTAGACTATCGAAATGTAGCTGAAAATCCTCCAGTTATATTTATCGATAATGAGTTTGAGGAAATTATTGAATTAGCACCTAACTTTGAAAGTTTCTTACAAAACTTAACTACTTATGAATATGACGAAGAATAAGCCTGGCTCTAAAAAGGAGCAAGATTTTATTACAAATTTACACGCCACTTTAAAACCAATCGGCTTTAAGAAAAAAAGACATACATTTTTCAAAGCTGAAAACGGATTTTATAAGCTCATTAACATACAAAAAAGCCAGTTTGGAGATGATTTTTATATAAATATAGGAGTCCACCCTATCGGTCTCCCGCAGCTTATTACGAACCAATTACAAATAAAAGAAAACATTTCAATATTCGATTGCATTCTACAAACGAGAATAGAGCCTATACATATCAAACAGAACCAGCTATTGCATAATGTTTCACATGAAACTATCAACATTCTGAATTACCTTTCTACTATTTTCGACTGGTTTCAAACGTGGGCATCTTATGAAAATTTAGTGGAAATAAATATACATTCCATTACTCCGGTACTAGCTGTCGTTCCAATATTAGAAGAAAAAGCATCTCTACTTCTTACCTGTTTTTCTTTCTACAAATTAAAACAGTACGAACAAGCTAATCGCTATTTACAGCAATATTTACATTGCGCCGTGCATCTGAATACCAAGGAAAAAGAGCCCATATTCTTTCACGAAGTTGATATGTATATGAAAAAACTAGTAGAAAGCACAATGTAATTTCACATTGTGCTTTCTACTAGTACTTTATATTCCTCTTGTAACTTTTTAAATCAGAAATATTTTATCCCCCCCCTACAACTCCCAAGTAATATTCATTTCTGCAAATGACTCCTTACTAACTTCCAATCCTTCGCTATCTTCCGTTCCAATCATCGCTACTTCTTCTTTAGACAACATAATTTCCTCATTTGGATTTTTGATTTTTCTCTCATACACGAGTTGTAAAAGCTCTATTTGCTCTTCTGTCAGCTCATATTCTTCTTCTAATCTTTCCATTGCTGAGTGCAGATTAAGTAGCGGGATTTCTAATAAGGATCCGCCATGCTCTTCTATCTCTTCAAATGAATCAATTGAATATGCACCGCTCTCCTCAATCCAAAATGCTGCTGTAATGAAAGGCACTGTTTCGCCTTCTACTTCTTCTAATACGTATTGAAGAGCTTCTTCTTTCGCAATGTCTATTACTTCCGAAGGTGCCCCTTCAAAATAATTTTTCGCATCAATCCACTCATCAATTCTCTCGCTATTCACATCTTGAAGACATACAATCGTGTAATTCGGATGAAACGTAATTGTCCCTTGTCCCCCTTGGCTATCTTGCATACTATAGTTAAATCCATCCCATGAACTTTCATGTGAGAAATCTGGACAATGCGCTACATTAATTGCATGGGCAATCGAATTTAAAACGCAGCCTTTCCATAGTTGTTCTTTATCTATATGTAATTTATATTTACTCATCATCTTCCCCCATGCGCATATTTTTTTCTATTATCTTTCCTCTACACAATGCTTGTAAATACTTTTCTATCTACTACAAAATAAAAAAGACTTCCTTTTTAAAAGACGTCTTTTTATAGTTGAAAATTTACTAATAAATAAAACGAATTATTTAATAAATGAATCCCAATTGGAACGAGTAAATTCTTCGTTCTCTTATATGTGTATGCTAAACATATACCCATACCAAAAATATATAAAATACTACCTACTGTAAGGGGGTGCCCTAAAGTAAATATGAAAGCACTTATAGCAGCACTACTAAGTGTAGAGAAGCGCTGAGATAATTTCATAAAAAACATACCTCGAAATACAATTTCCTCCCAAATAGGCGCAAAAGTTGTGAGCACAACTACGTATAGAATGATTTCACTTGTAGTAGGTTCTATTACTATATTAGATTCATCCACACCAAGCCCATGTGGTAAAACTACATTTAATACCGCAAGATACATAAGCATTACAATCGTTGTTATTACTATCGTTACATAATGTTTAAAATTATTGAACTGTATTGATTTTACTAACTGTACACAGTGATTTCTTGCTGGTGAATATATAAAAATAATAGTAAGAAATGTTAAAGGTGGAATAAGATGATCTACATACCATGGATATAAGGAAGAGTCATATATAATGTTTAAAAAACCAATTCCATACATTACTCCAAAAATAATTATTATCATGCTAATTACTTCGCGCATACTCATTACTACATTCTTTTTTTCATATGTAGCTAATTCTATATTCATCTTATCCCCTCCAGTATAATTAAACCTTTTAAACCATTATATACCATTTCCAACACAAAAACCGACGATACAATTTACTGTATCATCGGTTTTTTCCCTACCATTTCTCTTTACATGTTTCAATTAAATGCAGTAAGTACCTCTTCGTCATATCTGCCCTTCTCCACCTTGAGAGCATTCGCTTTTCTTTTGGATTGTGCCGTATTCGCTCTACTTCTTTTAATAAAAGCTCCCATTCTTCCGCTGAACGTTCTGACAAGTATTGCAATCCTCTATCTTTTGAAACGATTGTTTTATAATCTAGTGTATATAAAATACGTCCCATCGTAACGACAGCTGATTCTACCCACTCTTCTATAAAAAATAAATATGGCTTCTTCGCCTTTTCACTCCAGTACTGTTCTACGTTATATTTCATCGTATTTACTACATCACTCCATTGTATTTGCAGCGGAAGATCTTCTGCTTCTTTTCCGGTAACTGTAATTCCTTGATTTTTCAACGTCCACCATGTGACCGCATTAATGTCCCAATGACCAACATTAGCTTTACTATCTGCACAATACACATACTCGTTTATTTCATCATTGTATTTCCCTAAATCAGCAAGCGGAATATACATACCGTCCATTCTTTTACCTAGCGTATTATCACTAAGTTTCTTATGTAGTTCCACAAGCTGCTGTTTTTCAGCTTCATTCACGGAATCATTTATCACTGTAACAAAATCAACATCGCTCGTTTCCTTATGAAATGCGCCTAGTGCGATGGACCCGTAAATATATACGCCGACTATTTTTTCATCTAAAAAAATTTCTTTTAATTCTACTGTGTACTGCTCCATTAACTGTCGTACTTCCGTTGGTAACGCATGCTTCACTCCGTTTTTCACATCTATCCCTCCAATAAAAAAGAGCCTTTGCAAATTCGCAAAGGCTTCCTGCTTTATAAATATTTCTCGATTTCTTCGTAAACATCCTTCAAACGAGGATTTCCTTCTCCAACAATTTCTCCATTTACAAGAACGACCGGATAAAATAGATCTTCCTCCACTACGCGCTCAGCGAATGCTCTCTTATCTTCATCTTCTTGTTCTTCTTGAAAATCAATATACTCGAAATTAAATTTATTTTCTTGTCCTTCATATTTACGACCAATCGCCGCTTGTAACCACTCAAACGTTTCTGTTGAAGATGGCATTCCAACGCAGCTCGCACAAATTACTTTCGTCCCATACACTTGCACATTAACCATTTCTTCTCCCCCACTTCTTGTTTCAACAGTATATTCAGATGTCTTATTACATAAGCACATCATTTTACAAACTTATTCCATACCCCTATACTGAAAAAACACGTTGTAAACATGATAAAAAATTTCAACATTAAAACAAGAACAGAAAAAATAGATTTTCCCCTCTATCTTGATTATAATAAAACTGATGAAAGGAGTCGATAAAAATGGAAAACCCACATATGCAAGAACAAGTACTAGAAGTATTAGATAAATTACGTCCATTCTTACTTCGCGATGGCGGAGACGTTGAATTAGTAGACATTGAAGAAGGTATCGTAAAATTACGCCTTATGGGTGCATGCGGAAGCTGCCCAAGTTCTACAATCACACTAAAAGCTGGTATCGAACGCGCATTACTTGAAGAAGTACCAGGCGTTATTGAAGTAGAACAAGTATTTTAATTAAAAGCGGAAGCGGCTCATTCAGAACAGGAGGTCATTGGAGCTCCTGACGAAGAGGCGCTTTTGCCTCGCAGGAAGGTGCGAAATGGCCGACTGTTCTAGCCGCTGGAGCTGGATAACTAAAAGCAGAAGCGACTCGTTCAAAATGTGAGGAGGATGGAGCTTCTGACATAGAGGCGCTTTTTGCCTCGGCGGAAGAAGCGAAGCCACCGAACATTTTAGCCGCTGGAGCTGGATAACTAAAAGCGGAAGCGGCTCGTTCAGAATCGCCTTCTAAAAGGAGACCAAATTTGGTCTCCTTTTTTTATTCAAATTACATTTATCCGTTAACATCATAAAACAAAATTGGAAATCCTTCTCAAAAAATGCGATAATTAATAATATAGAATCGTTCACACATATATAGAAAAAAACATAGGGGGACGACACATGCCAAGAATGGGGAACACTTTTTTAACAATTCAAGAACTAGAAAAGAAAAAAGAGTATTTATTAGACCTTTCATCTGTTATACCAACATGGAATGCGAGCTACCAATGTTTATTTAAAGAAATCCAGCAAGAATTATTGGATAAAGTAAATGAAAAGCTCGAAAAGCATCAATTCGTTTTAAATATATGTACAGATCAGCAGGTAGGGGCATAATGTATTACATAAAATTGTGGTATATAAAAAAGAGACCTCACTCGGTCTCTTTTTTATATTTTTAAGATAACCAATCTAATTTTCTAATCCCAAGCTTATCTACTGGTAAACGAAGTGAGCCATAAAAGTGCTTCATAAATTGCTCTGAGCGGTTCACATCGTGTAAAATGGCTTCTAAGCGATCTCTATATATGCTTTTTTGTTCTTCGTTTCCAGTTTGGTAATATCGTTCGACCGTTTCAAAATAGTGAAGCGGGAACAGGAGCCTTGCAAATAATAAGCGCCAACCAAATGAGGACAGCGAGTAATTCCGTTCATAATCTGTAACAAATTGAACGATTGTTTGATCCCAGTCTTTCTTTTTTTCAATCATCATATAGCGAATCCATTCTGCTATATCTCGAGTTGGGTGATCATACACCCAATCAAAAGGGAGTTTGAGACGCTTCGTTTGATGCCATAATAAAGGTGTAAATCGTTCTTGGCAAATTGTTGCTGCATCAGTCAGTTGGGGCGTATCATCCATCTCTGTATCGACAACATATTGAATTGCATTTTCTGCAACTCCTAAGTAATACGGGAAGGATTCAATAAACAATTGATCGAATACGTCTGTAGGGTGGTTCATCACTTGTGATTGCCAAAACTTTTCTAATTGATCGAGCCTTTTTTCCCATAACGCTTTCCATTCACCAATGCGGCTTAATTGCTCGATCTCTTCTGGAAAAAAAGCACCTCGTTTATGGAATATAGAAAGCTCACTTCCTAATGATGTAGCATGTCGTTCTAATGCACGCATACCTTTTAATAAGCAGTAATTTTGTTCTTCTATCTCACTTACATAGTAGCCGTGTATAGTCGGAACGAAAGTCGCTACAGTTATATCCCCTTGCTGGTTCATATAGTCACTGAGCTTTTTCATCTCTACAAGTACTTCTTCCTCCATGTCTCCAATTGGAACAAGTACATAAATTTTGTTGCGAATCCAAAAGCTTTTATAGGGGCCAAGGGGGATTAATTCTTTAACATGCATGTGATAATGCTCAGAAATATGATGAATCATCGCAGTCGCCACCTATGGTTTTTCTTTATATATATGAGCTTGTGCTCGCCTTTCATTCCTATGCACATGATAAAGCAACGAAACGTATACAAATACTAAAAAGAAAAAAAGGTGATAAACATGAAAGAATCAAATCAACTACAAGAAAGAGCATTACAACTATTACAAGAGCGCGGTGTAACAATTGACGATATTGCTGAGCTTGTTCATTTTCTTCAAAAAAAATATCATCCAAATTTAGAGATGTCAGAATGCCGTTACAATGTAGAACGTGTACTATCAAAACGTGAAGTACAAAACGCACTGATTACTGGTATCGAGCTTGATGTCCTTGCTGAAAAGGGAATGCTAAGTGAGCCGTTACAAGATATTGTAAAACGTGATGAAGGCTTATACGGAATTGATGAAGTTATCGCACTTTCTATCGTGAATGTGTATGGCTCTATCGGTTTCACGAACTTTGGATATATTGATAAATTAAAACCTGGTATTTTAGAATACTTAAATGATAAATCAACTGGAAAGGTGCATACATTCCTTGATGATATCGTCGGCGGAATCGCTGCCGCTGCGTCAAGCCGTTTAGCGCACCGAGCTGAGCACTCAGAATAATAATGTTTTCTAGGCCGTCAGTTTCATGCTGACGGCCTTTCGTATTCCATCAGCATAAATTCTCTTCCGCGACTCAAAAAAATAGTCCCTTGTCTAAATCCGATATTTTTATATAACGTAATTGCTCTTGTATTAAATGTCGCTACGCTTAATCGAAACATTTTTGCATTAAACTCTTTCGTGGCGAACGCTATTCCAGCTTGGAAGAATTCTTTCCCCATTCCTTTCCCAGTTAACGCCGGCTTCATGCCAAGTCCGATATCAATCACATCTTCTCCACCATATAAATTAGCATCTCTTCCACCTGGTACTTGTGCATTTGCTCCAAAACAAAAATAACCGATGAACTCTCCTTGACCGTCACAACAGCCATAATACATTCCATCTAATAGCTCTTCCATTACTTCTTTCTCGCCTGAAAAACTATATAAATTATATGGTTCCTCGTACGCCCACGTATTTATCTCCATCGCTTCTTCTTTTGTTAACACATGTATATCCAATCTTCTCACTCCTTATCAAATATTCTATATATTTACTCATTCATTTTTCACATTAAATTTCCCTCTAATTGCAATATGCAGAATTACATACGCACAGCCATTAAACAAGTGGTACAATTTATTTGAATCGCTGTTGCTACACTTCTTGATTAGAGAAAAGGCGTTAACACGGAAATTAGCGTCTTATCAACCTCAAGCAATTGGCACATTTTGTCATCTTAAAAGACACTCCAACGAGTGTCTTTTTTTCTATATCCAACAAGGACTTACTCATTTCAAAGTATAAATACATAAAATAATGTAAATCATTACACGCATGAATCACTTTCTAAAAATTATAAAGTAGATTCAAAATAAAAAAGCACTCTTAACTAGAGTGCTTTTTACTTTCAAGCAAGGAGGCTACATATATGGATAGTACTCTCGTATTTAACTTCGGCATTGGTATTGTCATTATTTTATTTGTCTTTTTTGTACTTTGTATGAGCGGGGTATAAAAAGGCGATTTTCGGGCGTCTTTTTATACATACATATGTATTACTTGACTTCTACAAAAGCAGTAACCATAATAGTTACAGATATACAAATAACTATTCACATATCCACAAATAGGAGGAAGAACAATGAAACATGTAATCGTTTATGCACACCCAAATACAGAAAGCTTCAACCATGCGATTTTAGAAACGGTAAAAAGTAAATTAGAAGAAAAAGGCCATGAAGTACGCGTTCGCGATCTATATGAATTAAACTTCAATCCAGTATTAGGCGCTTCCGATTTCATCTCATTTTCTCAAGGAAACACACCAGCAGATATTAAAGAAGAGCAAGAGCATATCTCTTGGGCTGACAGCATTACATTTATTTATCCAGTTTGGTGGGCGGGACTTCCTGCTATTTTAAAAGGATACGTTGACCGTGTATTTAGCCACGGCTTCGCTTATGCTTACGGTGAAAATGGCATCGAGAAGTTATTAAGCGGTAAAAAAGGGTTATTATTATCTACAATGGGCAATACGAAAGAAGCATACACAGCAGGCGGCATGTTTGATGCAATGAAGAAAACAGCGGATGTTGGTATTTTTGAATTTACAGGCATTGAAACAATTGAGCATACATTCTATACAAGTGTTCCTTCTGTGGATAACAGTGTGCGTAAACAATATCTTGAAGAGGTTAAAGACGTTGTGAATCGTGCTTTTTAATAAAATTAAATCAGCGCAACTCAGATTATATCAGCGATTTTCTAAATATATCGGCGCAACTCAGATTATATCGGCGATTTTTAAAATATATCGACTTACCGACAAAAATCGACACTAGTCACAACTGAATGTTAGCCCACACCAATCGGGCTGCCTGCAAATAGCAGGAATAAAAAAAGCTGTTCCAAAGTTTGGAACAGCTTTCTTCACTACATCTTCTCAATCCACTCCGTCAAGTTATGCACAACTTGCGTTGGTTGTACTTCATATTCTGTTAACTTCTCCACAGTTGTGACTCCAGTGTGGACAAGAAGGGTATGCATACCAGCATTTATTCCTGCTAAAATGTCTGTATCATAGTTATCCCCAACCATTAATGCTTCATTTTTTTCTATGCCAAGCACTTTTAAAGCTTGTTCCATAATGATTGATTCTGGTTTTCCGATAAAGATTGGATCCACACCTGTTGATACTGCTACAACTGATGTTAATGAGCCGTTACCTGGTAACAATCCGCGCTCAGTCGGAATGGCAATGTCTCCATTTGTAGAAATAAACGTTGCGCCGTTACGCACAGCAAGACAAGCTTTTGCTAATTTTTCATATGTGATGTCACGATCTAAACCAACAACAACGAAATCAGGATTTTCATCCACAAGTTCAAATCCTTTTTCCACAAGTGCATCGTGTAAGCCTTCTTCACCAATCATATATACAGTTGCGTCTTGTTTACGTTCATAAATGAAGTTCGCAGTCGCCATACTCGTTGTGAATACTTGCTCTGCTTTCGCTGGAATATCGAAACGAACAAGTTTTTCTGCTACCTGTTCTGGTTTACGAGTTGAGTTATTCGTAACGAATAAATATGGAATGCCGCGCTCTCCTAATGCTTTTACGAAGTCGCTTGCTTCTTCAATTTGTTCTTCTCCGCGATACATCGTACCGTCTAAGTCAATTAAGTACCCTTTATACATCGATTATGTCTCTCCTTCTATGCTAACGTTCTCACCTTATCATACCATTCTTATATTACCCGCTTTTTACAAAGAAAAAAACGCTTTACCTTAAAGCGCCCCATAACGTTCATTTTTTCTCTTTTACTTGGTAAGAACAACTACAATCGCCCTCGCACATGTTTGCTAACGTCTTTACATCTGCCCCTGCAAATAAACGCTTATACATCTCTTTTTCATCTTCACATACTTGCGGAAATCTCTCTGCAATTTCCTTTAACGGACAGTTTTGTTTTTCAATTACGAAAGAGTTCTCTCCGTCTCTCTTAATTTGAACCATATAACCATTTTTCTCTTGCATCGCTGCTATCTCTTGCACTTTATATGCTAAATTCTTTTGATCACTCACTCGCTTTTGTAACTGTTCTTCCATTCGCTTCGTTCTCTCTTTTAAAACATAACGAAGTATTTTTTCATCGCCCATTCGAGCTAAATCTTCTAGCATATCAATCGCAAATTGCTTATACTCTTTCGGGAATGTATCTTCTCCCTTTTCACTTAATCCATACAAATAAGTTGGTCTTCCGACATGTTGCCTTACCATCTTAGAATAAATGAGTCCGTCTTTCTCAAGATTACTTAAATGTCTTCGGATTGCCATTTCTGTAATCTCTAAAACGTCAGCTAGTTCCGCTACCGTGTGCTCTCCCTTTACTTTCAACAATTGTACAATCTCGTCTTTCGTAGTACGTGCTTCCCCCATACTTCACCCTTCTCCCTTTTCTTTCTCACATACAATATAAGATCCCCAAAAGGCATTCTCTGGGGATCTTATAAGCATAATTATTCTGGTACAAATGCAGATACAGGTCCTAATTCCTTTTCTAAATAACTGCGAATATTTGCTGGGTATTTTTCTACCACTGCAATATGTTTTTGAATCGTCTTATATAATTCATCATGATTCATTTGAATATAATCTTGCATAAGCATTTTTCGAAGAAGGATAATTTCTTTCATCCCTTGTCCATCTTCTTCACTTATCACTCGCTCATCCATTAAAATATCAATAATATCTTCATAACTTCCTGGATCGCGCATAATAAATCCATCAATCATCGCATTTCCTACATCTAATACAGTATCAATAATAAGATGGGCTATGCGCTCTAATGCATAAAATTCAAACTCGGTTTCATATATCTTTTTCTCTTGAAATGTACTTGTTGCTCGTTCTAAACATACTAGCATTTGTTCTATTTTCTTTCTGTCTACAAAATACATGAATGTCACCTACCTGGAAATTAAAGCATTTACATTTTAATTGTAACGCTTTCTTCTGAAAAAATCGACAATTTTTCGAATTCACCTTTTCTCTGTTATTTGTTATAGTTATATTTGTATGATTTTTGAAATTGGAGGAATGAAATCTTGGAACGTGAACTCGCACTAGAAATTGTCCGTGTAACAGAAGCAGCAGCATTAGCATCCGCACAGTGGATGGGCCGCGGAAAGAAGAACGAAGCAGATGATGCAGCAACTACAGCAATGCGTGATATGTTTGATTCAGTAAACATGGCAGGTACAGTTGTAATTGGTGAAGGAGAACTTGATGAAGCACCGATGCTGTATATTGGTGAAGAACTAGGAACAGGTAACGGTCCAGAAGTAGACATCGCCGTTGACCCACTAGAAGGTACAAACATCGTTGCAAAAGGTCTTGCAAATGCAATGGCAGTTATCGCAATCGCAGATAAAGGAAACCTTCTTCATGCTCCTGATATGTACATGGAAAAAATCGCGGTTGGTCCAAAAGCAGCTGGTAAAATTAGCTTAGATGATCCAATTGAAAAAACAATTGAAATTGTAGCAGAAGCTAACAATAAAAAGATTCGCGATCTAACAGTTATCGTTCAAGAACGTGAACGTCATCAAGATATTATCGATCGTGTTCGTGCTAAAGGTGCACGTGTAAAATTATTTGGTGACGGTGATGTTGGTGCGTCAATCGCAACAGCACTACCTGGAACAGGTATTGACTTATTCGTAGGTATTGGCGGAGCTCCAGAAGGCGTTATTTCTGCAGCAGCATTAAAATGTCTTGAAGGTGAAATGCAAGCTCGCTTAGTTCCAATGAACGAAGAAGAAGAAGCTCGTTGTCGTGAAATGGGATTAGAAGATCCTCGTCAACTTCTTATGTTAGATGACTTAGTATCTGGGGATGATGCAATCTTCTCAGCAACTGGTGTATCTGCTGGTGAGTTATTAGACGGTGTTAAATTCCTTGGCGGAGATTTAGCTGAAACATACTCTATCGTAATGCGTTACAAAACAAGAACAGTACGATTCATTAAAACGCATCACCATTTAGATCATAAACCACACTTAAACTTAGATATTTAATAAAGGAGCCATGTGTATGGAAGAACGTTTCTTTCTGTACGACGATACTGTCGCTACAAAAACTCGTTTCGTTAGCTTTATGGGAGAAAATGAGCGTCATGATTTAGCGCTTTTATACTCCGATCGTCATTACGGTAAAACAATTGTACTTGATATGCAAAGTAATAAATTTGCAATTATCGGTGCTGACGATTTAAACGAACCAGGCTACTTAGAGCACGCATTTTCTATGACTGAAGAAATTGCAGAAGAATTACGCTCATTTTTATTTGAACTTATATAATTTATCGTATGCACCAGCTATTTTAGCTGGTGTTTTTTCGCCTTTATTATTTTGAATTTTCAGTATTATATGTTATAATGAAGAATAAATCTATTTGGATAGAAAGGACGTTATCTACGTATGCCAACATTTACTTTGTAATGGACCAGCAATTGGATAGCATTACTCTCAAAAAAGCACCACGCTTTTTCAAGGGAGTAGTCTGCCCATTCCCATTACAAAGGAACGTATTGCATCTGTAGTATGATGTTTACGGAGGTTCCTCTTTGGGGAACCTCCTTTTATTTTTGTCTTTTTCTCATGTCTTCATACTACAAGACATCCAAATAGCTGTATTACGTTTCTTTGCCACTACTATAAGAGGTGAAGGAAAATGCAGAAAGTACAACTTTCTTGGAGTTTATATGAAAATCAGCAACACACAATCGAAAAATATTGTAAAAATTGCGGACGTACTACCCTATTTACTGATACGAATATTCGTAGGCATAACGCCAATGGAAAAAACATATACCGCTTTGCTATTTATAAATGTCCGAAAGATCATACGTGGAATCAAAAACTGCGTATTTATAAATCATTTACTGATCACGTTGAAACGATCGATATGACCCAGCAAGATCAAGCCGAAACAACTACTACTATTTCCATTATGCAACATAAAGAAAACGGCATAGCCGAAATCACGCTTGTATTAGACCTCATTTTCGGTTCCCACCGCATCGATAAAGCCTTATCCACATATATTTCTGACTGGAGCCGTACACTCATTGTGGATAAAATTAAAAATAGGGATATTCAATTGAACGGACAACAAATGAAGCCAAATACAATACTTTCTGAAGGCGATTATATCTCGATTTGTTTGTAAGCGAGCATATGCAAAAAATCCTCTTACAATTGTAAGAGGATTTTTTTATTTCTTCGCTTTTCTTAATACGAAGTGTGCACAACCGAAGTTACAGTACTCGTATAAATACTCCGTTAACGTACTAATTTTCGTATCATATGTCGCACGTTGGTTACTATCATCAAAGAATCCGCGCAATCTAAGTTGCTCATATCCCCAGTCCCCAACGATATAATCATATTTATTTAAAATTTCTGCATAGCGCTCTTTAAATGCTTCTTCACTAAAACCGTCACGAAAGTTTTTAATTACTTCGTACTGAACATTATTAATGCTCACCGTAGCATGAATCTCTTGCTCTTGCTTTTGCTCCATCATTAACTTCCTCTCTAAGCATTCTTCTTTTTATCGTATCACAAAGCATACCAACCAACAATTTCAAATACAAAAAATTGAAAATTAGTGCATGCTATGGAGAAGGAGGTGATACATCGTGAAAAAACAAATTATGCTCTCTCTCCTCACTCTTTCCTTATTTGCAGGCTGCCAGCCAGCAAATAAAGCCGAAATGGAACGTGAAGAAGGAAGCCGTGTTCTTGTTTCCAATAAAAATGACATGTATCATACGGAAAATACAAATACAAGACTCACAAGAGTCGGTTATTCTTCTAAACAAAAGCATGAAGTATCTAACAAACAAGTAGGGGCCATTAATCGCGAGAAAGTCGCTGAAATGATTACAAGCATGACCGTCAAACTTCCTGACGTTACAAACGCTGCTACACTCGTTACCGATGATGAAGTATTTGTTGTATATCGTGCAAACACAACGGATCCAAAACTTGTAGCGGATCAAGTATATAGAGCTGCTTTGTCCATCGTCCCTCGCTATTATAAAGCATATGTATCAACAGACCAAAAGTTGATTTCCCAAATTCAAGGCCTTCAATCTGGCGCATTAAATGATACAGAATATACGCAAAGCCTCGATATGCTAAAACGTGAAATGAGTAAAAATCCTCATTTGAACAATACGGGAGATCAGACCTTGAATGATATGATTAAAAAGTAAAACAGGTGGAGAAAATCTCCACCTGTTTTACTTTTTATTTTTTATTACGATCCGCATAAACTTCCATTGCATCACACATAAACTGCGCTAAACCTTCGCCAAACTTATCGATATTTTTCGTAAAGCGCTCATCAGCGACGTACATTTGGCCGAGTCCTTTAAAAGCATCTAATGAATAGTGACTAAAGTTTTGCAAGTAATCGTACCATACTTTGATAGCTTCTTGCGCCTCTTTGGAATCAGGTGCACCGTGTCTAAGTGCCGCTAAATTTCTGTAAATAGCATTAAACTCTTCTTGCTTCTCTTTTGACATACCTTTCGCATATTCATTCGCTTTATCTACAGCTGCGTCTCCCCATCTTTCACGTGCTTCTTCTTCATATGGGTTATGGCTGAAATCGAATCCTTCAAATTTCTCTTTATTCGTCATTTCAATCTCTCCTTTTGTATGCTGAATTGTTTTATCAATCGTCGCAATCACCTTATCTAATCTGGCACGCTTTTCAAGAAGCATTTTCTTATGAAGCTGTAGTGCCTCTTCGCGATCAAATGATGGACTCATGATAATTTCTTTAATTTTCTTCAAAGGGAAGCCTAGTTCTTTAAAAAACAAAATTTGCTGCAACGTCTCTAAATTTTCATTGGAATACAGACGATATCCAGACTCTGTCGTCTCGTCTGGGGTTAACAACCCAATTTCATCGTAATGATGCAGTGTGCGCACACTAATTCCAACTAAATCAGCTACTTCTTTTACTCTCATTGTCATTTGTATCCCCCCTTAGTACATACGATAAAGTATGACGCAACGTTAGAGTCAATAAGTAAATTCATTTTCTTTCTAAAAGTTTCATCTCTCCCCTATTTCATGCATAATAGATATGTACATATATTAGAAAGCGGTGAAAGTATGGTTTCAAATACTGTAATTGCCAGCATCATCTTTCAACTCATTGTCTCGATTCTGGTCCCAATTATCGTACTCGTTTATTTCCGTAAAAAATATCATATTAATTGGAAAGTGGTCGGCATTGGTGTTCTTATCTTTATCGGATTTACCCAAATTCTTGAAACACCATTCCACCTATTTATGCGCGGTAATCCAACAATCGCTCCATTTTTAGAAAATCCGTTTGTCTTCGCAATTTATGGCGGATTGACTGCTGGTATTTTTGAAGAATTAGGACGCTTCGTTGCCTTCTTCTTCTTACTAAAAAAATATCTAGAATATAAAGATGGCTTCGCTTATGGAATAGGTCACGGCGGAATTGAATCTATTTTAATTGGCGGTTTTTCTGCATTACAAGCATTAATCTTCGCTAATTCTATTAACGATGGTAGCTTCGCTCGACTGATTGAACAAAAACCCGAGCTCAGCATTTTACAGGACATGTTAATTCAGCAACCTGCCTACTTATACTTCCTTGGTAGCTTAGAAAGAATTATGGCACTCGTGCTTCAAATCGCCTTTACAATGCTTGTTTTATACGCAGTAAAACAGAAGAAATATATCTTCCTAGTATACGCTATACTATTCCACGCATTTGTAGACTTTTTCGCGGCACTTTACCAAACAAAAACAATCAATCTCTTCGTTGCCGAAGGAATTACACTTCTCTGTACAATTGGCGCTGTCGTTCTTATTCGCAAGATGAAAGCGAAATTAATGAGTGTGCCGGAGTAAAAAATAAACCACCAAAATTGGTGGTTTATTTTTTATATGAATTACCACACTAATGATAACTTTTGCCCTCTTGCAGCTCCCTCTTTGTTTCTGCATCTATAACGATATATTTATGAAACTCTTCTACCTCATTTTGAGAAAAGGAAGCGAAAAAATAAACTTGGCGATCAGGATGAACAAAAAAATCTTGAAGCATCACACTACTCCGACGACCCATGGCTGTTTTTTGTAGGAAAGAAAATTCTTCATCAGCCACTTCTTTAAATAAGATTTTTTTCCGAACACTATATGCTGCATTATTGTATTCTTTATAGATTTTCTTGTCTAACTGTTTATAAAAAACATCCTCACTCACAAATGACTTATTTCGATTGCTTGGATAATTTACTTTTTGATTCGACTCTGCATAAGTTGTGGACAAGTGTATAAAAAAACAAAGACTAAATACAATACATATCATTTTATTCATGATTGCACCTCAAATGTTCATTATCCACATTAATTTTCCACATATTTAAATCAATATGCCGTTTCCAAGAAAAAGGAATTATTTCCACATTTGTCGAAGTATATAGCGTCAACTTGAAAGATGGGGATGAATTATGAAGAAAATTATTGTAATACGACATTGTTCAGCAACTGGGCAAAAACGTGATGATGAATTAACGACCGATGGAAAAGACCAAGCAAATACTCTTGCTACATTCCTCTTAGAAAATCATCTACAAATCGATCATATTATTTCAAGCCCATTTGTCCGAGCTATCGATTCCATTCGGCCCTATGCGCTCCAAGCTAACTTATCTATCCAAGAAGATGAACGATTAACTGAACGCATATTGAGCAACGTTCCAATGGATGATTGGATGCAAAAACTAGAATCCACTTTTACGAACATAGATATTGCCTTTTCAGGCGGAGAGTCAACAAAACAAGCAACAGACCGTGCCATTTCGCTTATTCAAGACGTTTTACAATTAAACCATACGACAACACTACTTGTTACACATGGCAATTTACTTACGCTCATTTTAAAGCATTTTGATCATACGATTGGCTTTAATGAATGGAGAACTTTAACCAATCCTGATATTTACGAAATTACAATCGACGAACAATGTATCATAAAACGCTTATGGGAAGCATCGTCCAAGTAATATCCCTTTCCAAAACATTCAGTTGACGCCACGAGAAGAGACTGTTCTAACAATAGAAAGGGGTATCATTTCATATGTACGAAGACGTACTTGCTTTACTACATAAAACAAATGTTTCTTATGAAAAATTCGAACACGAACCAGTACTCGATTATGAGACGGATCGGATCGTACGTGAGAGACTTGGCTTACAAGGCACTCCAAGTAAAAGCTTATTTTTAAAATCAAAGTCTGGAGATTATTACGTATTTTTTACGTTAGAGGGCACAAGGCTCAACCGGGGGGAGATGAAAGAGCTAACAGGAGAACGCTTATCTCTCTGTTCTCCTGATGAACTGCGAGACAAAACTGGTTGTACGCCGGGATGTGTAGCTCCTTTCGGATATTCACACGATGTAACAATTATTGTGGATAACGCTATTTATACGTACGATAAAATTTTAATTACACCTGGTGTTCCTGAATTTACAATTGAATTATCCACAGAAGAATTAAAAAAGATTTTATTAACATGTACAAATACCGTTTTAGAGTACAAACAAAAAGAGAGCTAATCGCTAGCTCTCTTTTTTCATTATTTAGCTTCTGCTGTTTTTTCTTTTGCAGAACGTACTTGCTCATCCGCATGGTAAGAAGAACGCACAAGTGGGCCAGCTTCACAGTGGCTAAATCCTTTGCTAAGTGCAATTTCTTTAAGCTCTGCAAATTCTGCTGGTGGGTAATATTTAAGAACTGGTAAATGCTTCTTAGATGGTTGTAGGTATTGCCCAAGAGTTAAAATATCCACATTGTTTGCACGTAAGTCATCCATTGCTTCAATTAAATCTTCTCTCGTTTCACCTAAGCCCACCATAATGCTCGATTTAGTTGGAATATCAGGCTGCATTTCTTTCGCTCGACGTAAAAACTCTAATGAACGTTCATATTTTGCTCTAGCGCGAACTCGGTCAGATAATCGACGTACTGTTTCAATGTTATGGTTTAGAATATCTGGTTTTGCATCCATTAACATTTTTAAGTTTTCTTCTACTCCACCCATATCAGATGGTAATACTTCGATAGACGTGAATGGGTTTTTACGACGTACTGCGCGTACTGTTTCAGCAAAAACAGCTGCTCCCCCGTCCTTTAAATCATCACGTGCAACCGCTGTTATAACAACGTGCTTTAAGCCCATTTGAACTACTGAATCTGCTACGCGTTCTGGTTCTTGTAAATCAAGCTCAGTTGGTAAGCCTGTTTTAACCGCACAAAAACGACAAGCACGTGTACAAACCGCACCTAAAATCATAAATGTTGCTGTTTTTCTTACAGCCCAGCATTCATGAATATTCGGACATTTTGCCTCTTCACAAACGGTATGAAGATTCTTAGAACGCATCATTTTCTTTAAGCCTGTATAGTTTTCATTCGTGTTTAACTTAATTTTCAACCATTCGGGCTTGCGCTTATATTCTGTTTGTTTTGTCATGGTTATCAACTCCGCACAATATGAAATAGTTTACCGTGTTCGCTTCTTTCAATGTAACATATCTATTCTAACGTATGAAAGCGATTTGCTCAAATGAAGATTCTAAGATTTTTTCCAATCGTTCCCTATAATGAAATACTCCGTATATCCCACACTAAAAAGAGTGATGTTGTGAAAGGAGTCTATTTCATGCTTCGAAAAATTTCTCTTTTGCTTTCTATTTGTTTTCTTCTCCACCAAAACATCGCTTACGGTGAAGATAATCAGCAAAGCATATACGAAAAGCGCATGGCACTATATAAAGAAACCGAGCAGTCTTCAGGCATTCCATGGTATTACTTAGCTGCAATGGATCAATATGAAAGAAATATACGGAGCGTAAGAAAAGATATTCCGAAAAAACCAGATGCCATCATTTCCCTTTATTTCAAACCAGAAATATGGGCTGGGCCTATTAATAGTAACGATACTCTCCCCCATACAATTTCTCTATTTGGCGGAATAGGTTTAGATGGTGACAAAGATGGATTTGCAAATGCAAATAGCGACCGTGATCTTCTGCATACCGCAGCCACTATTTTAAGGAAACAAGGAACGTCAGAAGACCGTATTAAAATTATGCTTTGGGAATATTATAGACGTGCAAAAACAGTTGATTTAATTAGCGAATACGCCCAAATTTATAAACATTATGGACGTATTAATTTAGAAGGAAATGCTTTTCCTCTTCCGATTCGTAGTGACCATAGCTACCGTAGTACTTTCGGCGCTGGAAGAAGTTTTGGCGGCAGAAGGATTCATGAAGGAACCGATATTTTCGCCGGATATGGCGTGCCAGTAAGATCGACTTGCTATGGCATTATTGAAACGAAAGGTTGGAACCGCCTTGGTGGATGGCGCATTGGTATCCGTGACCTTCATAACAATTACCATTATTACGCCCATTTAGGCGGGTTTTCAAAAGAAATACAGCTTGGACAAATTGTTGAACCAGGAAAAGTAATCGGATTTGTTGGTAGCACTGGTTATGGACCTCCTGGTACAGCCGGAAAATTTCCACCCCACTTACATTTTGGCATGTATAAAGACAATGGCTATACAGAATGGGCCTTCGATCCATACATGCATTTAAGCCTTTGGGAACGCAAAGAACGAGCAAATACAAAACGATAACCGTAGCGCATTGCTACGGTTATTTTTTATCCAGTAAAAGCCCGGCTCAGCCGAGTTTCACTTTATATGCAATTAACTATCTGTTTTCTTTTTATCAGGTACAGCAACACTTCCGCTTCCATAATACGTAGGCACTTCCCCTTGAACGATACGCGTCGCAATTGGAACATTTTGTTTCACCGTTATCTCTTTCGTATGAAATGGAATAATTACTTGCAATGTTACTTCCATTTCCATAACAATTTGAATCGCTGTAGTATTAATCCCATGCGGCTCAATTTTTTGTTTAATATCTGTATTCACATGACCAATTGGCGTGAAATGAATTGGAATATCTGGTCCTATATTACCAAGAAGTGCATTATCCGTTACACGCCCAAAAGGAACTGCCATAGTCGCCCCGTTTTTTTCAGAAATACCTAGCTCCTTCAACTTCCCTTGTTCTACTTGTTGCAAATATTTTTCTATGTACGTGGTCGTTGACGTTACGATTTCATTTACTTGCTTCGTATTTAAATTAATTGTGGATACTTTTCCGTTTTTATCATTCTGTACTTTCATTAATGAATCGACATCGAATCCTTCATTAATTCGATCCTTTACCGCCTTCGTCATAATTGCTGTCGCCATTTTATGTGTCTCTACTTCCCCATATTTAATTAAGGTCGGCTGAATATTATTATTCACAATCCACAACCCTTGCGTAAGTAATATAACAAAAAGAATAAACGACATAAGCAGTATATACCGAAAGGCAATAGGTCCCTTTCGAAACCGCGAGTTTTTCGAGCGAAATATACTCATAAAAAAACCTCCTTCTTATATCATTTCTATGCAAGAAGGAGGGACGATATATGCTTATCTCATTTTTAATAATGCTTCTTTTCCAATCGTTCCTGCTGGAATGCCTAATGCTTCAGCTCCAGTCGTTACCGATTCTAGTGGCGCTTCAAGAAGTTGTTCAATCGTTCTTACACCAACCGCACGGCCAGCAATAATTCCTCGATCACCTAATTTCTCATTTAAAAGACCTACATCTAATGCACCACACATAATATATCCTTTATCGCTCATTACAGCTAGCAAATTCGTCTTTGGAAGTTTCACGCTAACTGCAATAAACGTATAATTATCAATTATAATTGGCTCCACATTAACCATAGTTCACACTCCTCTCTTTCTTATCTGTATGACAAGAGAAAAATGAGTGTTACAAGTTAACTAGCCTATAGTTTAACGGAAGATGTATAAGTTATTAACATATCTGTTAACACATCTCTAAGTAGTTCTGGCATATAATATTGTTTGTCAGAAAGTGTGGATAGCTCTGGGTATAAGTAGCCAAATGTAAACATATCAATCGTTCCTACTGTATATATACGATCTAATTCCAGCGATTCCCCGTTAATTAATACATCTTCGAGTAAAATTTTATTCCCGGGAATCGTATCTGGAATGACTTCTACACCAGCGTAAATCATTTTCCCCATCACTTTTCCCCGAAATCCGAATCCTTTTACCTCAAGATTCTCCATATTCGGTTTACGTGCTTTCAAAATAACTTCTCTTAATATCTTTCCTGGAACTTTCAAAGCACAAGGATTAATTGGATGTGGACAAATTCTGTGAATATCTCCGCGCGTCACAACACCTTCTTCTAATCCTTCAAGAAGTACACCCGCGTTCACCATTCCAATCTCTGCACCGCACCACATTTTCAGCGCATTTGCTAACATGTGCGAAAATGCTGTTTCCTGAAACCAATCGACTGGCAATGATTCCTTTACATGAACGACAGGCTCTGCCATAATCTGTTTACTTTCTTCCTGCAGCAATTCAATTGTGGATAACGGTTTGCTGTAAGCACCTAAACGTTCTGTCTTAATCGCTCTACCGTCCTTTTTCAACAGCTTCTTCGTCTCTTTATCCACAGTAAGCTGAACGTGCCCAACGTAACGTCCCCACTTTTCACAACAACAAAGTAACGTATTATTCATAAGAACGCCTCGGTCAAATAAATGATGCGTATGTGCCCCTAAAATAACATCTACATCATAATGCTCCGCCATATACTCATCCATGCTTTTTCCAAGGTGAGAAAGAACAACTGTAATATGAGCCTCATCTTTCACTTCTTCTAAAATTGACTCTAAATGGATAAGCGGATCTTCAATATGCCAATCGAGCATATAATAAAACTCCGGATAAGCTACCGTTAATCCGATAAAAGCAATCGTAATCCCATCTGTCGTTGTATGTAATTTATAAGGCTTTGCCCACTCCGGACGTACCCCTTCTTTTTCAAATAAATTCGCGACGAGCACCTCAAATCCAGCATCATCATATAGACGATTCAAATGCTCCTTCGCTAACGTAATTCCTTCATTATTTCCGATCGTTACATAATCATATAACGCCTCATTCAAAAGCTTCGTATTGCCAAGTCCATTCGTCGCTTCCGAAATACTATGAAAACGATCCACATGATCGCCGATATCAACCGTCAAGACGGTCTCTCCCGCTTCCTGTCTTCGCTTTTTCTCCTCTTGTACAAACCGAGAAATTTGCGGCCAATTTTCAAAATGACTATGTATATCGTTTGTATGATAAAGATGGATGATTGTTTCTTTATTTATATTCAGAGAAAAAACCTCCTCTCAGTTCCTTACTGCCATTTACGCTATGCGCACGCAATAATCCTGTAAATACTTTTCGTCTTTTCTTGCTATTTTACATTGTACTCGCATTGTGAGAAAAAGCAAAAGATTGTCCTTTTTATATGAGAAACTTTCGCTAATACAGGAAAGAATTCCAGATAGTGGAGGGAGGGGTGGATTTGTCAAAAAGTTTAATATAAAATTCAGTGGTTGATTGTTCAAGTGGATTTGTCAGTCTCTTTGTCTTAAACCTAGTCGTTCTCTGTTCTTATAAAATGTTTGGGGTATGTGAGAATTTTCTTTTGTCTTATCTTGTCGACAAATCGATATTCCTTGTCGAAACGTTGATATATTGAAATAATCGTTGATATATTCCCGTTTATGATCGATATATTTGAAAAATCGTTGATATATTTAGCTGAACACCCACCCGGGTATCCTCTCCCAAGCCAAGACAAATCCGCAAAACAAAAAAGCGCCCTGCACAGCAGGGCGCTTTCTTCATACATATATTATCCAGTTCTAGCGGCTAGAATGTTCGGTAGCTTCACTTCTTCCCCCTCACATTCTGAACAAGCCGCTTCCACTTTAAATATTGTCCAGCTTTGCCTCCTAGGCCCTCATGTCTAAGAACCTTCCGCACGAGAAGATAAAAAGCATCTTCTGTGCGAAAGAACCTTAGCCAACGGGTCTGAACAGGCGGCTCCGCATTTCTATTTAACCAATAGAACCTTCCATCTCAAACTTGATTAGGCGGTTCATTTCAACTGCGTATTCCATTGGAAGTTCGCGAGTGAATGGCTCGATGAAGCCCATTACGATCATTTCTGTAGCTTCTTGCTCAGAAATACCGCGGCTCATTAGGTAGAATAATTGTTCTTCTGATACTTTCGATACTTTCGCTTCGTGCTCAAGTGAAACGTAATCGTTTTTGATTTCGTTGTAAGGAATTGTATCAGATGTAGATTGGTTATCCATGATTAACGTGTCACACTCGATGTTAGAGCGAGAGTTTTTCGCTTTTGGTCCGAAGTGTACGATACCACGGTAAGTTACTTTACCACCATGCTTCGCAATCGATTTAGAAACGATTGTTGAAGACGTGTTTGGTGCTAAGTGAATCATTTTCGCACCAGCATCTTGGTGTTGGCCTTTACCAGCAATCGCGATAGATAATGTTAAACCACGAGCGCCTTCACCTTTTAAGATAACTGCTGGATATTTCATCGTTAATTTAGATCCGATGTTACCGTCAATCCATTCCATCGTTGCGTTTTCTTCACAAACCGCACGTTTTGTAACTAGGTTGTATACGTTGTTCGCCCAGTTTTGGATTGTTGTATAACGGCAATATGCATCTTTTTTAATGATGATTTCTACTACCGCACTGTGAAGTGAGTTAGTCGTGTAAACAGGTGCTGTACAACCTTCTACGTAGTGTACGTGTGCGCCTTCGTCTACGATGATAAGCGTACGCTCGAATTGTCCCATATTTTCAGAGTTAATACGGAAATACGCTTGAAGTGGTGTATCAACTTTAACACCTTTTGGAACGTAGATGAATGATCCACCAGACCAAACTGCAGAGTTTAATGCAGAGAATTTGTTGTCTGTTGGTGGAATTACTTTTCCGAAATGTTCACGGAAAATATCTTCGTTCTCTTTTAATGCGCTATCTGTATCTTTGAAGACGATTCCTAGAGCTTCTAGGTCTTCTTTCATGTTGTGGTATACAACTTCAGATTCGTACTGTGCAGATACACCAGCTAAATATTTTTGCTCAGCTTCTGGAATACCTAATTTATCAAATGTTGCTTTAATTTCATCAGGTACTTCATCCCAAGACTTCTCAGATTTCTCAGATGGTTTTACGTAGTACGTAATCTCATCGAAATCTAAGTCATTTAAGTCGCCGCCCCATTGTGGCATTGGCATTTCATAGAACTTATCCAGTGATTTTAAACGGAAGTCTAACATCCACTGTGGTTCTTCTTTCATACGTGAAATCTCTTCAACGATCTCTTTTGTTAAACCGCGTCCAGCACGGAAAATCGAAACGTCTTTGTCTTTGAAACCATATTTATAATCGCCGATATCTGGCAGTTGCTTCGCCATGTTGGTGTGTCCCTCCTTAGATAACCTCATTTTTAGGAACCTTTAACATTACTTATCTTCGTTTAAGCCCTTTTCTAACGCTTTCCACGCTAATGTTGCACATTTAATACGTGCAGGGAACTTGCATACGCCTTGTAATGCTTCAATATCTCCTAAATCGATGCTGTCATCGTACTCTTTTCCTAGCATCATGTCAGAGAAAATTTTCGAAAGCTGAAGTGCTTCTTCAATTTTCTTACCTTTTACTGCTTGTGTCATCATTGAAGCTGAAGACATTGAGATTGAACATCCTTCGCCTTCAAACTTCGCCTCTTGCACAATACCTTCTTCTACTTTCATCGTAAGTTGAATACGATCGCCGCAAGTTGGATTGTTCAAGTTAACAGTAACACTATCTTCTAACACGCCATGGTTACGAGGATTCTTATAATGATCCATAATAACTTGACGATATAACGTATCTAAATTATTAAATGACATTTGTGAAATACTCCTTTGTCTTGATTAGCGATTCAACAAATGTATCAATTTCTTCTTTTGTATTATATAAATAGAAGCTCGCACGTGCTGTTGAAGAAGCTTTTAGCCACTTCATAAGCGGTTGTGCACAGTGATGTCCTGCGCGAACTGCAATGCCTTCTACATCTAATACAGTCGCTACATCGTGAGGATGTACGTCTTCAATATTAAATGTAACAAGACCAGCGCGATGCTTTGGACCATAAATTGTAACGCCATCTACTTCTGATAGTCTTTCTAAAGCGTATTGCGCTAATTCATGCTCATGCTTTTCAATATTATCAAGACCGATTTCTTCTAGGAAATCAATTGCCGCACCAAGTCCGATTGCATTACCGATAATCGGTGTACCTGCTTCAAACTTCCACGGAAGCTCTTTCCAAGTAGATTCTTGTAAATCTACGAAATCAATCATTTCACCGCCAAATTCAATTGGCTCCATATTGTTCAGCAATTCTTTTTTACCATATAATACGCCGATGCCTGTAGGTCCGCACATCTTATGAGCAGATAATGCGTAGAAATCACAGTTTAAATCTTGTACATCTACTTTCATGTGAGGTGTACTTTGTGCACCGTCAACGACCATAATTGCGCCATTTTCGTGTGCGATCGCTCCGATTTCTTTTACAGGGTTAATCGTTCCAAGCACGTTTGAAACTTGCATAATAGAAACGATTTTTGTATTCGGTGTAACTGTTTGACGAACATCTTCTAAAGAAATTGTACCGTCTGGTTGAAGCGGAAGGTATTTTAAAGTTGCACCAGTTTTCTTCGCAACTTGTTGCCACGGAATGATGTTACTATGGTGCTCCATGTAAGAAATAACGATTTCATCGCCTTCTTTTACATTTTCAAGACCATAGCTAGCCGCTACTGTATTTAATGCAGTTGTCGTTCCGCGCGTGAAAATAATCTCTTCCATTGATTTCGCGTTAATAAACTTGCGAACTTTCTCGCGTGCACCTTCATACGCGTCGGTAGCTTTCGTACCGAGCGTATGAACACCGCGATGCACGTTAGAATTATATTCTTTATAGTAACGTTCTAACGTTTCAATGACTTGAATTGGTTTTTGAGAAGTTGCTGCACTATCGAAATATACAAGTTGTTTGCCGTTCACTTTTTGATCAAGAATTGGAAACTGTTTGCGTATTTCATGAATATTCATTAGCGAACTTTCCTTTCAATTACCTCAACAAGCTGTGCTTTTACTCCTTCAATTGGAAGCTCATTTACTACAGGTGCTAAGAATCCATGGATGACTAAACGTTCTGCTTCGCGTTTTGGAATACCACGGCTCATCAAGTAGTATAATTGGTACGGATCTACGCGGCCTACTGAAGCTGCGTGACCTGCCATTACATCATCTTCGTCGATTAAAAGAATTGGGTTTGCATCACCGCGTGCTTTCTCATCTAACATAAGAACGCGAGAAGATTGTTGTGCGTTTGATTTAGATGCACCGTGTTCAATCTTACCAATCCCGTTAAAGATAGATGTTGCACTATCTTTTTGTACACCGTGTTTTAAAATCCAACCTTCAGAGTGTTTACCGAAGTGAACAACTTTAGTTGTAAAGTTTTGTGTTTGGTTACCACGGCCAATTGTTACTGTTTTCGTATCAGCATATGAACCGTCGCCCATTAAGTTTGTAACGTTCTCGGAAATTGTATTTCCGTCATTCATAAGGCCTAGAGCCCAATCAATGCGGCCGTCGCGTCCAACAACACCGCGGCGGTTAACGTAAGTTGTTACGTCTTTTGCTAATAGATCAACCGCACCAAATTTAACTTGTGCGCCTTGTTCCACGATTACTTCTGCTACGATATTTGCAATACCTTTAGCATTTTCATTTGCAACATAGTTTTCTACATAAGTTGCAGTACTGTTCGCATCAGCTACGAATAATACATGGTTATATACGTTAGCTTCTTCGCCGTCTACTAAGAATACAGCTTGAAGTGGAGTTTCAAGAACAACGTTTTTCGGAACATATACGAATGCACCGCCGTTGATTAATGCAGCATGAAGTGCAGTTAAACGATGCTCGTCTACCTTCACGCCATCTTTCATTAAGTACTTTTGTACTAGCTCAGCGTGCTCAGTTGCAGCTGTTACGATGTCTGTAAAAATAACACCTTTTTCTTTTGCTTCGTCTGCTAAAGAAACGAACGCTGTTGTACCAGTGCGTTGTACTAATACGCTGTTGTTTTCATCGATTAAGTTTTTCACTGCTTCTGGAAGCTCTGTTAAAGAACTTACAGGCTCTTGCTTAGCAGCGTCGCCTTTTCCGATAAAGTCCCATTTTTCAATTTTCGTTTTATCAGGCGTTGGCATTGGAAGTTCAGTTGCTTGTGCAAGAGCTTGTAAGCGGAACTCAGTCAACCAAGCAGCTTCGTTTACTTCGCTTGCGCGTTGACGGATTGTTTCTTGATCGAAAGGTAATGTACCGATTGTCATGTTTATGCTCCTCTCTTACGCTTCTTGCTCTGTTGTTTCGTCTTCAATACCTAATTCTTTTTTAATCCAGTCGTAACCTTCAGCTTCTAGACGTTGTGCAAGCTCAGGACCACCAGATTTAACGATACGACCGTTCATCATAACGTGAACGAAGTCTGGAGTGATGTAGTTTAATAAACGTTGGTAATGCGTAATCATTAGGCAACCGAACTCTTCGCCGCGCATTTCGTTAATACCTTTAGATACAACTTTTAATGCATCGATATCAAGACCTGAGTCGATTTCATCTAAGATTGCGATTTTTGGCTCAATCATCATTAATTGAAGAATTTCGTTACGTTTTTTCTCTCCACCAGAGAAACCTTCGTTTAAGTAACGTTGTGCCATTTCTGGATCCATTTCTAGGAATTCCATGTTTTTATCTAATGTACGGATAAATTTCATAAGAGAAATTTCATCGCCTTCTTCACGACGTGCATTAATTGCAGAACGTAAGAAGTCAGCGTTTGTTACTCCGCTAATTTCACTTGGATATTGCATTGCTAGGAATAGACCCGCTTGTGCGCGCTCATCTACTTCCATTTCTAATACATCTTCACCGTCGATGATGATGCTACCTTCTGTTACTTCATACTTTGGGTGACCCATAATTGCAGAAGATAAAGTTGATTTACCTGTTCCGTTAGGTCCCATAATTGCGTGGATTTCTCCACCTTTTACTTCAAGGTTTACACCCTTTAAAATTTCTTTGCCATCAATTGATACGTGTAAGTCTTTAACCGTTAATGTAGAACCAGCCATCTCAATACCTCCATTAATCCTATATATACATTTTAAAAATTCCTAAAACGTTCATATTCTCATTTTATTCTCATTCTAATTTTATATCAAATAAAATGATATCGCAAACGACGAAAAAAAGTAACCGTTTTTTCACAAATGTATATAAGTATTTCCTTTGCATCTTTCTATGATACACCTTTCTTCTTATTTATATAAAGAAAAAAGGACTGGTAATTTTCCAGTCCTTTCCTTATAATTATTCACTTACCGGAAGTACAGCACCTTTATATTCTTTATTAATAAAATCTTGAATTTCTTTTGAATGTAGCACTTCTACTAGCTCTTTAATTTCTTTTTTCTTCTCATCACCTTTACGAACTGCAATGATGTTTGCATACGGAGAGTCTGCTCCTTCAATCGCAATTGCATCCTTTGTTGGATTTAATTTTGCATCAATTGCATAGTTTGAATTAATAAATAAAGCATCACCTTCATTATTTTCATACAGCTTTGGTGACAATCCAGGCTCTACATCTGTTTTAAACTTTAAGTTTTTCGGATTTTCGACTACATCTTTTACGGTTGCCTTAACAACATCTACACCATCTTTAAGCTTAATCACTCCGCCTTTTTGTAACAATGCTAACATACGGCCTCGCTCCGCTACGTTATTACTCATAATTACTGTTCCGCCATCTGGTAAGTCTTTTAAGCTTTTATATTTCTTAGAATAAATACCCATCGGCTCTAAATGGATTTTTCCTGCGTTTACAATTTTATATCCCTTTTCTTGGATTTCTTTATCTAAGTACGGAATATGCTGGAAGTAGTTCGCATCAATTTCTTTATCCGCTAACGCTTTATTTGGCAGTACATAATCCTGGAACTTTTTAATCTCTAACTTAATGCCTTTTTTCTCTAATATTGGCTGTGCCTTCTCTAGAATAACAGCGTGCGGCACGTTAGAGGCTCCAACAACAAGCTTATTCTCTTCTTTTCCTCCGCAAGCAGCTAATGTAAATACAGACAGCGCTGTAACAACTGACAATAAAATCTTTTTCATATGATGTCCCCTTCTCCCCTATAGTTATGTAGTTATAAAAAAGGCTGGCATACACCAGCCTTTTCAGCAATTATTCTTTTACAGGAACAACTGCCCCTTTATATTCTTTATTAATAAAGTCTTCGATTTCTTTAGAATGCAATACTTCTACAAGCTCTTTAATCTCTTTTTTATCTTTATCACCTTTACGAACCACTAATACGTTTGCGTACGGTGAATCATCACCTTCAATTGCAATTGCATCTTTTTCTGGATTTAACTTTGCATCAATTGCATAGTTCGAGTTAATTAAAACAGCGTCGCCTTCTTTATTGTTATACACTTGTGGTAACAAACCTGGCTCAATGTCCGTTTTAAACTTTAAGTTTTTCGGGTTATCTGCAATATCTTTTGGAGTTGCACTAACTGGATCTACCCCGTCTTTAATTTTTAAAATGCCTTCTTTTTGTAAAATTGCTAAACCACGTCCATGGTCAGTAACGGAATTACTCATAATGATTGTCGCTCCGTCTGGAAGTTCTTTTAAGCTCTTATATTTTTGAGAATATACACCGATTGGTTCTAAATGAATTTTTCCTGCTATTTCAAAATCATATTTTTTATCTTTAATTTCTTTCTCTAAATACGGAATGTGCTGGAAGTAGTTTGCATCTAAATCCTTATCCGCTAACGATTTATTTGGCAACACGTAATCTTGGAACTTTTTGACTTCTAATTCAATTCCTTTTTTCTCAAGTAACGGTTTTGCTTTTTCTAAAATTTCAGCATGCGGTACGTTAGAAGCACCCACAACAAGTTTCTTTTCATCTTTATCTTTCCCACCACAAGCAGCTAACCCAAAAATTGAAGTTGAAATAAGTGCCGTAAGTAATAATTTTTTCATTTGAAACATCCTCCCGTTTTTTATTACCGTTTATCTATTCGAGTCGTTAAACTATCACCAATCCACTGAATTAAAAATACAACTAGTAATACACAAATTGTCGCAACGATTGTTACATCGTTATTCCCTCTTTGGAATCCTTCTAAGTAAGCAAGTGTTCCAAGGCCACCAGCACCAACAACTCCCGCCATTGCTGTATAGCCTACTAAAGCAATTGTCGTAACAGTAATACCAGATACTAATGCTGGTAACGATTCTGGAATTAACACTTTCAAAATAATTGTGCTTGTTTTCGCTCCCATTGCTTTTGAAGCTTCAATTACACCTTTATCAATTTCGCGAAGTGCGATTTCAACCATTCTCGCGTAGAATGGTGCCGCTCCAATAATTAAAGCTGGCAATGCTGCACTTGCTCCAAGAATTGTTCCAAGAAGAATCTTTGTGAATGGGATTAATAAAATAATTAAAATGATGAATGGTATAGAACGGAATATATTTACGAATGCTCCAATCACCGTATTAATTGATTTGTTTTCCCATAAATTATCTTTCGCTGTCATGAAGAGTAACAATCCTAAAATTAGTCCTAAAACAAATGTCGCAAGAGCTGCGATTGCCGTCATATATAACGTTTCACCAGTTGCTTCTAACATTTGATTCCAATCAACATTTGCGAGTAACTTATTCATGTGCAATCACCTCCAGCTCTACTTGATCTTGATGAATTCCTTCTATTGCTTGCTGGATCGCTATTTCCTCACCATTTAAATGAACAACTAAACTACCGTAAGAACCGTTATTCGTTTGTGCGATATTCCCTTGCAAAATGCTAACTTCTATATCACTGCGTTGCATTAATCGTTGAAGCACTGGTCTTTCTACAGCCTCACCGATAAATTGCAAACGAATTACTTTTCCATCTGGATATTTTTCAATTAAACTTTCAATCGTTTCATTTGTATCTTCAGAATCTGTTAACTGCTGTACAAATCGTTTCGTAATATCTTGCTTCGGATTACGGAATACATCAAGTACTGGACCTGTTTCTACAATCTTTCCTCTCTCCATTACCGCCACTCGGTTACATATCTTTCGAATCACGTGCATCTCATGTGTAATGAGTACAATTGTTAAACCAAGGCGCTTATTAATGTCTAATAGTAAATCCAAAATTTGATCTGTCGTTTCTGGATCAAGAGCTGACGTTGCTTCATCACATAAAAGCACTTGTGGATTGTTAGCTAAAGCTCTTGCAATCCCGACGCGTTGCTTTTGTCCTCCGCTCAGCTGAGATGGGTACGCGTCTCCTCTCCCTTCTAATCCAACAAGATGAATTAATTCATCAACACGTTTTCTTCTCTTCGCTTTATCAACACCTGCAATTTCAAGTGGAAACTCTATATTTTCACGTACAGTTCGTGACCAAAGTAAGTTAAAGTGCTGAAAAATCATTCCGATTTCTTGCCTTGCCTTACGAAGTTCACTCCCTGTAATTGCTGATATAACACGATTGGCAATTGTAATTTGGCCAGAAGTCGGTTTCTCTAACTGATTAAACAATCTAATTAACGAACTTTTCCCAGCGCCGCTATATCCGATAACACCAAAGATTTCACCTTTGTCTATTTTTAAATTGGCGTTATCTACAGCAGTGACATCACCGCTTTTTGCTTTATATATTTTTTTTACATTTTCTAATAAGATCATGATGTTCACCCCTTTTTGTTTAGATCGACTCCGCAATTTTTTATGTTTAATGCGCGTAGTCCACCGTTATCACTACCTTTATTATTTGAATGTCCTCCACATTCAAACAATAAAAAAACCTTTCTGCTTTAGAGAAGCAGAAAGGTTTATGTGCGTATATAACAACATTATCCCTCTCTCTCATCTCTCAAAGCATTTGCTTTGCAGGAATTGGCACCATTTCAACATAAGTTGACGGTTGCCGGGCTTCACAGGGCACAGTCCCTCCACCTCTCTTGATAAGAGAAATCAGATTCAATTTTCGTCTGATTTGTAATTTATGAAATTGTCTATATTTTATGAATTAAATTGTATCAATATCTAAACACCATGTCAACAGAAATTTTCTCAAAAAATGAACCTTCAGAATTTTAAGCACCTACTGACATCGGTTTACATATATGAAACATCGATTCGACTAATAGCATCGTTCGATACGTTCCCGAATATTGTACACGTCCATCGTTCATTAACATTTGCAATCGTACATTGCCGTTTACCAATTGTTTTACATCTTCTTCATCTACACAAACGATTTGCTCCGTCCCTATTTCCTCATGTAGCAGTTCTATATAATCTCTTGAAATTTGTAACGAACAACTTTCATCTCCAAAGCGGAAATTAACAGTTTTTTCTTCTTTTCTTAAAAGCGGCTCTAAATGATATTGACCATTAGCGTAATTTACAAATGATTGAAGCAAAGAATATAATTTCACCTTAAATCACATCCTTCATATCACTTTCTATTACATACCATTCCCTCTCACTAAAGAGCAATCCTGTTATTTTCGCTCGACAAATACTGTATCCACCCTGCATCTCGACATATTTCCCAAGAAATATGTCGAGGCGGCAAAAATTTTGCCGCCTACTTTAATTCCGTATATAAATATTCAACCGAATGAAATGCGTATATCTTCTTCATCAGTGTCCCATTTTCAAAAACAAGTAAACAAGGTACACTTTCAATCCCATACTCTTTCGCTAAATGCGGAGCATAATTTAAATCTAACATCCCAATTTTGAGGCCTTCAATTGTCATCTCAACGACTGTTAACATCTTTTTTGCTAATTGGCATGTTCCACACATTGGAGTATATACATATAATACTGTTTTTTCTTCGTTCTCTATTAGGGCTGTAGCTTCGGCTCCTGTCCAATCAATCACTTCTATCATTCCTTACCGTAAATATTCTGTATAAACGTCAATGTCGGCTCCCCATAATACATTTGCTAAGTGTGTAGATGGCGCAGTTGCCACTTCTCGGTACGAGCGATCAATATAGATATGCTCGGCTTGCGGAAATTCTTTTCGAAATTGTTTCCTTAACTTTTCTCCAGCATCATCAGCATCCACTAGCACATACACTTCCTTATCAAAAAACTGATCAACGAGCTCATCCATTTTCGACAAACCAATTGTACCATTTGTACAAACAATTTCCACCGGTTCACGAATAATAGATTCAATCTTTCTTCTATCTGATGTACCTTCTACAATAATGACTTTTTCTACATAAATCATATGTCATCACCCGATCACCATATACTATATAACCTTGAACTTAGTATATAGTATATTCGTTATTTTCATGTTGTTTCCTGTTTATTTTTGCAAAAGAAAAGCGTAAGCGGCTCGTTCAGATTGTGAAGACTTATGAAACCTTACCACAAAACAGTTTTTCTCATAATAGCTTATTTATTTACATATAACTTGAATTTCATTATTTCACACAAAATAAAAAAAGACAGCACAAAGGCTGTCCTTTAGTCGACTAAATTAGTCTTGATTTGTCATTTCTGCATATTTTTCTGCAGTTAATAACTTCTCAACTTGGCTTGCATCAGAAAGTTCAACTTTAACCATCCATGCACCCTCGTATGGAGATTCGTTAACAAGTTCTGGTTGGTCACTTAATTCTTCGTTTACTGCTACAACTTTACCGCTTACAGGTGCGTATAACTCAGAAACTGTTTTAACAGATTCTACGCTTCCGAATGGCTCGTCAGCTTCGATTGTTGCACCTACTTCAGGAAGTTCAACGAATACGATATCGCCTAGCTCACCTTGTGCAAAGTGAGTGATACCGATAACAACTTCATTACCTTCAGTTTTTACCCATTCGTGTTCTTCAGAGTAACGTAAATTATTTGGAATGCTCATGACTGTACCTCCAGTGAATGTATTAATTATGTAAAAATACCTTATTGGTACTTTTTCCACACACTTTCAAACTGCTCTTCGTTAAAACCAAGTGTTACATTCGTTCCATCTGTTACAATTGGACGTTTAATCAACATGCCATCAGATGCTAAAAGCTCGTACATTTCGTCTTCGCTTGCATCTTTCAACTTATCTTTCAGACCAAGTTCACGGTAACGCATTCCACTTGTATTAAAGAATTTTTTTAATGGTAATTCACTTTTTTCATGTAAATTACGTAAATCTTCTTTTGATGGTGGATTTTCAACAATATGAATCATCTCATATGCTACATCGTTTGCCTCAAACCATTTCTTTGCCTTTTGACATGTGCCACACTTTGGATATGAATAAAATGTTACTGTCATAAATTCACCTACTTTTTTACTAACCTTTACCTTTATCATATAGAAAACGTTTTATTATTTCAAACCATTATTCGCTAAACTTTTACTTATTTCGTGATAATTTTTAATAATCCTGCGAATTTTTCTTATTTTTCCGCCATTTGTTAAGAAAAAAATAAATATATAAATTTTTTTAGATTCTGCACCAAACATATATCTTAAACAAGCGTTTGATTAATTCCACATTTTTCTTTCTTACGCCTTGAGCTGCATCGGTTTCTTCCTACCGAACATACAGCTTAAACAAACGTTTGATTAATTCTCCATTTTTCTTTCTTAACCCTTAAGTTACATCGGTTTCTTCCTACCGAACATACAGCTTAAACAAACGTTTATTTAAAAAAATAAGAAGCCTCGTTTACAGGCTCCCTCATCATCTATTCAAATAATCTGCGATGGTTTGAAATACGACGATATACATATTATGAATACTTTCTTCTGTATTTCCTCCATTAGATAAACCAATTGCCCATTGTTGCCCTTCACCACTTCCGATATTTGCAAAACCTTGCGTATACATCACATTTACATCTTTTCGTGCACTGTTATACTCTGTCCCTTTTGTAATAAAAATTGAATATGATTTATCTTGTAAACCAATAAAAAACACTGGTTTCTTTAGCGATGAAAATACATTTTTGTACTGCTCTGTTGAGGCTTCTTGAAAGTGATCTTTCATTATTAGAAAACCATCCACTTCCTTAGATTTCTTTTCCAGTGCCTCTAACTTCATTTCCTCAAACTTTACATTCCTAAACGTATCTTTCGGCTTTTCTCCAACAACTCCAATTACGAGTGCTCTTCCGTTATATTCTAATTTCTCTCCTTCTTTATCCTTTGCACACCCAGCACTGACTAGGCATATCAATATAAAAAATAAGAAATACGATAAACGCTTCATATAGCACCCTCCCCTTCTTTTTAGTCAAGTGACAAAAACGTAAGGTTAATTCAAGAAAATGTAAGTAAAATCGATAGCCCAATTCACGTTTCTATATTATAATCAATTGAATTTACTTACATTACTAAACATAGGAGATCAACATGAAGAAATTTAAACTTTCATCTTTTCTTCCGTTAAGTTATATACTTCTACTTGTACTCGTAAGTCCCCTTTACGACGTATTAAATAAATCGACTGTTCACGCAGTAGACGTTACAACTGTAGTAGATGATTGGATTCCATTTGTAAAAGCATTTATTATTCCTTATTTACTTTGGTTTCCATACTTATACGGCGCACTTATTTATTACTGCTTTGCTGACCGAAAGCAATATTATGTCACTTTAAGTAGTGTTATTTTTGGAAAGCTTGCTTGTTTTTCTATTTATTATTTTTGGCAAACAACTGTACCGCGTCCGACTGTCGTTGGAACAGATATATTTTCTGAACTAGTTCGCTATATTTATAGTATCGATCAACCGGTAAACTGTTTCCCTAGCATTCACGTTCTTACTACATTTGTAATTATGTTAGCTGCCTTTAAGCGTAGAGAGCAACATGCTTTTGAATATTACATCCTTACTTTCTTCGGTACACTTATTATTTTATCAACGTTATTTACGAAGCAGCATGCCTTTGTAGATGCCGTTTCTGGAATGACGCTTGCAAGCATACTTTACTTCGGCGTTCAACTCTTATTGGCGAAAGAACCAATAAGAGTTCCAGTAAAACAAAATCATAGAATGTAACATGACAAAAAAGCAGACTGTGGCTTCTCAGTCTGCTTTTATCTATTATTAAGGAGATTTTCAATTTAAGATTGCGGTACAGTCATATCACCAGAATGAATACGACCTGCTTTTTTAAGAGCAATGTAAAGTATATAAGAAACAGCTACTGGAATAACGATATAAGTAATTACCATCGCTGGGAGAACTCCCCATCCTTGGCTGGAAATTAAATTAATTGGTGCGATAAGAGAACTTAATCCAAGACCTGCAATTTCCTTTCCTGCTTCCAGTTGGAAAATTAATGCGGATACTGGACCGACTATAGCACTGGCGACGACAGTTGGAACGAGAATCATTGGATTTTTAGTGATATTTGGCAACTGTACTTTCGGAGTACAAAGTGCTTGAGCTAATATGCCACCTAAATTGTTTTCTTTCGCTGAGATGACAGAGAATCCGATAAACTGAGCGACGCATCCGGCAAGAGCAGCACCACCTGCAACACCGTCTAAGCTAAGTGCAATTGCTAACGCAGCTGATGAAGCTGGAGAGATAAGTAATAGTCCCCAAACTACTGCAATGACGATAGAAGCGATAAACGGGCTACCAGCCGAGCTATCTTTAATAAAAGCTCCAACTGCGTTTAAAACAGGAGTAATATTATGAGCTAACCAAATACCAACTAAACCAGAGCCTAATATTGCCGCAAATGGAACGAGCATCATATCTAAAGCAGTTTTTCCGCTTAAACGTTTACCAATATATACAGCTAAAGTTGCTGTTAATAAAGCACCGATTGGCTCACCTGTTTTAATAATTAGACCTGCTTCAGTAATTGAAATGGATCCGGCACCAATTGCTCCAGCCACCATAGCCGAGAAGATTACAAGGCCATTTGCACCGAGCATAAAAGCAATCCCGGCACCAATTGCTGGTGCCATAAGTGATTTTGCAACAACTCCGATTGTAATAAGTAATGGTATATCAACAATTCTTCCTATATTTTCGATCAGTAAACCAATTCCGAGGGATACGAAAATACCTTGTGCGATTCCAGCAGATGCTTTAAATACACGAGACATTATATATTCCTTCATTTGTTTCACCTTCTTCTATAAGTTAGTAACCAATTGTTTTCATATAATCACGTAAAATATCGTTTGATTTTGCGAATCGAGATTCTTCATCCTCTGTTAAATTGAGTTCTACAACTTCTCTTATACCGTCTCTAGTAATAATAGCTGGTACTCCTGTACAAATATCATATTCACCATACTCACCATCTAAAATGGCTGATACAGCAATGACACGGTGATCATCATTAAAGATTGAACTCGCAATATATGCTAGAGAATTTCCGATTCCGTAATAAGTAGTTCCTTTTCGCTTATAAATTTCCCATCCAGCTTTCGCAGTCTTCTCAACAATTTCATCTAAATCTATTTCACCAAATCGTTCTTTTTGTTCTTCTAAAATTTGCAGAATTGGCTTTCCACCAACAGTTACGTGAGACCAAGCAACCATTTGAGAATCACCATGTTCTCCCAATGAATACCCATGAATACTACGAGGGTCTACATGTAACATTTCAGATAAAATTGTTCTTAAGCGAGAAGAATCTAATGATGTACCTGTACCGATCACACGATTTCTAGGTAATCCAGATAATTTCCATACTTCATATGTAATAATATCAACTGGGTTCGATGCGAGTAAGAAAATACCATCAAATCCACTTTCCATTACGCCACCAACAACACTTTCCATAATCTTTGCACTTGCTCCTAAAGTATCTAAGCGACTTTGTCCAGGTTTTGGTGCTGGCCCTGCAGTAATAATAACAATGTCCATATCTTTGCAGTCTTCATAGCTTCCTGCATATACTTTTGTTCTTGTATTTGTAAAGTTAATGCAATGTGATAAATCCATTGCTTCCCCAACTGCACGTTCATGATTTATATCAATTAATAATAGCTCTTCGCAAATGCCTTGATTCACAATAGAATACGCACAACTTGATCCAACTAATCCAGTACCGATAATTGCAATTTTTCTTGTATGTCTTTTCATAGCAATCTCTCCTAAGTGATCATATAATCTATTTCTTTTGTTCTTTACACTCTTAATTATAGAGGTTATCACGATAGAAACCATGGATACTTTGTGAAATATTGAACAAAGTTTTTGTCCTTTTTGTGAATTGTTATATTCCATTTTCGTCATATTTGTTACAACTGGAAAAATATTTATTATATATTTATTGACATACAACAAAATAAAACGAGCGAATCCATTTTCGCTCGTTTTTTCATCCTATTATTCTGCACTTAACTGACTTTTCAATTGCTGCACAATCATCGGATTCGCAGGTGCTGCTGGTTTATAATAACTCTTTTGCTTTGCGTACTCATACATATTACGTTGGCGCATCTCATCTTGATTACGAATTTGGATTAACGTTTGATGTAACTGCTCATTATCAGACTGAGCAATATAATTTGCATAACTTGTTAAACTTGCATTTAATCCTGCTAAATAATCATTTACCATATCTTTTTCATTCATGTTCCGCTTCCTCCTATCCTAAAAAAGTCATTAATTGTTGCTTCGTATTTCGTGCATCTTGTGCATCCTTTTGTAGCATTTGTTTCAGTTGTGGATCTGTACACGTCTGTGCATACTGCTCCAACTTGTTAATAATTGTTGCATGTCCACCGATTAAATGACGTAAATTTTCTACTTCAAGCTCTGTTAAGTTTTGCATAGGATACTCCTACCTTTCTTTATTCGTTCACTGTTAGTATTTAGCTATTTTTTGATTGTATACATGAATTAACTTTTTCACGTGCATACAAAATAAAAGATGAATAGCTAAGCCATTCACCTTTTATACTGGTTATGTATTTATTTTTATAGAGATACAATCATACTTATACTCACAAGTAAGTTCCATACAATGTGTAAAATAATACTAGGTATAATAGATTGCGTCTTTTTGTATAACATTGCAAATACCATTCCCATAATCGTTGCTGTAATTAGAAGCCCCCCATGAAGAAGTCCAAAAATGAAGGAAGAGATAATGATACTAACTAAAAAATTATATTTCTTTTCTAAAAATCGATATAAAATACCTCGAAATAGAATTTCTTCTTTAACCGGCGTAATGATAGCAACACTTAACACATATATAATACTTTGTATGCTATTTTGAAGCCTTAAACTCCCTAATTGTTCCTTTTGTTCCGCTGCACTTTCAAAACTAAACACATGTAACATTAAATATTGTGATACTGCAATGATAATAAAACCAATTAATAGATATAAATATGTCTTCCCATTCTTCAAAACGGATACATCCCAAATGTATTTAATAAAATGAAAAACCGGTTTATAGGCTAATAAAACGATAGCAACAACAATTGCATCGAATAAGAGTAAATAATATCCTTCTAATTTAGTACTTAATGCTTCTTCTCCATAAATCTCAAAGGCTAAACCAAGAAATAATCCTCCTAGGAGTGAAATCCCTATAATCATTGCTATCATTACAAATAGATTTTTATATGTTATATTCTCGATTTTTCTTTCCACACTATACGCTTCTAACACTGTTTTACCCACAGTATCCCTCCAGTTATTCTCATTTATCTCATTAAAATCCTTTAATTTAAATATAAAGATAATATAACAAAATTTACAAAAAGAATAATATGCAATTTTACATATTATGAAAACTTTATATTTTATAGTTTTAGGAATAGGATTGCTATGCAATAATTATTATATGAAATTTCAAAAAACACTTCCTATCCACCATAATCCTCGCATCATATAAAACTTATTAGTTAAAGGAGCAATGAACATGAAAACACATGACTTCCTTACAGAAATCCAGAAGGGCTCTGAGCCTAGTCCCTATCAAGACCCCATCGTATTCAGTTTCGTTTGCTTTTTCTTAGCGATATATACATTTTTCAAACCTGCAAAATAATATCATTTCATAAGAAAAAGCCTACCATTCTTTTCGAATCATATGCACTAAAAAACCTTAGAATCACTTCTAAGGTTTTTGTTTGCCTTGCTTCTTATTCACGTAATCCTTTAATAAACGTTTCCAATAATACATGTAAACTTGTATCTAAATCTAGTGGCAAACCAAATCCACCCTGCTGTTCAATCGACGCAAATCCATGACAAATACTTCTGAATCCACGTGTCGCATGAAGTGCATTCTCTCCTTCTAAGCCGTATTGCTGTAAAACCTGAAGACAAAGCTTTACAATTCCGTCACCTGCTTTTCTTACTTCTTCATCTCGTAAAAAAGTTGCTTCATATAGTCCAGGATGTTTGCGGACAAATGCTACATACGCTTCTCCTAAAGCATGAACTGCTTCATCCATCCGTTTACCCTCGGCCGCTTCTTCCAGTCTGTTATGCAGCTGTTTGATTCCGTAAATGCCAAGATTTTTCCGTACATCTTGTAAACCTTTTACATGATTGTATAGCGAGGGTGAACGTACCCCTAATGTTTGCGCTAATGAAGCTAACGTTACTTCTTGTATTCCGTTTGTATCTGCAATTTCTGCTGCTGTTTCTACAATTTTCGGTAATGTAAGTCCGATTCTCGGTGACATAAATTAACCTTCTTTCCTACTTTCTATATTCCGCTTAGCTTTCTTAATAGCAAGCTCTATGATAGCACCTGGATCTTTTATCATTTTCCCATGTCCTGCCGCAAGTAAGGAAGGCTCATATTTGCTTAGCTTCTCTGCACTTTGTAACGATATTTCTTTGCTCCACGTTGCCATCGCAGGAAACGGAAACCAAAATTTCATTTGTCCCGAAACAGCCATACCTCCTCTTGTTTGAAATACATCCCCGACAATAAGAGCTTTATTTCGTACATCAAGAAATGACATGGAGCCTGGCGTATGTCCCGGTGTCCTAATCGCAAGAAGCGATCCAACTCGGTCGCCATCTTCCAATAAAACATCAGGTACCGTTTTTACCTTTTTAGGTACACCGCCTTTTATCGGTATATTCGGTTCATCCTTTTGTAACGTCGTATCTCCTTCTAACAGCTTTGCGTCCCGCTTAGAAATATAGACTGGAACATTAGGAAATACTTCCTTTAATGCGTCTAGTGCACCGATGTGATCATCATGCGCATGCGTTAATACAATATTCTTAATCGGTTTTCCTATTTTCTCAGCCGCTTGTAAAATCCCTTTTGCACTGTATGGCAAAGCAGCATCAATTAAAGTTAAACCATCTTCTTCCTCCACAAAATAACAATTCACTGGAAACACTCTTGGCAAAAATGACAATTGATATACCGTTTTTTCATGTATCATTCTCATATTTCCATCCCCCTTTTCACGAAAACTAATACCATTAGTTTTATTATACTAATGGTATTAGTTTTATGTCACTAAAAATTTTATTTTTTCAGAAAAAAGAACAGTAGCCGTATAAACGACTACTGTTCTTTAAAAGTATTAAACTGTGTAACGCTCATCTTCTAAAATTTTCGCAGCAATTTCACGTTTCTTCGGAATTACGTTAAGTGGTGTGTGGCGAGTTAATTTACGTAATGATGATAACATCATGCGCAGCATGTCGCCGTTTTCAACTGCGATAAGTGTTTCTTTCGCATCTGCTTCGATTTCGTTGAATGCTTCTTGGCAGAATACTTCAGTGTATAACACTTTTTGTTTATTCTTTTCAAGACCAGTTGTTTTAATTGCTTTTTCTGTACGAAGAACAGCTGATTCCATTGCATATAGGTTACTTACGATGTCAGCGATATTCACAAGAATTTCTTGCTCTTTATCTAATGCTTTACCGTATTTTTGAGCCGCTAATCCAGCTACCATTAAACCAATTTTCTTCGCATTAGTTACTAAATACTTTTGAAGTGCTAATGGCTCATCGCCTACTTCTTCTGGCATCATCATCATTAACTCTTCTTGTAATTTTTGTGCTTTTTGAAGAAGTGGTAATTCACCTTTCATCGCTTTACGTAAGAACGTACCTGGTACGATTAGGCGGTTAATTTCATTCGTTCCTTCGAAAATACGGTTAATACGAGAATCGCGGTACATTCTTTCAATCTCGTACTCTGCCATAAATCCGTAACCACCGTGAATTTGAACACCTTCATCTACTGTATAATCTAGTACTTCAGAACCGAATACTTTATTTAAAGAGCACTCGATTGCATATTCAGCGATAGAAGCTGCTACTGCTTTACCGTCTTTTACTTCTTCTTCAGATAATGTGCTCATGCGGCTTTCGAATAAACCTACTGTACGATATACAGAACTTTCAGCTGCATATGTTTTTGCTGCCATATTCGCAAGTTTCTCTTGAATTAATGGGAAGCGAGCGATTGGCTGTTTGAATTGTTGACGTTGGTTTGCATATTGTGCTGAAATTTCTACTGCACGTTTCGCAGATCCAACTGTACCAACACCTAATTTATAACGGCCGATATTTAAAATGTTGAATGCGATAATATGACCTTTACCGATTTCACCAAGTAGGTTTTCTTTCGGTACTAATGCATCTTCTAAAATTAACGTACGAGTTGAAGAACATTTAATACCCATTTTCTTTTCTTCTGGGCTTGTAGATACGCCAGCATATTCTTTCTCTACGATAAATGCTGAGAAGTGCTCTCCATCAATTTTTGCATACACGATAAATACGTCAGCGAATGCAGAGTTTGTAATCCATTGTTTTTCACCATTTAATACATAATGTGTACCTTCTGCATTTAAACGTGCAGTTGTTTTTGCACCTAATGCGTCAGATCCTGAACCTGGCTCTGTTAATGCGTATGCAGCTAATTTCTCACCAGTTGCAAGTAATGGTAAATACTTTTTCTTTTGCTCTTCGTTACCGAATAATACGATTGGTAACGATCCGATACCTACGTGAGCACCGTGAGTAATTGCAAAGCCACCTGCGCGAGAGAATTTCTCTGCGATTAACGCTGAGCTTACTTTATCAAGGCCAATTCCTCCGTACTCTTCTGGTACATCAGCACCTAATAAACCAAGTTCTCCAGCTTCTTTTAACAGACGAACAGAACGATCAAACTCATGTTGCTCTAAATATTCAAGCTCTGGAAGAACTTCATTTACGATAAAGTCCTCTGTCGTTTTTGCAATCATTTTATGCTCAGATGAAAAATCTTCTGGCGTAAACACTTGATCAATCGTAATCTCATCTACTAAAAAGCTACCGCCTTTAACCGCATTTCCTACTGTTTTTTCCATGAAAATTTCCTCCTTCATATTTTCATGAGCAGCTTCTTTCAAAAAAGAAAGAAGCTGGCTCTCAATTTTATTTTTTATAAACCTTCGTTGCTTCCATTCTTTTTTTATAATCCAGTTCCAGTGGCTAAAACAGTCGGTCGTTTCACCCCTTCCTGTGAGGCAAAAAGCGCCTCTTCGTCAGGGCTTCCAACGCCCTCCTGTTCTGAGCAAGCCGCTTCCACTTTTTTTATAGTCCAGTTCCAGTGGCTAGAATGTTCGGTGGCTTCGCTTCTTCCTACGAGGCAAAGAGCGCCTCTTCGTCTGAAGCTCCATCCCCCTCACATTCTGAGCAAGCCGCTTCCACTTTTTTTATAGTAATTCAAATACTCCCGCTGCTCCCATTCCGCCACCGATACACATTGTTACGATACCGAATTGTTCGTTGCGGCGTTTCATTTCGTGAATAAGAGATAGTGTTAGTTTTGCTCCTGTACAGCCAAGTGGATGTCCAAGTGCGATTGCACCACCGTTTACGTTTACTTTTTCTTCATCTAAACCAAGTTCACGAATAACTTGGATTGATTGTGAAGCGAATGCTTCATTTAGTTCGAATAGGCCGATATCAGATAGCTCTAAACCAGCTAGTTTTAACGCTTTCGGAATTGCAGCGATTGGACCGATTCCCATTACTTCTGGTGGTACGCCAGCTACTGCAAATGAACGGAATTTCGCAAGTGGCTTCATACCATCACTTACTGCTTTTTCACGATCCATCAATAATACAGATGCTGCACCATCACTCATTTGTGAAGAGTTACCAGCTGTTACAGAACCGCGAACGTTAAATGCTGGACGTAATTTACCTAAAATGTCTAATGTCGTTTCTGCTCTTACACCTTCGTCTTGTGCGAAAGTGATTGTTTCTTCTTGTAATTTGTTGTTTGCTCCAACAGTACGTAACGTTACATCTACAGATACTGTTTCATCAGCAAAGTTCCCTGCCGCTAATGCTTTGGCAGCACGTTGATGACTTCTTACTGCGAATGCATCTTGCTCTTCACGAGAAATTCCATATTTCACAGCAACTTGCTCTGCTGTATGTCCCATACCCATATAATATTCTGGAGCTGCTTCTACAAGGCGACTATTCGGACGAACAACGTGTCCCATCATTGGAACTAAACTCATTGATTCCGCTCCACCTGATAATACAGCTTCAGAGTGACCAAGCATAATACGCTCTGCTCCGTAAGCGATACTTTGTAAACCTGAAGAACAGTAACGGTTAATCGTAATAGCTGGAACATCGTAAGAAAGTCCTGCTAATCCACCGATATTACGAGCCATATTTAAACCTTGCTCTGCTTCTGGCATCGCACAGCCGAAAATTAAATCGTCAATTGGTCCTTCATAATTCGCACGCTTTAACGTTTCCTTTACTACTAACGCCCCTAGATCGTCAGGACGAACTGTTTTTAATGAACCCCTCTTTGCTTTTCCAATTGGTGTTCTTGCTCCCGCAACAATGACAGCTTCTCTCATGAACGATATCTCCCCTCGTTATTAGTTACGTAATGGCTTTCCTTTTACAAGCATGTGCTGCATTCTTGCTTGTGATTTCATCTCACTTACTAAGCTAATAAATGCTTCACGTTCTACATCTAATAAATATTGCTCATCAACTTCTGTTCCGTACGGCACTTTTCCGCCCGCAATGACATATGCAAGTTTCTTCGCAATGTGAAGATCATGTTCAGAAATGTAACCTGATAAATGCATTGCTTCTGCACCAAGTACAAGAGTTGCATATCCTGTTTCACCAACAACTGGTATCTTTTTACGAATCGGTGCTTTATAACCAGCTTCATATAAAGCAAGTGCTTTCTGTTTCGCATCATATAGTAAGTGATCACCATTCACACTAATACCGTCTTTATCGCCTAAGAAGTTGTTCGATACAGCTTCTTGGGCTGATGTAGAAACTTTCGCCATCGCTACAGATTCGAACACTTTATTCGCAACTTTTTGCAGGTCAAACTCTACACCATTTGGCATTTTATTTAAGTGTTTAATGTATAGCTCTTTATTACCGCCTCCGCCAGGAATTAAGCCAACACCAACTTCTACTAAGCCCATATACGTTTCACTAGAAGCTTGAATGCTAGCTGCTGGTAAGCAAACTTCTGTACCTCCGCCAAGCGTCATACCATATGGTGCTGCTACAACTGGCTTAGAAGAGTACTTAATTTTCGTCATTGCATCTTGGAAGTTTTTCACAACCAACTCAATTTCAAAGTAATTGTCGTCTTGTGCTTCCATTAAGATCATCGCTAAGTTCGCACCAACGCAGAAGTTCTTCGATTGGTTACCGATAACAAGACCTTTATAATTTTTTTCTACTTCATCAACAGCATAGTTAATCATTTGCGTAATATCCATACCGATTGCATTGCTCTTCGAATGGAATTCTAAGCAAAGGATGCCGTCGCCTAAATCAATTAAGCTCGCTCCGCTATTTTTCTTTAATACACCATTTTTCGCTTTTAATTGCTTAAGAGAAATTGCTTTTTTATTACGCTCGATTAGCTTATATTCGCCATTATCGTAATAGTAGCTATCGCCGTTATCATGTTTATAGAAAGTAGTGAAACCTTTCTCTAACATTTCTTTCACCCAAGTAGGAACAACTACGCCGTTTTCTTCCATCTTTTGAACAGATTTTTCAACACCGATTGCATCCCACACTTCAAATGGTCCTTGCTCCCAGCCGAAGCCCCACTTCATCGCTTGGTCAATTGCAACGATATCGTCAGCAATTTCTTTATGAAGTTTTGCAGAGTATAAAAGAGTTGGTGTAATGATGTTCCATAACAACTCTCCTGCACGATCTTTCGCGTATACAAGCGCTTTCAATTTATTCGCTAATCCTTTTTCTTGTTTACTTAACTCTACGGATGCAGCTTTTAATTTTTTACGCGCTTCGTATTCCATCGTTTTAGGGTTTAACTCTAAAATTTCTTTCCCTTGTTTTAAGAAGAAGCCTTGACCCGTTTTACTTCCAAGCCATTTTTTCTCAAGCATTTCATGCATGAAAGCTGGTACTTTAAATACATCACGCTCTTCTTCTTGCACATTTTCATATACGTTATTTGCAACGTGTACGAATGTATCTAAGCCGACAACATCTAATGTGCGGAACGTTGCGCTCTTCGGACGACCAATAAGTAGGCCTGTTACAGAATCAACTTCCCCAATACTATAGCCGCGTTTTACCATCTCTTGAAGAGTAACAAGTAAACCGTACGTACCGATGCGGTTTCCAATAAAGTTTGGTGTGTCTTTTGCGATAACAACGCCTTTTCCAAGAACGTCTTCGCCAAATAGTTTCATGAAGCTTAATACTTGTGGATCTGTTTCTTTCGTCGGTATTACCTCTAGAAGTTTTAAATATCGTGGTGGGTTAAAAAAGTGTGTGCCTAAGAAGTGTTTCTGGAAGTCGTCTGAACGACCTTCTGCCATTTTTTCAACTGAGATGCCTGACGTATTCGAGCTGACAATAGAACCCGGTTTACGAACAGCGTCTACTTTTTCAAATAATTTCTTTTTAATCTCTAAGTTTTCAACTACTACTTCAATAATCCAATCTACATCAGCTAGACGCTCAAGATCATCTTCTAAGTTACCTGCTTCAATCAGTGCTAGATTTCCTTTCACTGTCAGAGGAGCTGGTTTTTGCTTTAATAATTTTTGCACAGCCGTATTACTAAAACGATTTCTCACACTTTTATGTTCTAATGTAAGTCCCTTCGCTTCTTCTTCTTTCGTAAGCGCAGGTGGTACAATATCAAGCAATAATGTCGGAATACCAATATTAGCTAAGTGTGCCGCAATTCCCGAACCCATTACGCCTGAACCTAGAACAGCAGCCTTTTTAATTTGGAACATCCAATTCTCCCCCTATTCTTGAATGAATGCTCATTCAATTTTTCGACATAAGTCGCAATCAATGAGTGAGCCTCTACTAATAAATATATGATACTGTTTAAATTTTCGCAATATATTTATTGATAAAATTTTCTGAAATAAATATTTTTCTTTCATTTGGCTATGCTATACATGTGTATTTTCTTTGTTTAAATGCACTTTTCCTTTTTATAATCTGACGAAACTGGAGGAATATATATGGCAAAACTTAAGAAGAACCCTTCAAAGGCTGGAATTAGTGCAGCTAGTGTAACTGGAAACGCAGGTCCGCATAATCACGGTGTTGAAAAAGGACGCCAAGGTAACAACCAACAATATAAGAAGCATAATATGGGCGAAAAATAACGCTATATTTTTGGGCAGAGAACGTGGCATAATGATTAATGGCTGCTTTTTCTGCCCAATTTATTTGTACATATGGAAAACAAAAGAGGGACCGATGATGAAACGAACAATAGTTATGATTGTAATGATTGCTACACTATTTACAGGGATGATTTTCTTCTCTTATGCACAAAGGCAACAAGCTGTAAGAGTTAATCAACCTAACATTACTGGGCAATACGCCATTACAATCGATGCAGACACAGGTGAAATTTTGTATGGGAAACGTGAAGACGAACGCTCTTATCCGGCTAGTATAGCCAAAATGATGACAACCCTTCTTTTACTAGAGAATGTAAAAGAAGATGAAGAAATTACAGTTACAGAAAATGCAATTAAAACAGAAAGTCAAAGTAAGAAAATTAAACTTCGTGCTGGAGAAAAATTAAAACGTGATGAGGCATTAAAACTTATGCTTATCATTAGTGCAGATCCAATAGCTGAATCAATTGCAGAACATATCGCAGGATCAAAAAATGAATTTGTGAAAATGATGAATGCTAGAGCGAAGGAACTTGGTACAAAGCATGCGACTTTCAAGAACGCAAGTGGTGCTGATGCGATTGGAAATAAAGTATCACCATATGACATTGCTATGATTACGAAAGAAGCATTAAAGTATCCAGTTGTTTTAGAATATATGAATTCAACACGTACAACTCTACATACTTCAGAACGCTCTCCAAACATCGCAAACTATGGACGAGAAGAACTATATGACGATCCATATGCGATTGGAAGTAAAAGCGGTCTATCAGCACTTGGCAAATATACAGTCGTAACAGTCGATGAAAAAGATGGTAAACGCGTCATTAACGTCGTATTATCTTCTACTCGGGCGCAACTATATCCTGATACGAAGAAAATGGCACATTATGCATTTCAGCAATTAAAATAACCAAGGAGTATTTTCTCCTTGGTTATTTTTTAACCATACCTTTTAATACGAACGCAACGTTTGCTGGACGCTCTGCTAGACGACGCATGAAGTAGCCATACCAGTCGTTTCCATAAGGTACGTAAACACGCATTTTGTAACCTTCTTTTACTAGCTCAAGTTGACGCTCATTACGAATACCATATAACATTTGGAATTCAAATTGATCCCTTGGAATGTTGTGTTCTTCAGCAAGTTTTTTTGTATATTCAATAATCGCTTCATCATGTGAAGCAATCGCAGTATAATTTCCATTTAATAAGTGCATTTTAATAATCTTTTTATAATTGTCATCTACATCTTTCTTATCTGGGAATGCTACCTCTTCAGGTTCTTTATAAGCACCTTTTACAAGACGTAAATTAGGATTATACGCATTTAATTCTTCCATATCTTTTTCTGTACGATATAGGTAAGCTTGAATAACAGTACCAATATTATCGTATTCAGATTTTAATTGTTTAAAGATATCAATTGTTTTACCACAGCGTGTATAATCTTCCATATCAATTGTAACGAACACGCCATTTTCTTTTGCAGCTTCTAAAATACGGCGCATATTGTTCATTACGATTTCATCAGAGATATCTAATCCCATAGAAGTCATCTTTAAAGAAAGTTGCGAATCAAGACCTTCTCTTCCAATTGCACGGATCGCTTCAATCGATTGGTTAGCCATTTCATTTGCTTCTGCTTCATTATCAACGAATTCCCCTAAATAATCGATTGTTACACAAAGTCCTTGCTTGTTCAATTGTTTAATAGCTGCTGTCGCTAATTCAATTGTCTCCCCTGCGACAAAGCGACCTGCACCAAAGCGTAAACCGTACTTTTTAGCCAGTTTTGTTAGCGCTTTATTTTTAGATAAGAAAAGAAACGAATTTCGCATTAATTGTTCCATGTAATTCACCCCTATGACTGTAATTTATCTGTTTTTTACCCCTCTTCAAAATTATATCATTGTTTAAAATTATTGGATACAAATAATTATTTAGATAATTTATAAAATACTATAAAAACATTTAAAAACCTATATTCTCGCATGCAAATATGAAGGGAATATTTTTCGACATTTAGAAAAAACGGGTTTACTAGGGCAAAAATAGGCATACCGAAAATATTCGACATGCCTATAAAACCCTTAATATTCCACGTAAGTTATATAAGGATATTAATACAGAAAACTTGCGATTATATTTCCCTCAAGTTTTTTTATTGCTCATTTCGCTTCTCTTCATTCAGCCTTTTAATATCTGTAATTAACTGCACCATCTCTTCTTTCGCATCTGGATATGTCTCATTCCAATGCTTTACTAAAGCTGGCATTGTCTTCGCTATGTAAGAATAAAGCGCCCACTTCTGCACCTGCTCTTTTCTCTCTTCATTGCTCTCTCCAAGTAATAGTTCCGTGTATTTCTCTAACAACCCGTCAAATTGTTCATTAAACTTTTCACTCATCTTATTTACCTCCTATATGAAAAAAGCAGCGAAGATCGCTGCTTTTTCTTATAATTTTGATCGAACAGAGTTTAATTTTTTCTCCATTGTGCTTACTTTATCACGACGATCATCAATACGAATAGTTGTTGCAACACGCTGTGCACCTTTCGTATATGGAACTTCATGCATTTGTTGAATTACTTCTAGAATGACAGGAAGATCTCCTTCAATAATTGTATTCATCGGTGTTAATTGATACTTCACACGATCCGCATTTTTCTCTAGCACCTTTTGTACTTCTGCTACATATTCACTAACACTTGGATTACCTGTTCCTACTGGAATAATCGATACATCAACAATTGCCATAGTAGTCTTCCTCCTATAATCGTTTCTTATATATCCATTGTCTATTTTACCGAAATCCTCTTCATTTTACTAATATGTTACTCTTCCACTTTAAACTGCTCGACTAATCTTTCTAAATCTCTCATATGTTCTGTCAAACTTTCCATCGTGTGAGCTACCTTTTCTAAATGATTCACCTGTGATTCCGTTGCAGCATGTACCTCTTCAGAAACAGCTGCACTTTCTTGACTCGTACCAGCAATTGTATGCATTACCGCTGTAATTTCCCCTTGCTCGTAACCTATGTTATGTACCTCTGCTACAATTTTTTCAACTGAAGTACTAATCGTATTTACAACTGACATAATTGTCCGGAACTCTATTTCCGCCTCTGTCGTCACTTTATTTTGCACATCTGCAATATCTTTCAATTTACTTACAACTTCTACAACTCTTTTTACTTCTACTTGCACATCACCAATCATCGTTGTGATTTCTCCAGTTGCCTCTTTTGATTGTTCCGCTAATTTACGAACCTCCTCAGCAACAACCGCAAATCCCTTACCTTGCTCACCTGCACGGGCAGCTTCAATCGAAGCATTTAAAGCAAGTAAATTTGTTTGATCCGAAATACCTTTTATAAGCTCAACCACATTTTGAATAGATCCAACTCTTTGTTCTAACTTACCCGATGCTTCTTCTGTATGAACAACAATTGAAGATGATTGTCCCCTCGTACGGATTAAATTCCTCATTGTATTTAATCCTTGCTTAGATGCCTCTTCCGCTTTGCCAGCCACTCCTTTTATTTCATCAACAGAGCTGTTCATTTGTTCCACTGACTCCGCCATATTTTCGAGCTGAGCTGAAACTTCATCCACACTATTCGCAAGAGTAGAAGCTCCTCCGCTCACATCATCCATTGCTCCTGACACTTCTCTACTAGCTGCTACTGTTTCGTTCGTTAAATAATGTAAACTATTCGTTGATTGTTGCACCGTTGATACGCTGTTTTTAATTTTACTTACCATTTCATTCATTTGTTCAACCATATCATTAAAGTGCTTAGTCAACTCTCCAACTTCATCTTTACTTGTCACTTTCATTCGCAGCGTTAAATCGCCTTCTGCTACTTTTTGCACGTGATTCTTTAATAGTTGCAGTGGTCTTGCTAATCTTCTTGAGAACAAGTAGGAAGCTACGATTCCAACTAATAAACTAATACATGCCATTATAATAACTGTATTTCTTGTACTATTTAATAGCCCATCGATCGTTTCTTTCGGATAAAAGATTCCTATCGTCCATTTCATCGTATCAAATGATTGACTATAAACAACTACATCTTCACCTTTTATTGTAGTGACCGCATATTTTGTTACCTCTTTATTTAAGCTCTTTATAAGTGGCTCTTTAGAAACATCTTTCCCTATCTTTTCTGGATAAACAAGAGCCATATTTTTATCATTTATAATAAACATTTCTCCGTCATTATTGTATTGAATATTGTGAAGCAACTTCTGAATCGTCCCAAGCGATACATCCATCGCAACAACACCTAATACAGACCCATCTTGAGCTGTAATTGCTTTAGAAACACCTACACTTAACTTTCCTGTTGCAATTTCATAAGAAGGTTGTCCCCAATGGACCTTTTTTACATCAGCCTCTGAATCTTTATACCATGGTCTTGTCGTTGGATCGTATCCTTCTGGCACTTGCCCACCTTCAGCAAGATTGGCACTTAATGTTTTTTTATCTTTCGTACCAATATATAAATCTAAAATACCAGGATGATTCTTTTTATACTCTGCAAACTCTTTCGTTAAAAAAGCTTCCTCTTCTGGAGTAACCCCACCTTGAAGCATATTACGAATCATCTCACTGTTCGCATAATACCCCATATCTTCATCCGTTCTTTGAACAAATGTCGTAAGTTGCTCTGTCACAAGATCCATCGCATTTTGAGAATACTCGTCTAAGGAACGCACTTCCTTTTCTTTCTGTAATTGATACACAGCTGTACCCAATATTACGAACATCATAGAAATAAGTACTGAAAACACTACCGCAATTTTTAAACGTAAACTTCTTAACATCTTCCCCCTAGCATCCCCTTCGCATTAAACTAAAATCTTATTAATCATTATATTAAGTATAATAGATAAAATTAAAAAATTGAAATTAATTCTCACCTTAATACAATTAGAAAACGGACTACCACTTGTGCAAAAACAAATAGTTCATTATCCTTAAAATATAATCTCATTCGTTCGGAGGTAACTATGTTACAAAAATTCGGTTTCTCACAATATGAAAGCCAAGCTTATGAAGTTGTCGTATCAAGCAATGAACCATTAGATGCTACAACAATTGTGAAGCATTCAGGTGTTCCAAAAGCAAAAATATATGAAGTGCTAGCACGCCTAATCGATAAAGGAATGGTAATGGATTCTGTTTCAGAAAAGAAAAAATTGTATACAGCATTACCACTAAAGCTAGCAATTGAAAAATTAACGACAGAATTCCAATCAAATATTAAAGAACTGGAAACAAATATATCAAAAAAATCATTTACAGATGACCGTGTGTGGAGCTTAAAAATGCAATCTTCTATTCGAGTTCAAAGTAAAGAACTCATTGAAAGTGCAAAAGAATCAATCCGTATTTCAGCTTGGAATGATACTCTTTTAGAATATCTCCCTTTACTAGAACAAAAAGCAAAACAAGGTGTTCAAATTGAATCCCTTATTGTTGGAGAAGTAGAAACAGACTTAGAAAAGATGCATTTTCTAATCCCAGCTGAAGAGCCTAATGCATTAGAGCGCTACTTACTACTCATCGTTGACGATCGTGAAATTTTATTTGCTGGCGTAGAACAAGAGTCATGGCAAGCGATGAAAACAATGTCACAACCTTTCGTAAAGTTCTTTACAGAATTTTTCTATCACGACGTTGCACTTGCAAAGATTACCCAGAAACACCATGACCTCTTTATGGAAGATGAGGAAATTAAGAGTTTGTTAATGAAATTAAGATACTAATTAAATAATAAAAAGGAGTCTAGTTTTTCACTTAGACTCCTTTTCGTTTTGTTCCTTTATCTCCATCAACAGCTCAATGATTTTCTCATTTTGCTCTACCTGTTTCTCAGAATTTTTATAGATGAAACGAACCCATCTAAGTGCAAGAATAATAAGAAACAAAGGGAGCATTGAAATTAGAAGACCAATAATTGAAAAATTCGTATACATATACCTCACCTCGCTATATACACCTTCTCCATCTTTCTACTAAAACCTGCAATTTTTTACAAATAAAAAAGAACCTATCAAACGATAGATTCTTCTTTCACGAACTGAGTAGAGCGTCCTCTTGTAATCGAGAAAATCGCACAAAGTAGTGCTAATATAATAAAGCCACCGCCTACCCAAGCATTATATATAACAGATGATTTTTCAATAACAACTCCACCTACTGTTGAACCGAGTGCAATTCCTAAATGAAGCGCAGAGTTATTTAAACCTTGCTGAATACCAGCTGATTCCGGTGCAATTTCAATTAAATAATTTTGCTGTGCTGGTGAAATCGCCCAGCTCAGCATACTCCAAAGTCCCATCATAATGATGAAGAGCGGGAATGAGAATGTCATTAATGGCAACATGAAGATTGCACATGCAAATACGATAATAATCGAGATAATACTTTTCTTCGACCCCCATTTATCAGCAAGCCATCCACCAAATCCGCCGCCAATTACTGCTGCGATTCCGAAAATGAAGTAAAACACACTAATCCAGTTTGCTTCAACATGCATGACATCCTTTAAGAAAGGCGTTAAATATGCATATAGTGTTAAATGACCCGTTAAAAATAAAAAGGATGTTAACTGTGCACTTACAATTTTTTTATCTTTTAAAGTAGCAAGTTGTTTCTTTATTGATAATACCGATGTCGGTGGTACTTTCGTTAAGAACAATGAAATACAAGCAATAGCCATAACTGTTAATATCGAAATTAATACAAATGGCGCACGCCATCCGTATGCATTTCCGAGCACAAGACCGAGCGGTACTCCAAGTACGAGTGATCCGCTAATCCCCATAAAAATGATTCCAATTGCACGCGCACGAAAATGCGGTTCCACTACACTAGAAGCAAGTGTTACCGATAGTGCAATAATTAATGAACCACTTGCCGCACAAATAACCCTTGAGAACATTAACATTCCGTAATTTACACTAAATGCCGAAATGATATTTCCGATTAAGAAAATCGATAATGCTCCAACATACAATGTTTTTCTTTCAAACTTCCCTGTCACAGCTAATAAAACTGGACCTGACAAAGCAAATACTACCGAAAATATTGTGATAAGCTGACCAGCTGCGCTAATAGATACTCCTAAATCATTGGCAACTAAATCGAGCGTTCCTCCTATAATTAACTCAACCGTTCCGACTACGAAAGCCGCGATAGCTAAAATATAAACACGAAAATTCAAGTCTTTCCCCACGCTTTCTATTTTGGTTACTACGACTATAGTAACCAAAATAGAAAGTGGACGCAAGTATAATTTTTTTGCAGTAAAAAAGGTAGGCGTATTATACGCCTACCCTTCCATCATTCTGTTTCTTTCTTCTTATTCAAGTACCAATACACCGGAAGTCCCGTAAATACAATTCCAATTGATAAAAAACAACTTACTGGATCGTTAATAATCGCACTACCGATTACAAAAAGTGAACCTAAAATCGCAACAATTGGTACGATTGGGAATAACGGTACACTATATGCACGCTCTTTATTCTTATTACGTTTTCTTAAAATGAAGACACCAATAAACGTCATCACATAGAAAATATAAATAATGAATACGGAAATCTCAGATAGCTTATTTGGATCACTAATAATCATTAAAATAATTCCTAAAATGATTTCAACAGTAATCGCATTTGCTGGTGTTTTAAATCTTGGACTTTCCTTTGCAATAAACTTAGCAAATGGAAGTTGTCCACGTTCTGCCATCGACATCGGGATACGTGGGAACGTTAAAATCTTTCCATTTAAACAACCGAAAATAGAAACGATAATACCGATACTAATAATTTTCCCGCCATATTCTCCAAGTAGCATGCCGGCAGCTGTCGCTGTTGCATTTTCTCCAAGGTCTACAATTTTCGCTGCTGGTAATACATTTAATAACGCCAAGTTAATTAATACGTATGCAGCTGTTACAATTAAAATCCCAACTGTCATTGCTTTCGGTAATAACTTTGTTGGATTCTTCATTTCCCCGCCAATTGAAGCAAGTAAAATCCAGCCGTCATAAGCAAATAACGTTGCTAAAATTGCCATACCGATACTTTGATTTTCCGATATCGGCACAACTACGTTAAAGATATCGCTATTCCCTTTCCAAAAACCTAGCACAACAATTAACACAATCGGAATCATCTTCCCAATTGTCGTGATTGTTTGAACGATACCTCCGTATTTTGTTCCCATACTATTTACAACGCCAAGGAACACAACCGTTCCAATTGCGATTGGTAAATTCCATGCTTTATCTAAATAGAAAAAATTAATCATTAAAGAACTAAAGTATAAGCCTAATGTTCCGATAATAGCAGGTCCATAAACAATTGTTTGCATCCAACCTGATAAATATCCCCAAAAACTTCCGTAAATCTCCTCTAAATACGTATACAAACCACCATTTTTCGGGATTTGCGCTCCAATTTCAGCTACTGTTAAACCACTCGCTAGCGTCAATAGACCACCAATTACCCAAGCAAGAATGGCCATATTAGAACTTCCCGAGTAATCTAATACGCTCCCTGGCTTCATGAACACACCAGATCCAATAATCGTTCCTACTACGATAGAAAGTGCTACTGTTAAACCAATTTTGTTCTTCTCATCATGATGCATGCTGCGTATCCTCCTTCCAATCCTAGTGTGATGCAAAAATGAAATAAAAAAACACTCCTCCCTAAAAAAGGGACGAGTGTTGTATTCGTGGTTCCACCCTTGTTTCAATTCGTAAAGTAACACACTTCACCAATTTCTCAAGTCTAAATAACGGTTTTTGCCGGCAAGCAATTACTAGATATTCGTTCACTGCTGCAGTTCAGAGGTGGTAATCTATTTTTCCGTATTAGGAAGCTCACAGCCAAAGGCTTCCCTCTCTGAGAATCGTAAAAAATTGATCGTGTCCTCATCATCACTTCTTGATGTCGAATTTTGTAGTTATTGTTCATTATATTGAATTGTTATAAAAAATCAATATATTTTTTATATAACATAAGAAAGAATTCTCTTCTTATATTATAACAGAAGATACAAAACTTCTCTATTTCCCTAAAAATGGTATAATCCATTTAGGAGGTGCATCAATAATGATTGCTGTCTTTTGTATCATCGCTACATGTCTCTCTGTTCTATTCGCTATCATGCATCGGCACAAGTATCCTGGTTATAGCATTTTAGCGGTAGCTATTATACCAGCTGGTTCCTTCTACGTATTGGGTAAATATCAATATACGGAAGTGTTTATCGGTTTTGCAATCTTCTACTGCGTCTTCGGATACATACTAACAATGAAAAGAATTTTATTGAATCATTAAAAGAGACCGATTTCTATAAGTAGAAATCGGTCCTCGCACGTACCTTCCGGTTGCCCCACGAAAGATACATAAATCCATTATTTATCTTCTTTTTTCATAAAAAAACTTGCCCCGTAAAAGCCCGATTGGTGAGGGCTAATAATCAGTGGAAATGCACCACTGATTAAAGTTTCACTTTATGATGCGGAAGATCCACATTTAATTCCTCTAATTGTTTCTTTTCATTGTCTAAAATCGCTTTTGCTTTTGTTTTCGTTGCTTCATCTAATCCCACAAAGATATCTTCATGCTTCTCTTTCTCTGGAAGTTTTACACTTAGTTTTGTTAATTCTTCTTTTGCTTGCTCATGCGTTAATTTTCCGGACTTTTCTTGTTCAAAAATAGACTTTGCTTTTTTCTTTGTTGCTTCATCTAAGTTAGCAAGCATGTCTTTACGCTTACCCTTCTCCGGCATGTTCACTCCTATCTTTGTTAATTCCTCTTTTGCTTGCTCATGCGTTAATTTTCCAGATTTCTTTTGCTCTAAAATCGACTTCACTTTTGCTTTCGCCTGTGCATCTAATCCTGCAAACATGTCTCCATGCTTACCTTTCTCCGGCATTTTCACACCTATCTTTGTTAATTCCTCTTTTGCTTGCTCATGCGTTAATTTTCCAGATTTCTCTTGCTCTAAAATTGACTTCGCTTTTTCTTTCGTTTGATCATCTAATCCTGCGAACATGTCTTTACGTTTTTCTTTCTCCGGAAGCTTTACACCTAGTTCCTCTAACTGTTTCTTTGTATCGTCCATAATTGTTTTTACTTTTTGTTTTGTAGCGTCATCCAAATCCTTTTTCGCCGTTTTTGCAGGCTGATCTGTTGCTGGAGTATTCGTTGCCGCGAATGCCGGAATACCGACTCCTCCAATGATTCCGAATGATAAAGCACCTGCAATCGCTAAATACCCAACTGTTTTCTTCTTCATAGGAAATTTCCTCCTTCATATTTCTAAAGCATGTACACTTTCGTATACATCACCTATAGTAATGTTGGTTCCTTAAAATTTCCTTAACGATTCAAATAAAAAACACCGCTCGTGATGAGCGGTGTTTCTCTATGCTTTTTGTAATTGTAACTCTTCACGTTCCATTATTTTTCTTAATACAATTGTTTGTGTCATTGTAAATAAGTTACCTGTTATCCAGTACAATACAAGTCCTGATGGCGCCGCAAACCCCATAAATAGAATCATTGCCGGCATCATAATTTGCTGCATCTTTAGCATCTGTACTTGTTCTCCAGGTGTAATATTAGATTGGAAAACTTTCATTTGAATAAATGTCGTTAACGCTGCAATAATCGGTAATATATGATATGGATCTGCATGTCCTAAGTTCACCCATAAAAACGAAGATGTGCGAATCTCTTCTGTTCGGCTAATCGCATAATACAAAGCAGAGAAAATCGGCATTTGTATAAAAATTGGCCAGCAACCAGCAAGTGGATTCCAACCGCCTGATTTCATTAGTTCTGACATTTCTTTTTGATACTGTTTTTGTTTTTCAAGATCTTTACTTACATCACCGTATTTTTTCTTTAGCTTCTGCAATTCAGGTTGCATTTTCTTCATTTTCGCTTGGCTGCGATATTGCGAAACAGCTAATGGAATCATGGCTGAACGAATAACGAGCGTCATAATAATGATGGCAATCCCAAAGCTAGCTCCAGATATATGATGCGCAACAAATTGAATCATAAACGAGATTGGATATACAAAATAATGATCCCAAATCCCAGTACTATGTGCATCAATTGGGGCCGCATTACTGCAACCAGATAAAACAAAAACAAGTAATAATGATAAACTAACGAGCACAGCTCGGTATGATTTTAACATGTTCATTCCTCCAATGTTTCGTAATTATTTAGCGAAACATTGGTGTATACGGACCGACCTCGTCATTCTCTTCACTTGATTCTTGTCTGCGTACAGAACGTATCATTCCATATTTATAAAAAATAGAAAATAGCGGTACATTTCCCGCACTATCTTCACATGTATCAACTAACGCAAAAGCTCTTTGTCTACCGCTTGATGCTTGTTGACGCACAAAGCGAGAAACATTAGTAAGGAAGAAAACTTCTAATAAACAAAGTGCTGTCGTTACAAACGATATATATAGAATTGCATCCTGCAATAAAAATTCCATCGCTTCACATCCTTAATAAGGTCATTTTAGCACATTCGGCAAACATTCTCTATTTCCTTTTATTTTCAAAAAAAGCATTTTGCATATTTTCTCAAGAAAATAATAATTAAGAAACATTGTATTCGCTTTCTTTAGTATATTCACACACATCAATGAATAGGCTTGATTTATTAGAAATTTATAAAATTTTTGCATTATAATAAAACTATTGCCAGTTTTTGAAAAAACCTTTATTCTCTTCTTGTAATCAAAAATGAATATGGAGATGAAACATACTATGGGTCAACTAGGAGACGCCGATTACGTTCCCGACACCGCCTTTTTATCCTTCCCAGCAGCGAAAACATTTCACTTAGAATTTATAATACAGTTGGTTGTTATTTTTATAGCTTCTATTTTGTATGCAATTTCTATGAATATGTTTTTTATCCCGCATAATATGATTAGCGGTGGGTTCGCTGGTGTAGGGATGATTATCGGTTATTTAATGCACTACAATATCGGTGCACTTATCTTTTTACTAAACATTCCTCTTCTTATTTTAAGTCACTTTTACTTAGGCAAGAAGACAACCTTTTTAACAGCGTACTTTGTAGCTGTATCATCGTTAGCGATGAACATTATCCCGGTACACCAAGTTTCAGACGATATTTTACTTTCTTCTGTATTCGGTGGTGTTATCTGCGGAGCAGCTTCAGGAATTATATTCCGATTTGCTTCTTCAACAGGTGGTTTTGATGTTGTTGGATTGATTGTAGCGAAATATCGAGATGTTTCAATTGGAGCAATCATATTTGTATTCAACTTAATCTTACTTGTAGCAGCAGGTTTTATTTTCGGTTGGGATATTACACTTTATACGTTAATTAGTCGATTTGTAGTCAGCAAAGTTATCGACGCTGTGCATACGAAACATATTAAATTAACGATAATGACTATTACAGAAAAAGGCGAGGAAATAAAAAGCGCACTACTACATCACGGTATACGCGGGGTGACAATGGTAGACGCTGTCGGCGGCTATACAAACCATAAGAAAAAAATGATTTACACTGTCGTGACTCGCTATGAGTTAGGCGAAATGAAACGTATTATCCGTCAAGTGGATAACAAAGCATTTATGAACATTACTGAAACAGTTGAAATTGTCGGCCGTTTCAAACGTATATAAAAAAGGGTAATAAATTAAAGGGCATAACATATTAGTCATATATAATATGTTATGCCCTTTGTTATTCAACTAACGCACCTTTTAGCATAATAAAATCACTAAGTTTATTACTACAAATCGGAGGATAGCATTCCATATACAATACTATCTGTCCATTCATTTTTATTCCAAAAATCTTGTATGAAATGTGCTTCCTTTCTCATGCCTATTCGTTCACACAATTTTTGTGAAGCTGTATTACGTGCATCAAGATTAGCCTGTATACGATGTACATTACATTCATTAAATAATTTCAATACTAAACTACTTACTGCTTCTGTTGCCAAACCTCTCCCAGCTACTTCATTTGAAAAACTATAACCAATCTCAACAGTGTCTTTCATATTTGTGTACCATACGGATAAATCACCAACTACTTTAGCCTTATATATAACTGCCAAACTTAATATTGATTCTTTAGTAAGTACATTATTTGCTAGCTTCTTATTAAATCTTTTCTGCATGTCTTCATGAGTCCACTTATTATGTAATAGGAACTTACATGTATCATCACTATTATAAATAGCAAATACATCCTGTAAATCAGTACTCTTAAAAGGTCTAATTATTAATCTTTCTGTTGTGAACTCCAAGTTAGCTCTCCTCCCTTACATTCATGCTATAAAACATTTTTTATAGTATTTAAGCCTCATTCTTAGATCTCACTTTGATTACATATTTCATCATAATAAATTAAAGTCCTTCTTCCACTAAACTGCACCGTTAATGGTATTTCCTTGCGCTTTTTATTTTTTACACTTATTACAAAATCAGATAATTCTATCATTATGTCCCTAAATGTGTTATAATGAAAGCAGACTCACAAAAAAAGAGTATATAGACTTGGAAGTTTCTCTTATTTTACAAGCAAAAAGAAACGAGCAGTCGGGTATATTTCAGACACCATACACGTAACGGTTTAAACAACCGATCATCTTAGTTACTCTTCAATGATCTTTTTATAAAAAGATACGTACAATTAAAACTCACTTCAATATACTATACCTACCTTTTTGACTTCCAAATCATCTTATTACATAGGGAGATGAACATATGAATCAATATATACGATATACAATAGCTGTCCTGTTTGCTATTATCGGCGGAACAATCTGCTTCTGGACAAACACTCAGCTTGGAGAGAATATCATTTTTAATGGAATCGAAACACTTGTAAGCGCTTCAATTTTAGGCGGATACATTTACTTCCTCTTCAATCCAGAAGAAAATGCTCAAAAAACAATGTTATTAACAATGATTGGAATCGTTGGTGGATGTATTTCCTACTCAATGACAAACTATACATTACCACTTCAATTAAGCTCAGCTTTCTTCCACGGTCTATGGACTTGGTTCATTGCATTCTGCTTAGCAGACGTATTCAACCTATTACAAGACAATGAAGAAGATAGCGGTCGCCAAATTGAAAGTAACTCTTAAGCTGGAAGGAATTCTTCCAGCTTTTTTATGTTGGTTTGCATACCCCGGTTAGTATCTACCGTAATATATCAGCGATTCTCCAAATATATCGGCGATTTCTCCACTTATATCAGCGATTTTTTCATTATATCGACGGTTCGACACATTATATCGACTTACCGACAATTTTCGGCAACCTATTTATGCTCTATACCCCGTCACCACAATAAAAAGAAGCTACCCAACGGCAACTTCTTTTCCACATACCCCACTTCGTATTCACTTAAATATATCAACGATTTTTCAAATATATCGATCGTTTCTCCACTTATATCAACGATTCGGCACAAAATATCGTTTTAACGACAATCTTCGACACTCGAAACGTACAACATACCCTATCCCCCAAGCAACTTACTGCCGAACTCTACGATTAAAAAGATAATTAATAGGATCGCGAGTATCTTTAATGCTACATATGCCACTTTAAAAACAACATAAATGAGCAAGACTATCAAAATAATTGATAAAATTTCCATATTTACTTCCTCCAAGCTGCGCTCTTCTTATCTTATTTTACTCGCCCTAGGCTGTTTATGGAACGACATAAGATGACATAGAAAAAAGAGGATACCTCACCCATCGTAAGATACCCTCTTCTTTAGCTGCTCAAACCATTCTCTCTCTAATTGTAAATATCCCATTTCACTCTTCTCGGCGCTCTTTAATTCTTTATCAGCTTTCCTCATATAAGTACGGGATGCTTCCATATCGCCCTCTAAATATTTAATAATTCCTTTTGTACGGTAATATCCGTTTAGATCCATTTTTGTAATGGCCTTTGCATGTTCCTTTGCTTCTTGCAAAGAAAGACTATCCATCTCATAAAGTGCTTTATATAAAAGGTACCAACTATGAAAACTACTAACGAAAAACTTATTTTCTTTCGTTACAGGTAGTTGAACAATTCGTTCTATATGCGGTATCGCTCTTTCCATTCCCTCTTGATCTGCACGAGCAAAAAAGACAAGCATAAGTCTACTCATTATCTCTCTTATCTCTTTATTCTCTTTTATTTTCTCCTCACTAAGTTCTACTAATCTTTCATCCCAATCTTTCGGTCTTTTATAACTAAATAACTCACTCGATATTTGAATCTCATATAAATGATTTCTAGCTCTTTCATCATCTTTAATTAAAATAAGAAATTGCATCCCATCACTCATAAGCGTTCCTTTTATCGGCACAATTGTAACCGCAAAGATTGCAAAATGGAAAAAGGAAAAATATAAAAGATATTGATAATAACTTACCATGTATATGTAACCAAAAGTAATACCAAATAGTAAATTCGTAATCGGTCCACCTAAAGTGAGCCAAGCCCATTTTTTCGAAAGATTCGGTGTCTCTATAGAAGGTGGTACTAATGTTGCAACGCCTCCAAAGTACGCCCATAATTTATTTTCTCGAATGCGTAATTTTCCTTTTTCTTTTTGAATAGTAATGGGTCCTACTGTTATAAATTTAAATGTCAAACCACCTATTACACCAAATACTACATGCCCTAGCTCATGAATGGCTAACACTAACAATGCAATCCCAACTATTGCCCACAGGTTCAAAATTACTTCTAATTTCCCAGTTCGGATTACTCCGTATAAAATGGACAGAATTAGCGCCACTGTCATTGAGCCAGCTGGCCTTCTTAAAATATCCACCTTTTTCTCCCCTTAATAAATCATTTTTCTCTGCATTTCGTACATGAACTTCCCGAGATGCAATATCCAAATAAATGAGATTAAACCAATTAACACAAAATCGATATCACTAGCAGCTGTATATATAACAGCAGCCCACCATACATATGCCAATATTGTATTCGTAAATTCATATGCTTTATATCCAGCCTCATGCACAATGTGCTTTAATCCTTCATCTGCGTTTTTCGTCCACATTTTCATAGATTCCATATATGTTACACCTTGTTCAGGATATAGCTTATTATAACGATTTTTTGTTATGAGTCCGATAATTACTACAGTAGTTAAACAAGCAATAGAAGCTACTAAATTCCACACCGCAAATGAAACATTTGTATCTTGCAACAGTGCACGTCTACATGTAATAACTGCATATACAAACCATGCCTGCGTAACTATATCACCTACACGTAAATATATACTTATAATGCCTAATTTTCTGCCTTGCACGCTCTCTTCTTCATCGCGTGCCTCTGCTAACATACGTGTATTCTTCCAAGTGTAGTACATCATTAAGATTCCAAAAATAGTACATATACCTATAAATGTATTGGATGATAATTTTCTCGGTTCATCCGAGAGTAAATTTAAAGCTATATAAGACGTTAAAAAACCACCCAGCATACTTAATGCTATTTTCCCTACAGAATCAAATTGTTTTTTTTGCTTACTCTTCATCGTCCTCTTCCCCCTCTACTAACGTAAATATTTCCTCCACCGATACGTTGAAAATTTTTGCGATTTTTAACGACAATACGATAGATGGCGCATAATCCCCACGCTCGATTAAACTAATCGTTTGCCGCGATGATCCAATCGCTTTCCCTAAATCCCCTTGTGATAAACGATGCTTTGCTCGCAATTCCCTCACTCGATTTTGAAGCTTCATGTCTTCCCTCTTTTTCATTTATTTAATTAAAATTGTAAATAATATCCTTATTTTTGTCAATTATAATTGTCATTACGACTATGATAATTGACAAAAATAAGGATATCTTATGATAGAAATAACCTATATAATGAATGTGAAATATTAAACAAAGGAGATTCCATATGAAGAAAACATCTACCTTTTCTTACATTCTTACTAAGCTTACAGCAGCTTTCTTGTTATTATTACTTATTAGCACGCTTCTCTTAACAACTAGTCAACCAACACTATATAGTTTCTTAACTGGATTACGCGAACTACTATATGTTCCCTTCGTTCCTATTCTTGCTGCATATGCAATTTTTTGTTCTATTTGCATCGATAAATTGAAATTAAAAACACATACAAGACTAAAGACATTATTCCTTTATATTTTTTGCGGCTATTTATTTTTTCTTCCCTTCCTAATATTTAAAGAAGCTAGTCTAACACAGTTCTTGTACCTCGGATCAATTGGAGCATTATGTTCTCTTTTTTTCTATTTATGTATAGTTATAGCAACAAAATTTAAGTGGATACAATATGTCGTCCCAGGCATTATGCTTATTATATTTATCACAATCAACTTTATTGATTTAGAAAAGGTTGGAACATCAAAAGAGCAATGGGTCGAAACAATAACAGATAACTCTTTCGAAGCATCTTTTCAACATTTTAGTGGTGAACATAAAGTCCCCATTGAGCTAAAACGAGGTGACATATTAGAATTCACCATTGAATCACAAGCTGAAAATCCAGATGGCTACATGGGAGACGTAAAAATGGCTAGTGAGTTTCAAGAGGAAGAAAATTATTTAGCTTCAGTCGGCCCTAATACATACCATTTCGCAGCAATTAAGACCGGAACTTACTACATTATAGTTAGCGGACACCAGTTAAAAGGAAAATTAAAAATAAACTGGAACATAAAATAAAAAAGGCAGTGCGTCTGCACTGCCTTTCAAAATTTTGACATAGAATGGATTTCATATTAACTTGCGTTTTGTAGTAATACTCGTTTTAACTGCTTACGGAAACGAATACCTAACGTAACCGCTACAATCACAATCACCCCAAAAATGATTTTACCGATGTGACCTTCTAGCGCCCCAAAAATATCATGTAAGTTGCCACCTAACCAGTAACCACCAATTAAGAAGAATGATACCCAAAATAGAGCACCTGAGTAAATTGTAATGGCAAAACGACGGAATGGTAAGTTAATAATTCCTGCAAAGTATCCTGTGAAATGACGTACACCAGGAATAAAGAAACCAATAAAAATTAAGAAGTACCCATACTTATCAAACCACATTCTCGTTAAGTCAATTTTTCTTTGTGTTAAAAATACGTATTTTCCATACTTTTGAATGAAAGGCATACCTAATTTATTTCCTAAAAAGTATTGAATCGTCATTCCTACACTTGTCCCAATAAAGGATAGAATAATTAAAATCGGTAAACTTAAATCACCCTTATGTGCTAAAAATCCCGCATATGCTAATGTTGGCTCTCCCGGAAACGGAAGTGCAATATATTCTAACAGCAAGCCGACAAGTACAACATAGTACCCGTATTGCTGAAATAATTCATGAATCCATTCCATGTCATCTCTCCTTTCAGTCACGTACAACTTCTTACTATTATTGTATAAAAAAATTGTCGAAATAACTATCACAATAGCTTACATTTTTATTACATTTTTGTAAGGGTCACACTAATGATTTTCGTTCTTTATTAAATAGTAAAAATCATTTTTTAAGTCGAAATAGCGAAAAGGTACATTAATAACATGCAGATTTCATCCATTTTTTAGCACTAAAAAACCTCTCTTATTTTGTTCTCAATAAAAAACCATCACAAACTCATGCTAACTTCATATTAGCTTCATATACGTATTGTAAGATTATATCGGAATTTGTTGAAAAATTTAACCAATATATGACTAAGCATTAATTTGAATAAATATAAGTCGTTTTTCGAAATTGAAAAAAGGGTGAATACGAAATGGAAGCATATAAAATGCACGATTTTATTAATACAAATGTTGAATCTCATCAAAATGAAACCGTTTTTAATTTACAAATATGTGAAACAAGTGAATTTGACGTAAGTTTAACAAAATCTACAACACTATCTTTTATCGTTTCAAAAAAGAATATTAAAATTGTCACGAAAAAATGGATTAATTCAAATCAAGAAAGCATGATTGGCAAAAGCTACATCATTCCAACAAAAGCTTTTCACTATTTCTTACCAATCATTTCTGAAAATGAAGATGAGCTAAATATTCAAGTTCAAAGTTTTGGACTACGTGGTGAGCTTTTATTAAATGAAAGATTACTTATTGATAACAACAAACATAACAGCAAAATCACTACATTCTTTGAAACATTAGATGAAAATGTAAATAAAGCATTACGAGGATTACAACTTCATTGTATGTAAGACTATTACGATAGTAAAAGGAGAATAACAATGAAAAAATTATTATTAAGCGCACTATTATCATTAGGATTTTTAACTCTTCCATTCGCTAGCACAGAGGCAGCTACAACGAAAGATCAATTAATCGTAGATACTCAGTTAAATAAAATGGATTATTATCAGGATGGAAAATTTATAAAAAGTTTTACTGTCGCTACTGGAAAAGCAGCAACACCTACACCTAAAGGCACTTTTCAAATCGTAAATAAAATTAAAAACCGCCCTTATTATACAGGCAAAATTAAAGGCGGCGATCCACGTAATCCACTTGGTGACCGTTGGCTTGGATTAAATATGGCAGGAACTTACGGAACAACTTATGCGATTCACGGAACTAACAATAATCAAGCAATCGGCAAATGGACAACACTTGGTTGTATTCGTATGTATAACAATGATATACACTGGTTATTTGAGCGCGTTCAGCAGCAAGCTACCGTCACTGTAAAATAGCCTAAAAACAAGATTTATGTGTAGCCAAGAATTTTATGTCTTGGCTTATTTTATTTATTCATTTACAGTAGCAAAACAACTGTATTTACATATATAATAGGAATAGATTTGATTAGCTAATGTCTAAACATTGATAAACGTAGATATTAAAATTATACAGTTATAATATTTTATAAATTTTATAATACATACTATAATAGAACTACTGTAATTCTGAACTATTCAGTAACACTAAACTATTCCCCTTGCTACCTTCATGATTATTTTATAGCGGGGGCTTATTATATGTATAAACAATCTGAGTCACTCGAAAAATGATGAATTCGAATATTGCAGTAAAAAGCGTTATTTAGGAGGTGTTACTATGACGCATATACTGGTGATTGAAGACAACCCAGATATACAAGAACTTATTCGTGAATTTCTAATGGCACAAAACTTTACCGTTGATGTAGTTGGTGCTGGAACAGAAGGTATTCTTCTTTTCCAAAAAAATTCATACGATCTTGTCCTCCTCGATGTAATGTTACCAGATATAGATGGCTATAGTATTTGTAAAATTATGCGAGGACAATCTGATGTACCAATCATTATGTTAACAGGCTTACATAATGAAGAAAGTGAAATTAAAGGATTTGAATTAGGTATTGATGACTATATTACGAAACCGTTCCATTACACTGTATTTATTAAGCGTGTAGAGGCTGTATTAAGAAGGGCAGCAACGAAGGAAGCAGAAGCTGCAACTATACTACAATTCCATGAATTGATGTTAAACTCTACAGCATATGCAGCTTATGTTCATGGTAATCAAATTGAATTGACAACAAAAGAATTTGAAATTATTTATACTTTACTGCAAAATCGAGGAAAAGTATTATCAAGAAGTGATTTGTTGAATAAGGTATGGGGCTATGAACATTATGGTGATGTAAGAGTTATAGATACACATATTAAAAACTTAAGAAAAAAATTAGGAATTCCTTATATTAAAACGGTGAAAGGCATTGGCTACAAAATCGAATCGTAGCAAAGACAACATCACCAAAAATATTTTCATCAAAACCTTATTATTTTGTATTCTTTTATCACTTTGTCTTTATCAAATGATTTACTTTCTAGCTTCAAACTACGATAAAGAACGTTTTGCAAAAGAAAATGGAACGCCGACTACAGAACAGGCCGATTCAGATAAGCAAAACGACGAAAGTAAAACGACGCAAAATAAAGCTGTATCAAAGGGGAGCATTTCTAATTTCCAATCTTCTATTATAGATTATAAATCTCTTTCTACGGCTATCAATCACCTTTTGCAGCCTAGCCAAACTGCAAAGGCAAAAGAACATACACAAAATCTTTCGGGGAAAAATAGCACTTCTAATCTGCCTATAGAAGCAGAAAAGAAAGCTGCTAATAATGATGCCTTACATACACAAAATGCAGCAAGTAAAACAAATGATACAAATGATAATCCAAAGTTAGCAGATGCGTTGCAGCAATTAGCTCCACATATTGGCGCGACAATGCTTGCATTATCACTACTCGGATCTTTAATTTATACAAAACTAATTGCCAAACCTTTTCAATATATGAGCGATGCTTTAAAAGATATTATGAACCTTGATTTCTCAGATAAAAAGCTACTTAACAAAAATACAGATCAAACAGATTTTAATTTGCAAGTAGCCGCTTCACAAGTACCAAATATTGTGAAGAATTTACATGCAAGCAATCAAGATTTAAGAAATGAGCTCAAAAAGGAAAAACAATTAGAGCAATCTCGTAAAGAATTTATGTCTATGGTATCCCATGAATTAAAAACACCAATCGCAGCCGTTATGGGACAGCTAGATGGCATGATTCACGGGATTGGAGCTTATAAAGATAGAGATAAATATTTAAAACGTTCCTATGAAATGATGCAAGACATTAACATATTAACGGAAAAAATGTCGGAATTATCCAAAATACAGAACCCTCAATTTAAACCAGATTTAAAAGTTATCTCATTAACTAACATTATTGAGGACGTTATGAAGAAGGTAGATTATTTCGTATCTGTAAAGCAATTAAATGTTCAATCTAACATTAAACAAGATGTACAGGTTTTAGCTGATCCTACATTTATTCAAACTGCTATTTTTAACATCATTTCAAATGCAATTCATTACACAATTGACCATCAGCATGTATATGTAAAACTTTATGAAAAACCAAACGGTTATGCATTAGAAGTATTAAATACAGGTTCGCAAATTGATGAAGATAAACTTGCTCATTTATTTGAGCCTTTCTATCGCGCAAACCCTGGCAAACATGGTTTAGTACAAGGTAGTGGTCTTGGATTATATATCGTGAAACAAATATTAGATAAACATCAGTTTCCTTATGGGATACAAAACACAGCTCAAGGTGTAAAATGCTCCATTGTATTCCCAAAAGCAATGTAACATTCACTATAATTACATACCCCAAACTCATACTTCATGTGTGAGTGGCGGAATTTTGTAGAGTATCTTACTCTGTTTCGTTCGCCCGTTATCCTTATTTGGATAGCGGGCGTTTTTTATTACTTAAAAGGAGGATTTTTTATGGAGAAGTTTAAATATTCCTTGCTCGTTTTATTTGGTGCTTGCAGCTACGGCATACTTTCAACTATTTTCAAACTCGGATTCCTAAATGGATTTTCAGCACATCAACTATTAGGAGGACAATATGTCTTCGGATGGATTGGACTTCTTCTACTCGTTCTTTTCTTTTCACGTCATAAAGTAACAAAAAAACAATTCTTTTCATTACTAACCGTCGGAACAACAATGAGTATGACGGGGATTTTCTACGCTATTTCTGTAGAAGAACTACCCGCATCTATCGCTGTCGTCCTACTCTTTCAGTTCACTTGGATTGGTGTCATTATCGAAGCCATTGCAAATCGAACATTTCCAAGCCGCGATAAGATCATATCTATCCTTATTTTATTTGCTGGTACATTGTTTGCAGGTGGTGTATTTGAAGGCCTCGGACAAAGTTTTTCTACGAAAGGGATTATATTTGGACTATTAGCTGCCGTCTCTTTTTCATTCTATGTTTTTGCAAGCGGACGCGTTGCTACCGATGTTCCGCCTTATACGAAAAGCTTTCTTATGACAACAAGTGCGACTCTTATTGTATGTCTATTCTTCCCGCCAACCTTTTTAACAGATGGTGCCCTGCAAGCCGGTCTATGGAAATATGCTTTCTTCCTCGGATTATTCGGCGTTGTTGTACCTGTCATTTGTTTTTCAATCGGTGTACCAAAGGTTGGAACAGGACTCGGTACAATATTAGGTGCAGCTGAATTACCAACTGCTATTATCGCTTCTATTACACTTGTACATGAAGTCGTAACATTCATGCAGTGGATTGGAATTATTTTTATATTGATTGGGATTTTCACTCCCCAGCTGCTTACAGCTAGGAAAGCAAGGAAACATAATCGCGTGCATAGCGCTTGAAAAAAATGCAGAATTTATCTGGAGGTATAAATGACTATTTTAAGCATCGTATTTTTTGCTATTATGTGTATCTTCTTCCTAATAAGATATATGAAAGAAAAGAAATTTTACGATTTACTTCTCATTCCCGTTTGTATATATGCAGGAGCAGTGAAAACTCCTTTCGTAGAGTACTTAAACTTTAATACTACATTTAAAATAACGTATGATATTGCAGCTATTATTCTTGTAATCCTTGCTGTACTTTTCTTTTTGAAAGATAAGAAAGAGAATCATACTGCATAACAAAAGACCTTTCATTTACTTGAAAGGTCTTTTTCTATATTTCACGTTACCGCTCCATACAGCTTCTCTATCTCATGTTCAATTTGTTTTACATCGATTCGCTCAAATAATGGCTGCACGCTATCAATTCTACTTGGCAACGTATTTTGAGGTTCCCAATTTCGTTTCACAATCGATAATTTGTTTCTAACCCTTTCACTTGAAAATGGTAAAAACGGTTCAAGGAGATTTGCAAAATTAGCGATAAGATACACACAGTTATAAATCATTTCTTCACACGAAACTGGATCATCTTCTCGTTGTTTCCAAGGCTGCTTTTCATCAAAATATTTATTTGCAAAACGGACTGCATCAAATATTGTCTCTAACGCCACCTTAAATTGAGTTTGCTCAATCGCCTCTCCTACATATTTATATAATCCTTCTACTTTATCTTTCAGCTCTACCTCAATACTTCCCTTCGGCACGATACCACCATAATATTTTTCAATAAACTTTAATGTCCGGTTCACAAAGTTCCCGTATGCACCTAATAATTCACTATTATGACTGTAAATAAATTCCCGCCATGAAAAATCAGTATCGCGATTTTCTGGTGCATTGACGGTTAAAAAGTAACGAATAGAATCTGGATCATAGCGTTCTAATATGTCAGGCACCCATACTGCCCAGTTTTTACTTGTAGATAATTTTCTTTTTTCAACTGTTAAATATTCATTCGAAACGATATGACGCGGGCTTGCTCCTTCCCCTATTCCAAGTAATACCGCTGGCCAAATGACGGAATGAAACGGAATATTATCCTTTCCGTGCACATAATATGTTTTCGCTTCGCTATCCCAAAACTCTTGATCATCTTTCCCTGTTTTTTCAGCCCAATGTTTACTCGCTGAATAATAGCCTGTCACTGCTTCAATCCATACGTAAATTTTCTTATCTTCATACCCTTCTACTGGAATTGGTACCCCAATTGGTAAATCACGTGATACGGCCCTATCTAGTAATCCTTCCTTTACATATCTCTCTGTTAGTTGAATCGCATTGTCGCGCCATGTCCCTGTTTGTTTGGCAATTTCTACAGCCCTTTTAATTTGCTCCTGAAATGTATGCAACGCGAAATAGAAATGCTCTGTTTCCTGTACAGATGGTGCACTACCACATAACTTACATTTCTTTTCTAACAAATCGAGTGGATCTAAAATAGCTGAACACGCATCGCATTGATCTCCTCTTGCTGCTTCATGACAATGCGGACATATTCCTTCTACATAACGATCCGGTAAAAATTGCGTACACGTTTCACAATATGCTTGTTCCACTGTTTTTTTATAAATATAGCCTTCTTCTAATAAACGTAAAAAAACATTTTGAACCGTTTCATGATGATGCTCGCTAGCGGTATGTGTATAGCAATCATAGGTAAAACCTAGGTCATGAAAACATCTCTGGAATTCTTCATGATACTTATTAGCAATTTCTTTCGCTGTCACACCTTCTTGTTTTGCCCTAATTGCAATCGGTGTTCCATTACAATCACTCCCTGAAACATACAACACATTCTCACCTTTTGCCCTATAATAACGCGCTAAAATATCTCCTGGTAATAAACTTGCAATATGGCCAAGGTGTAACGAACCATTTGCATACGGCCAAGCGCCTCCAATAAAAATACTCATCTTATATTCCTCCTTTAAAATATAAAAAGCCCCGCCCTTATCTTAAAAAAGATAAGGGCGGGGCTTTATAAACAGTCGCGGTACCACCTTATTTCGCTAATTACTCACATAATTAGCCTTAACAAGTACGGAGCTCTATGCTCTTATACTGTGGTTTTGATAACGAGTACCAACTCTCGTCGCCGCCTACTATTATCATTTGATAAGTTCAGGACGAAGCTCAAAGGCCATTGTTCAAATGAATATTCTTGCTTCTTCTCAGCTACCGAAGCTCTCTGGAAAGAATGTGTTCATCCTACTTTTCCTTTTCAACGCTTTTACGTATAACAAGTATTGTACGACTTAATCACAGAAAAATCAAACTTTTATCCAGAAAGAAAAGGAAATCCCATCCTCTCACCGAATACCTATACGTTCACAAAAGGAGTGATAACATTGAACCAAAAACAACTAAGCACTATAAATGAAAAAAGCTGGAATGCAGCTGCCTATGAAGCTTGGACGAATCGCCATGGGGCGCCGGAGGGTTATGCGAAAAAAATTATGGAAGATCCCACGCGCGAGGTAGCACATTATTTACCTTACATACAATCTCCAAAAGGAAAATGTATTATTAATTTACTCGGCTCAAAAGGAAATAAAGGTGTTGCTCTCGCCCTTTTAGGAGCTGACGTAACAGTTGTTGATATTTCAGCGAGTAATGCAAAATATGCAAATGAACTTGCTGCCGCCGCAGACGTCTCTATTCATTACATCGTTTCTGATGTACTAGATGTAAATCTCTCCAAATCATTTGATATCGTATTGCTGGAGCTTGGTGTACTTCATTACTTTCTAGATTTAAAACCACTCTTTCAAAAAATTGCTACTTTACTTAAGCGAGATGGAATGCTTATCCTTCGTGACTATCATCCTGTTTACACGAAATTATTAGGAGTCAACCACCCATCATTTCAGGCCAATGGAAATTATTTTGATGAAGAATTAATTGAAGATGATGTTGCTTATAGCATCCTTCTTACAGAACCACAGAAAGAATCGTTACCTAAAACAACCATCCGTCGCTGGACGCTAGGAGAAATCATTACAACACTTGCGGAAGAACGTTTTAAAATTGAAAAACTAGTTGAAGAACATGGGCCCCATCAAAGATGGGTCTTCCCTTCTACTGCACCAGAAGGAATCGAAGAACGTATCCCTGGTCTATATACAATAATTGCGACAGCATGCAAAAAAGGATCCCTTCACGGATAGGATCCTTTTTGCATGCTCACGCATATAAGTTGAGGTTGGAGATTACCATAATTCTGTAGAATAGGACACAAGATATTTCAACATTTCGTCTCTGACTTACGTCGTCAAAAAGGGGTATGACCAACATAACGAAGAGTAATGTTTTTAGTTGATATTGATAATCGTTATCAACTAATTAGAAGTATACATGATGTCATTTCAAATTTCAATAGCATTTCTAATATTTATTTATGAATTTTATGATATGCAAATGTATACATTTTAAGAACTTTTTCTAATACCAATCTGACTCCTTCCATTATCTGCTATAATTTTCATTGAACAGATTAATAACTTCATAATAATGTTTTTATTAATTTCGTTTTAAAAATCTATAAATCATAATAAATAGTTTAAATGAGGGTAGGGGTAACGATGAAATATGTTAGTATTCGAAAAAAACTACTGTTCACACTCTTAAGCATTTCTTCTTTATTTAGCATTGCTCTTATTGTTATTCTTTCATTCGCCATGAATCAAGCAAGTGAAATCGAAACGTTAAAAAATGATGTATCAAAAAGAGCGACGATTTTAAAAGAACGTGGCGATTGGTTCCAAGCACAAGTTGCTGGTTTACAAGAATATTTACTATCACATGATCAAAAAGGATTAGATAAGTTCAACCGAGAAGGGAAAAAATTAGCTGATACTAGAGAGAAAGTAACAAGTGACAAGAAGCTCCCAGAAGGAATGAAAGAAGCTATTTTAATGGGGGGAAAATGGCGTAGCGTCATAGATAATGAGGTACTCCCTCTTGCGCGTGAAGGAAAATGGGACGAAGCATCTAAAATTGCTTTAGCACAAACAGATTATGTAAATGATCTTTTAGGTCGTTTTAATAAATATACAAATGAAGAAAATGAGAAACGTGACGCATTAATTGCTGACGTCGAGTCTTCTTCATCACTTATTCAATATATTATTTTCTTCTCACTCATTGCATGTACATTAACGTCTATCTTATTAGCATGGTGGTTCTCTGGTAAACTCGTTAAACCAATTCGACAAATTGATGAGAAGTTAAAAGAATTAGCTTCTCAAGATGGAGATTTAACGGCTAGATTACACGTAACAAGTAAAGATGAAATTGGTGACATTGCAAATTCCTTTAATCAAATGCTCACTAACTTACAGCATATAATAAAACAAGTTCAACAAACATCAACAAGTGTAAAAGAAGCTTCCGAAAATGTATTTATCGAAACAACCGCTTCTATGGAAAATACCGCAAGAACCCAAGAAACTATGAATGCTCTTGAACACAATATTCGTTCACAAGTTTCTAGCATTGAAGAAAGTTCAACCGCGATGGATGACATGGCAACGAGTGTTCAGCGTATCGCTGAGTCCGCCTCTTCTGTTACTAGTTTAGCTGTCACAACGTCAGAAAAAGCAGATGATGGGAATAAAGTCATTGAGAAATCTATTACACAAATGCATACAATTAACGAAGCTGTTAACGCTACATCACAAGTAGTTGAGCGACTCATTACACATACAAATCATATAGATACTGCACTTCAATCTATTTCGAATATCGCCGACCAAACAAATTTACTCGCTTTAAATGCTTCTATTGAAGCAGCTCGTGCTGGTGAACACGGAAAAGGATTCGCTGTTGTTGCCGATGAAGTTCGAAAACTTGCTGAACAATCTCAACTAGCCGCAACTGACATTAACCATTTACTGCATCAAATTCAAGCCGATACAAAAATAGCAAATGACATGATGACACAAGGTCAAGCAGAAGCTTCTGAAGGAATTACTGTTATTCGTACTGCCGGATCTTCATTCTCAGAAATTGTTAACCACATTAACAAAGTCTCTACGCAAATGCAAGAAATGTCTGCAACTGCTGAAGAGATGGCTGCAAGCTCTGAAGAAATGAACGCAGCTTTAAATAATATCGCTTCTATTTCAAACGAAGTTGCTGCAGAAACATCACAAACCGCACATTCGGCTGGTGATCAAGTAAACAAAATGAGTATCGTGGCTAAAAAATCATCTGAAATGAAAACAATCGTACAAGAACTTGAAGTTCTCGTCTCTCATTTCAAAACAAACGCTTAAAGTGAAAATGACACGAGCTCAAAGGTATAGGAAAGAAAGTTTTACAGTCTCTCTTTTTTCACTTTAAAATATCTCTTTCTATCTCTCATTCCGTCTGCTATAATTCCTAAAGGAAATAAGAAAGCTTTATTCCAACCGGAGTAAAGCTTTCTTTCAATTTTTTACATTTATTAATTCTAATACTAAGATTTCACAAAGGAGGCTTTTAATCATATGAATTTTGTAAGTATCAGAAAAAAACTTATGTTCATGATGGGAACGATTTGTGCTTTATTTGGTATCGCCTTAGCTTTTATTTTATTTTTTGCTATTGATCAATCTCGTAAAGCTGAAACATTACAAAAAGAAATTTCTCCACTGGCAACAGAATTGAAAGAACGTGGAGACGCTTATCAAGTACAGCTCTCTGCTTTAAGAGGTTATTTACTACAACATGATCAAGTCGAATTAGACAAGTTTAATGAGATGAGTAAACGTCTTGAGGATTCAAAAGATAAACTTCTTTCTAATCCAAATCTTTCTTCGTCCGTAAAAAGCACAATGGAATTAGGGTCTACTTGGAGAAAGTTCGTTGAAGAAAAAGTATTCACTCTTGCAAAAGAACAAAAATGGGAAGAAGCTTTACAAGTAGCTTCTTCAGAAAACGGAACTGTCTATAAAGTAATTGGTGACTTCACAAACTACAGTAATGAACAAGCTAAATTACGTGAACAATCTATTGAAAAAATTGATCAATCTGCACTCTTAATCGAATATGTTATTTTCTTATCACTTGTTGTATGTATTATCGTTGCAATTATTCTTGCATGGTGGTTCTCTGGTAAACTGGTGAAACCAATTCAACAAATTGACACGAAACTAAAAGAATTAGCCTCTCAAGAAGGTGACTTAACGGCACGTCTACAGGTAAATAGCAACGATGAAATCGGTGCTATCGCAGCATCATTTAATAAAATGTTAGAAAACCTACAACATATCATTAATCGTGTTCAAAAAACATCTGTGGAAGTACAAACTGCTTCTGAAAATATGCTAGAAAAAACGAATACATCACGTGAGGCAACATTAAGAGTCCAAAGCTCGATGTCCAACTTAAATGCAAGTATTCAATCACAAACTTCTAGTATGGAAGAAAGTTCAACTGCAATGGATGATATGGCAGTAAGTGTTCAGCGTATTGCTGAATCTGCTTCATCTGTAGCGGAACTTGCTGTTGCCACATCTGAACATGCTAGCGATGGAAATACCGTTATCCAAAAATCTGTTTCACAAATGACAACGATACATGAAGCTGTAAATGCTACGTCAGAAGTGGTTGAACGTCTAATCACTCATACGAAATATATTGATACTGCTGTACAATCTATTTCTAATATTGCTGAGCAAACAAACTTACTTGCTTTAAATGCTTCTATTGAGGCAGCTCGTGCTGGCGAGCAAGGAAAAGGATTTGCTGTCGTAGCTGACGAAGTTCGAAAACTTGCTGAACAATCTAAAACAGCTGCAACAGACATTAATCAATTACTACATCAAATTCAAAATGATACAGAAACTGCTAGCTCTATGATGTCTCAAGGCCGTTCTGAAGCATTTGAAGGTATCAATGTTATTCGTGAAGCTGGTACTTCTTTCACAACAATTGTGGAACAAGTAAATAAAGTATCTACTCAAATGCAAGATATATCAGCAACTGCTGAAGAAATGGCTGCAAGTGCTGAAGAAATGAATGCTTCACTTAATAACATCGCTTCTATCTCTACTGAAGTATCCAGCGAAACTGCCGCAACGGCACAATCTGCTGAACAGAAAGTTATTGTTATGAATGAGATGACAGTAACTGCTAGAAAAATGAAACAAACAGTTGAAGAGTTAGATCAGCTCGTATCTCATTTTAAAACAGAATAGATGTTCAAAAAATATCCCTCTTGCGAAGAGGGATATTTTTTTGAGCTCATTTCCTGCACATTATGCTCATTTCCGTTATAATGAGAATCGATATCATTAGAATGTAGGAGGGGCTGCTTATGTCACAAGAAGCATTTGAAAATAAATTATTTGCCAATTTAGAAGCTGTTATTGACCCTGAACTAGGTGTTGATATCGTTAATCTTGGATTAGTGTATGATGTTACAGCAGATGAAAATAATAATGCTGTCATTACGATGACTATGACTTCTATCGGTTGTCCAATGGCTGGGCAAATCGTATCAGACGTTAAAAAAGTATTATCAACGAACGTACCTGAAGTTAATGAAATAGAAGTAAATGTCGTTTGGAATCCGCCCTGGTCGAAAGAACGTATGTCACGTATGGCGAAAATCGCATTAGGTATTCGCGACTAAATAAAGTGAAAATTTCATCATTTGCGGATAGTGGGATAAAGAAAAGACCTGACTAGGATGTCAGGTCTTTTCTCTTATTATTTTACACCTACTGCATCATAAGCTTTCGTTACAGCTTGTACAGCTTTAGAGTTTTTACCATATAAATCTTCAGCTGACTGAAGAGCAGCTTGACGCATCATTTTGAAGTCAGAGTTTGCAGTTAAATATTTCGTAAGAGCACGGTAGTAAATTTTTTCTGTCGCTTCACGGCCCACTCCAGTTACTTTCACGCCGTAATGATCTCCGCCTTCAGATACTAAGTATGCAGCTTTATTGTTAATACTGCTGTTAATATGAACGCCGCCATTATCAGCTGTTCCAGTATAACGTTTACTATAGTGATCTGGGTAACCTTCACTTGGTTTTAATGGGTTTGGAATAGACGCTGGGTCTTTAAGAGAGCGAAGCGCATCACCAGGTTTATCAGGTGTATAAATGTCAGCACCTAAATCCCAGCTCTTCTTCTCAACCATAACACCCATAATATCAGATAACGATTCATTTAACGCCCCTGACTCATTTTTGTAAACAAGGTTTGCTGTATGTTCAGTTACAGCATGCGTTAATTCGTGACCGATAACATCAAGTCCAGCAGATAATGGAATGAATGTTTTTCCATCGCCATCACCATACATCATTTGCACACCATTCCAAGCTGCGTTATTCCAGCTCTCCCCTACGTGAACAGTTGAAATAAGCTTCGCACCTTTATCATCGAAAGAGTTACGATTAAATGTCTTTTTGTAGTAATCATATACTTTTCCTGCATTTACATGCGCATCAACTGCAGCTTTATCTTCGAAGAACTTAGATTTACTTTCAACTTCTTCTCCTGTATATCCAAGAATTTGTGAGAATAAATTAAACCAGTTCTCGTCCATATTTTCTGCATCAAATGTGTGAACACCTTGTCCTCGTTTACCATCAAACAAGTTGAATTGTCCTGTTTTCGTATCTTGAGCAATTTCAAATGATTGTCTAGCACCTAATACTCCGTAACCAAATCCAGTAATGTTATCTACAGCGTTATATTTCTCAATAACATTTCCATTCGTTGCATCAACAAAATAATGCCAATATCCTGGAGCTGGTTTTGAAATCGATGCCTTAACTAAGTATGCAAGGTAGTAATTACCGTCCTTTTCATATACAAATAAATCTTTTTTCACACCGTCATAACTCTTTACTTTACCAATTTCTTTCTCAATATCTGCCTTTGCAATTGTTTCTGCTTGTTCCGCACTAATGCTTGCAGATGCAGGAATATTTTTATCATCTAAATTCGGAATAACTTGTCCGAAGAATGCTTTTACATTGTTCTCTTTATCAAGTGTAACAGTTTGATCAGAACCGTACACAGGGATGTTATTATGTTTCTCAACTAGCTTCACATGTGTCGTATCAGATTCAGCGTCTTTTTCTTCTCCAACGATATTAAAATGCTTTTCAATATTTCCTGCTAATTTAAACATATCTTTCTTACTCTCTAAGTATTGAAAGACCGTCTCTTTTTTATCTAGTCCTTCCGGTGCTTTCCATTCTTCACCTATGTATGCAGGTGTTTTAAATTCTTGATGATATTGAATTTTTTGTTCTTCCGCTTTCGTTGTCGTTGCCCCAAACGCTCCAAATCCCCCGGCGATAACAGTTAACGCTAATGCTGATGAAATGACTTGCTTTTTCACTATAACATTCCCCATTCCCATAAAGATTTTTGACACTTTTATACAATTCTGATTTTTGCAGCTCATACCTCTACCGAAAATTTGAGAAACATTTTTCAGACAATTCCAATTAAAAAAAGAGGACATCCGATAGGATGTCCTCTTTTTTTACGCATTTTATTGTTTTTTCAATTCAATTGCTAAATAGTGTGATTGCTCTTTCGCTTGAATGTGAATATCTTCTCCTACAGATTCTGCTGCATCCCGCATAACAAATGTTTCACCATTTATTACACTGCTTCCTTCAATTTGTACAAGGTACAATTGACGGCCTTCTTTCACTGGAAAATGAATTTCTTTTCCAGCCTCTAATGATAAAGAATATAAATTCGCATCTTGGTGAATTTGAATTGGTGCATTTCCTTCTACTGAAGACACCATATGGAACCATTCATTTTCACGCTCGCTCCAATCAAATTTAAACTCACCGTAGTTTGGTTTATGATCTGCACGGTCTGGTAAAATCCAAATTTGTAATAAACGCAGCGTTTCATCGCCTAAATTATGCTCGCTATGAAATACACCCGTACCAGCACTCATATATTGAACATGTCCACGCTCAATCGTTCCGCGATTTCCCATGCTGTCTTCATGTGTTAAAGCACCATCTACAACGTAAGAAATAATCTCCATATCACGATGTGGATGCATATCAAAACCAGTTTGCGCCGCTACTAGATCATCATTAATAACACGTAACGCTCCGAAGTTCATATTATTTGGATTATAGTAATTGGCAAAAGAAAAATGAAAATGTGTATTTAACCAACCATGATTTGCTCTGCCCATATTTTTATGATCAACTTTTCTAAACATATCCTTCACCTCATACTATCTCGAATTCGAGATTTATTCTAAAATTTTTTCTTACTGTAACTTTTTTAGTAGTTTTAATAATTGCTTTTGTTCCTCTATATTTAAATTATGAAACTTCTCTGCTTGGAACGTTTCTTGAGGTGGGACGATTTCCTCATATAAAGCTCTTCCCTTTTCTGTTAAAGAAATATATTTCGTAGTACCCTCTTGTTCACGCAAAATCCACTCAAGCTGCTCCATTTTATTTAAAAGCTGCGTTACATTTCCTTTCGTAACAAATAGCTTATTTCCAAGTTCTTGCTGCGTTAAACGATCATGTCCTCCAACTTGAGCTAACACATCAAACTGGGCGGCAGATACATTCCATTTTTTTAAGTGCTGATTCGTCTCACGAATACTCTTATTATAAAAACGTGACAAACGAAACCATAATAGTAGCCCTAGTCTATCTTCTGTTTTCATTTCATCACCTCACTCGTTTCATATCATTAGTTTAGAACTAAACTTAATAAAAGTCAAATACTTATTTTTAATAAGTACAAGGAAAGCACAGCGCTATTTCTCCACTATGCTTTACATTAACTTTCTACTCTTATATTCATCCAATTTCCTCTCCGCGAACTTCCTCGCATCTTTTTCAATCCATCGCTCTTCGTACCGTTCACTTCCCACATACAATATATCTCTCTTATGCTGCATCGCATGGCGAAATTCATGCAGTAGCGTTTTGAGAACTTGCTCATACTCTTCCCACATACAAACGAAAATTAATTGTTTTTCTTTATGATAAAAACCACCTACTGGGAATAGAAACTCTTCTTCCTCTTCCCCTAATGATAGAAGCACATCGTTTGCATCACACGTATCACAAAAAATAACGGGCGTTTTACATACTTCAATAAGAGAAAATAAATCCTCTCTTAGCTTTTTGACATCCCAAGGAAGCTCCGAATCCAACACATACCAATTCTCTACCTGTTGATATACATTTTGAAACTGGAGTTCCATTTCTCTTTTTTCCCCTTTCCAAGCACCCTTTTTCTATATGTATGCCACAATATGGTAAATATTAAACGTATTCTCTCACCCTAAAAAAATGACAATAAAAAGAACCTATATCAGCATAGGTTCTTCTAAATTTTAAATTTTTGTAGCTTTCGTATCCCACTTAAAGATTTTATTTAAGAATTTATATACATTCTTCGACTCTTTTGTCAGAAGTGGGCCTAAAATGGATAGTATAAGCACGTATAGTGCTGAGAATGGTTTCAGTACTGACATTAAGCCACCGGCGATACCGATATTAGCCATAATGATGGAGAACTCTCCTCTTGAAACGATTGTTAATCCGATATTTGTTGATGCTTTATGAGATAATCCAGCTTGTCTTCCCGCGATCATTCCTGCTACAAAGTTACCGATTATCGTAAGAAGGACAGCGCCTAACGTTAACCATATCGCTCCGCCTAATGAGAATGGATCAATACTTAACCCGAAGCTGAAGAAGAAAATAGCTCCGAAAAAGTCTCTAAATGGAACAACAAGATGTTCAATTCGGTCACTATGCTCTGTCTCAGAGAAAACTAATCCTAGAAGAAGTGCTCCAATTGCTTCTGCAACGTGAATTGTTTCTGAAAAACCAGCAATGAAGAATAAAGAAGCAAATACTACAATAATAAAGATTTCATCTGAGCTAATATTGAGCAATTTATTTAATAACGGCGTAGCCTTTCTAGCTACTATAAAGAATAGAAGCATATATCCTAAAGCAATTCCAATTGAAGTAAGGGCACCTAAGAAGGAAGCGTGATCCCCTAGTACTAAACCAGAAACAACTGATAAATATACAGCAAGGAATATATCTTCAAACATAATAATTCCTAAAATTAATTCGGTTTCATTATTACCAGTTCTTCTTAAGTCCACTAACACTTTAGCAACGATAGCGCTAGAAGAAATCGTAATAATACCCGCAATAATTAAGATTTCTAGTAATGGGAATCCCATTATAAATCCGTATAACAAACCAAGTGAAAAGTTAATTAAAATATAAATCGTTCCGCCAATTGCAATAGAGCGTCCAGATTTAATTAGTTTTTTCATTGAAAATTCTAATCCTAGATAGAATAGAAGGAATAGAACCCCAATCCGTCCAAGGAAGGAAATTACACTTGCACTTTCAATAAATTTGAAATCGATAACACCTATTGTCGGTGCATGCGGTCCTACTAACATTCCAAGAACGATTAGAAAAGGAATTACTGAGAATTTAAATTTCCCAGCAATTACTGCTGCAACTGCCACTAAAACTAAAGCTGTACCAACTTCAAAAATTAACGTATCCATCTAATCAGTCCCCCTATTTGAAAGTAATTCATTAATAATTTTTTTAATTTCTTCTCTCTCACCTGAAACTACAAGCATATCTCCTTCTTCAATTACTGTTTCTGGTCCTGGATTAAATAGCTTCTTCATGTTCTTCTTCATAACTGCGATTATCGTTACGCTATATGTCTTTCTTATTTCAAGATCACCAATTGTTTTTCCGATTGCTGGAGCTGTATTCTCCACTTTGAACCACTCAATCGCTAACCCTTCAAAAACCATCTCAACATTTTCTAACGCCCTAGGCTTATATACCATTCCACCTAATATTGCCGCGATTTGTCTTGCCTCTGAGTCACGCAGTGAAATACTTGAGATACTTTCTTCATGGTCTGAGTCAAAATGATACATTTCTCTACGCCCGTCATCATGAATGACAATTACCATCTTTTCGTTACCTTTCGTAACGATTTGAAACTTATAACCAATACCCGGAAGTTCACTTTCTCTAATATTCATTTTTAGCTCCTCCATAACTTATTTATTTTAATTTTCTGTTTTTCTGTCTTTTATTCATCCAATCAGCTTTAGAAATTCTAACCACTCAGGATATTTGTGATTTGGAAATCTTTTATTGTAATAATAAGTGGACCCTAAAAAGATACTTAAAGATGTAATGATAAAAAATATATTACTTCTCATTTTCAAACTCTCAAGGCTTACTTTCAATAAAGAATCTTCTTTCAAATTATCCCCACCTTCTCGCTTTAAATTTAGTTTTTTAAAATGTAAATAATTCTAAAAATATTATTATGTAACATAATCATAACAAAAAAATGATTTAAGTAACATGATTTTTTAGAAAAATTGATTCTCGTATATTTTTTGCATATAATTTTCTTATTACGAAAAAAAGGAAGTGTATTATATGGTTGATATCTTTAGCAGATTCCTTGAGGTAACGAATAATATTTTATGGTCATATATTCTTATTGCAATGCTAATCGGCTTCGGTCTTTACTTCTCTTTTAAATTAAAATTTGTCCAAATTACTTATTTCAGTGAAATGGTCAGCTTAATTAGTAAAGGGTTTAATCGAAAGGAAAAAAAGAAAGATAGCATCTCCCCATTCCAAGCATTTTGCTTAAGTGCAGCAGCACGTATCGGTATCGGAAACTTAGCCGGTGTAGCATTAGCAATTTCAATGGGTGGACCTGGCGCAATATTTTGGATGTGGTTTATCGCAATTATCGGAGCAGCTACTAGTTTCGTAGAATGTACGCTCGCTCAAATTTATAAAGTAAAAGATGGTAGCAGGTTCCGTGGTGGGCCGGCATATTACATGGAAAAAGGATTAAACAAACGTTGGATGGGTGTTTGGTTCTCACTTCTTATTACAGTTGCGTACGGATTAATTTTCAATTCAGTACAAGCGAATACAGTAACAATAGCGTTTGAAAATGCTTTTGGACTAGAGCGAACGATCGTAGGAGCTCTATTAGCCTTATTAGTTGCAGTCATTATTTTTGGTGGTATTAAGAGCATTTCACGTATTACAGAAATGATTGTTCCGCCAATGGCAATCGTTTATATTGGCGTGGCTATTTTTGTCGTTATTAACAACTTCAGTATGTTACCAAGCATTTTTATGGAAATCTTTAACGGTGCATTCGGTTTAGACCAAGCCATCGCTGGTGGTATTGGAGCAGCAATCAAGTTCGGAATTCAGCGCGGTTTATTCGCGACAGAAGCAGGAATGGGTAGTTCTCCTAATGCAGCCGCAACATCTGATGTATCTCACCCTGTAAAACAAGGACTTGTTCAAGCGTTAGGCGTTTTCGTAGATACATTCTTAGTATGTACATCAACAGCATTTATCGTATTATGTTCTGGACTTTACAAAGGATCAAATTTAGAAGGTATCGAATTAACACAAAACGCATTAAGTTCACAAATTGGACCGTGGGCAAGCACTTTCTTAGCGATTATTATTTTCCTATTCGCTTTCAGTTCACTTCTAGGAAACTACTATTACGGTGAAACAAATATTGCATTCATTAAAGAAAGCAAAACATGGTTAATGATTTATCGTGTTGCAGTTGTTGGAATGGTATTCTTCGGATCAATTGCTGCTCTTAAAACAGTTTGGAGTTTAGCTGATTTATTCATGGGACTAATGGTATTCACAAACTTAATTGCCATCTCATTCCTTAGCAAATTTGCTTACGCTGCATTAGTAGACTATTTGAAGCAAAAGAAGCAAGGAAAAGATCCTGTCTTCGTTGCAAACTCTATCCCTGGCTTAAAGAATACAGAGTGCTGGGATGGACAGGATGTAGAAGAAAAACAAAAGGCTGTTTAACAAATAAAAGCGGAAGCGGCTCGTTCAGAACAAGAGCTATATATTAAACAAAATCCCTATTACTCCACAGTAATAGGGATTTTTATTTACAACAGTTCATAATTTGTTCAATTTAATTCCAGCAAAAGGGTTGATTTATAGAGATTACTAGATTATAATAATTATAAATTAGTAATTGATATCACATAACAACTCAAAAGGAGATTGATCATAATGAACAAACAAGTAATCGAAGTATTAAACAAACAAGTAGCAGACTGGAGCGTTTTATTCACAAAACTTCACAACTTCCATTGGTACGTAAAAGGACCTCAATTCTTCACATTACACGAGAAATTCGAAGAACTTTACACAGAATCAGCTACTCACATCGATGAAATTGCAGAACGTATTTTAGCAATTGGCGGCAAACCAGTAGCAACAATGAAAGAATACTTAGAACTATCTTCTATTCAAGAAGCAGCATACGGAGAAACTGCAGAAGGGATGGTCGAAGCAATCATGAAAGACTACGAAATGATGCTAGTCGAACTGAAAAAAGGCATGGAAATCGCTCAAGACTCTGATGATGAAATGACATCTGACCTACTACTAGGCATCTACACAGAACTAGAAAAACACGCTTGGATGCTACGTGCGTTCTTGAATCAATAATATGTAAAAGCGGAGGCGGCTTGCTCAGAATCGCAGGGCATTGGAGCTCTCGACCTTGAAGCGCTTTTTGCTTCGAGCGAGAGAGCGAAATGACCGGAGATTCTAGCCGCTGGAGCTGGATATCATTAAAAGCGGAAGCGGCTCGCTCAGAGTCGCTTTTTTCTGTAATGGTTGCACTTAACGGTCCACGAAATTATATCAACGATTTTTCAAATATATCGATCATTACTCGAAATATATCAACGATTTTTTCATTATATCAATCATTACCCGCAATATATCAACGATTCAACAAAGGATATCAATTTGCCGACAAATCACGACAATATCAGCGCCCCTCTCCTCCACTTTCATCACTATATTACAATCTCATCTATGTTAAAATATAGGAAACACCCTTTAGTATCATAGATCCAAAAAGCTTTTCCAAATTCATCATTTACTACTTAAATGACGGGAGTGGTTCAGTTGAAAGACTACTTAATTAGAGCATTTTTTGCGTTAATAACAGTTGGGATTCTCTTACTTATAGCTAATATTTTCAATATACGTGTCGAGGTTAAGGACTATGCTTTCCTCGTTGTCGTAGCAATTGGTGGCGGCTGGGGTGGCTGGTACCTGTATAAAAAACAAAGCAATCAAAATGATAAAGGCATTCCAAAGTAATATGGAATGCCTCTTTTATTGCCTTCTGTAATAAATAATGAAATTCAGGCCACTAATACAACCAATCGCAATAAACATACAAAACGATTGTGGATCTCCAGCCAAATTATACTCATCAACAATAAAGCCAATCATAAAGAGTGTTATCGCCGAAACACCGATACACAATATCGAAATAAACCAAAGCGAAAATTCATTAATTAGCTCTTTCTTCTGCGTTGAAACGATTAGCATAACAAGAATAGACGCTGCTAAAATACTTTTAAAAACAGGACGTAAATACACAAACTCCTCCATCAATTTCTCCTTTTCCAAAAAACATCATATCTCAACATTAACATATTTAACCAATTTAAAAACACATGCCATCTTAAATTAAAACGACATGTGTTTCCGTATTTGCTATGATAGTTGCTTCCACTTCGTTCCCAAAACAGGACGCTCATAATTTTGGATTGCATGAATTAGTTTATCTGCTGTCTCTGCTGAAACGATTAATTCTTTATTTGATGGATTCATAAATCCTTCTTCCGCTGCACGTTCAACCATTTGCAAAATTGGTCCGTAAAAACCTTTTATGTTTAATAAACCAACCGGCTTATTATGTATACCAATTTGTGACCAACATACAACTTCAAATAGTTCTTCAAACGTTCCGTATCCGCCTGGAAGCGCAATAAAAGCATCCGCAAGCTCTGCCATTTTAGCTTTACGTTCGTGCATCGTCTCTACTTCAATTAATTCTGTTAATCCTGTATGCACAATTTCTCCTCGGAATAGACCGCGCGGCATAACACCTGTTACACGTCCACCTAAACGAAGAACTTCGTTTGCTACTTCTCCCATTAATCCGACACATGAACCACCGTATACGAGCTCATAGTCGTTCTCAACAAACATTTTACCTAACTGAATTGCCTGCTCTTTAAATTCTGGTCTCTCCCCTAAATTTGAACCTGCAAACACACAAATCTTTCTCATTCTTACACCCCGAAACTATATATTGTTATGATACAATGAACATTGTACAACATATTGAGGGGATGAGAAAGAAATGGATATCGTTGCATTTCAAAGATGGGTTGAGGAATTTTACGAAAAACGAAGCTGGTCACAGTATAATGCTTTTATTCGGTTAAATTTCTTAACAGAGGAAGTTGGAGAAGTTTCACGCGTTGTTCGCGCAATCGAAATCGGTCGTGATCGTCCTGATGAAGACGCGAAAACAGAAGAAGAGCTAAAACAAGAACTAAAAGAAGAACTTGGTGATGTACTATCTAACCTTATTATTCTTTCGCAAAAATATGATTTAGACTTACAAGACATTATGGACGCACACGTCACAAAGCTTTCGAAAAGGTTCGAGACACCCAAATGAGAATATTATCAATTATGGTATAATATTCTTGTCACAATACTAAGGGGGATTTTATGTTATCAAAAAAATTGCACGACGCATTAAATGAACAAATGAACTTTGAATTTTACTCTGCACATGCTTATATGGCAATGGCTGCTTACTGTACAGCGGAGAGCTATGATGGATTCGCTAACTTTTTCCTTGTACAAGCTGAAGAAGAACGTTTCCACGCAATGAAACTTTACAACTATATTAATGACCGCGGAGAGCGTGCTATTATTACTGGATTTGATAATCCGAATAACGAATACGAATCTGTATTAAACGCTTTTGAAATCGCACTTGAACACGAGCGTGAAGTAACGAAGCGTATTTATAACTTATCTGATATCGCTTGGGACGAGCGTGAACATGCAACAATTACATTCTTAAAATGGTTCGTTGACGAACAAGTGGAAGAAGAAGCTTCATTCGATAGCATCATTCAAAAATTAAAACGTATTACAAGCGATTCAAACGCACTGTTTATGCTAGATGCTGAATTAGAGAAACGTACATTTACGCCTCCAGCTGAATAATATTTCAATCACCTTAATACATGTATTAAGGTGATTTTTTTGTTTGCTCTCTATCTTAAAATCACCTTAAATTTCCTCATATTTGACATAGTGCCAGCTATAAAATGGTATTATTTTCAATATAAAAACGAATATACGAGGAGAGGAAAAATGAATCAACGTGTAGAAGCTGTTGATGCAATTCGTGGTTTCGCTTTGTTTGGCATTTTACTAGTCAATATGACATTAATTCAATTCGGGTTCTTCACCAGTGAAAAACCAACTTATCTATTCGGCGATCTTGATAAAGGCGCTAATTGGTTTATTCAATTCTTCGGCACACATAACTTTATATCCCTATTTTCTTTTCTATTTGGGCTTAGCATTATTTTGTTACAAAAAAGTATTATCGCAAAAGGAAAAAAATTCTTCCCCACATACATAAGACGTATTATCATTCTTTTACTACTAGGCTACATTCACGGCACTTTTGTTTGGGAGGGCGATATTTTATTTGCATACGGAATAATCGGGATTTTCTTAATGATGTTCATCAATCGAAAACCGAAAACTTTGCTCATTTGGGCGATTATTCTACTCGCACTTATTACACTTATGTCTTATCAAACTGATCCATCTACAAATATAGATGATTTTGCACCTTATACTGAAAAAGAACATAAAGTCCATCAAACTGGAAGCTATATGGATCACGTCAACTTTAGATTGACTGAAAATCCTTTTGATTACATGGGAATTGACGGTGCATTCGGATTATTTTTCATATCAGTTTTCGCAATAATTTTTATGTCTCCACTGTTCCTACTCGGAATGTATGTAGGGAAAAAAGGCTGGCTATTTGAGGTCAGTAAACATATACCTGCTATCAAAAAAATATGGTTTGCCACCGGTCTCTTCTCTTTTACAATTAAAATCTTAGCTATGTTCGTAAAGCACCTGCTTTTAATTATGCTACAAGATGGCCTTACACCAGTAACTATGACCTTCTTTTACGGAAGCACGGTTATTTTATTATTCCATTATAAAAAAGCGACTCGTCTCCTAACATACATGGCGAACATGGGGAAAATGTCCGTTAGTAATTACTTAGCGCAATCTATTATCGCAACAACCATTTTTTACGCATATGGATTTGGCTTATACGGGAAAATTGGCTATTTCTTCGGTATTCTTTTAACCATCGGAATTTATACGATTCAATTATTCGTTAGCACCTATTGGCTCCAAAAATACCGAATGGGGCCAGTGGAATATGCGTGGAGACTGGGAACTTATTTAGAGAAACCACGTTTTAAAAGAGACTTGGATAAAGCAAGTTAAACAAAAAAAGCAATGAGCCCACGCTCATTGCTTTTCTTAATTTATTAAAGCATAACCCCAACGATAATCGCTGATAATATACTTACTAACGTTGCACCGTATACAAGTTTTAAACCGAATGATGATACAACGTTTGCTTGTTTGCCATCGATACTCTTCGTTGCACCTGCGATAATTCCGATAGATGAGAAGTTCGCAAATGATACAAGGAAGATAGATAAAATACCTACTGTACGAGCTGATAAATCACCAGCTACTTTTCCAAGGTCAAGCATTGCAACGAATTCGTTCGTTACTAATTTTGTTGCCATAATTTGTCCTGCTTGTAGCATCTCTGATGTTGGAATACCCATTACGAATGCTAATGGTGAGAAGATGTATCCTAAAATGCTTTGGAATGTGATTCCGAAAATTGAATCGAATACACCGTTAATTGCTGTAATTAATGCTACGAAACCGATTAACATCGCCGCTACTGTTACAGCGATTGAGAAACCAAGCATAATATATTCGCCTAACATTTCAAAGAATGTTTGTTTCTTGTCTTCTTGTAATTCTAAAATATCGTCTTCTTCTTTTACTTCATATGGATTAATGATATGAACGATAATGAATCCACTGAATAAGTTTAATACAAGTGCTGTTACTACATATTTTGGATCAATCATTTTCATATAAGAACCGACGATTGACATCGATACTGTAGACATTGAAGATGCACAAAGTGTGTATAAACGATTTTTCGGTAATTTGCTTAGTTGATCTTTTACTGTAATGAATACTTCCCCTTGACCAACGATTGCAGCTGCTACCGCATTATATGATTCTAGTTTTCCTAAACCGTTAACTTTACTTAATAGGAAACCGACTGCACGAATGATAATCGGTAAAACTTTAATATGTTGCAGAATCCCGATTAATACTGCTAAGAAAATAATCGGTAATAATACTGTTAAGAAGAATGGTGCTTGTCCATCGTTTGCTAGACCACCAAATACGAAATTAACCCCAGCTTCCGCAAATTTTAAAATAGCGCCAAATCCATCTGCGATCCCTTTTACTAATACAAATCCGACCTTTGTATTTAGTAAGAAATACGCAAGTACCAATTGAATGACAAGCATAAGTGCAATTGGTTTATATTTAATTTTCTTACGATCTGAACTGATAAGGAAACCTAGTACAAATACTACAAGTAAACCGACTAGAAACATTACTATTTTCATATGTGAATCCTCCACTTCTCCCATGAGTTATTGGTCGTATAACGTATAACGAATGACGTCTGACCATTGATGTTAAAAAAATTTAAAACCCCTAAATACTATTCAACTGTCATCTAAAATCAGTAAGCGTTTACATAAATTGCAATTTATAAAAGGTAGCCTCTTCTCTCCTACCATATTTGAAAGTCTGAAATTGATACCACCTACAAATCAAATTGTAAGCGTTATCTAGACGAAATGCAATATAAATTTTAAAAGATTTTTATATGTTAATATATTCCTAATTAATTGGTTTTTTCATGCAATTTTACCATAAAAATAGCCCTAGCTATGAGCTAGGACCATCCTTTTTTACCCCGATTGGTGAGGGCTAATAATCAGCGGGGGATAAAGCCACCCACTGATTAAAGTTTCACTTTATAACATAACACCAACGATAATCGCTGATAGAATACTTACTAATGTCGCACCATACACAAGGCGTAGACCAAATGATGATACAACATTTGATTGATTTTCATCGATACCTTTCGTTGCACCTGCGATAATTCCGATAGATGAGAAGTTCGCAAATGATACAAGGAATACAGAAAGAATACCAACTGTACGAGCCGATAAATCACCAGCTACTTTTCCAAGATCAAGCATCGCAACAAACTCATTTGATACTAATTTTGTTGCCATAATTTGTCCCGCTGTTACCATCTCAGCTTGTGGGATACCCATTACGAATGCTAATGGTGAGAAAATATATCCTAAAATAGCTTGGAATGTAATACCGAACACGGAATCAAACAAGCTATTAATTGCTGTAATTAATGCTACGAAACCAAGTAACATAGCTGCTACTGTAATCGCAATCGTGAAACCAAGCATAATGTACTCGCTCAGCATTTCAAAGAATGATTGTTTTTTCTTATTTTCTAATTTCAGTGTATCTTCTTCTTCTGTAATATCGTACGGGTTAATAATATGAATGATAATGAAACCACTAAATAAATTTAATACAAGTGCTGTTACTACATATTTCGGTTCGATCATTTTCATATAAGAACCAACGATTGACATCGACACCGTCGACATAGAAGATGCACATAATGTATATAAACGATGTTTTGGGATTTTACTTAATTGATCTTTTACTGTAATAAATACTTCCGCTTGTCCAACAATGGCAGCTGCTACTGCGTTATATGATTCTAGTTTTCCTAGACCATTTACTTTACTTAACAACGTACCAATAGCACGAATAAATACAGGTAAAATTTTAAAGTGTTGCAGAATTCCGATTAAAACGGCAAAGAATACGATTGGTAATAGCGCTGTTAAGAAGAATGAAACCTCTCCTTTATTAACAAGACCACCAAATACGAAAACGATTCCAGCTTCCGCATATCCAAGAAGTGCCCCAAATCCATCTGAAATTCCTTTTACTAAAATATAACCGACTTGCGTATTTAATAAGAAATAAGATAATGCTAGCTGAATAATAAGCATAATTGCGATTGGTTTATACTTAATCTTCTTTCGATCGGCACTTATAAGAAAACCGAGTACAAATACAACAAGTAATCCTACAAGGAACATAACAAACTTCATTAATAAAATCCTCCATTTAACTCTTCATTAACGTTGAACGTCTGACCACTCAAAACAAGAAATAATCCGAACTTTCTATTTCTCCTCCAAAACCTTCAATCGAATAGGAAAAATCATAAAACCTCTTGTTTCAAAGGCATTTATCATTCTAACACAAATCACATCTCATATCCGCACTTTTCTTAAAAAATTACATTTTATTATAAAACACTCATTAATGTTCGTCTTTTACTCCCAACAAATATATGGATAAAACAAAAAATGAGCATCAAGTTTCACTTGATGCTCACCTCATTATACTGCTTTTTCTTTATCAGCTACTTGCTCTTCCCAGCACTCTGTATTTTCCAGGCCTGGAATTGAATTCGCATAAAAGACTGGATCTTTTCCTTGTTTCTTTTGCTTTACGTAATCTGATAATGCTGCAAAGGCATACTTAGAAAGGAATACGATTGCCACTAAGTTAATAACAGCCATAATACCCATGAATAAATCTGCTACATCCCAAACGATTTGAATTGTCGCTACAGATCCTAGCATAACCATACCAAGTACAGCAATGCGGTATGCATTTAATAACACTTTACTTCCATTTAAGAACTCAATATTCGTTTCACCATAGTAGTAGTTACCTACTAATGAACTAAATGCAAACAAGAAGATCGCAACTGCTACAAATATAGAAGCCCATGGACCGATATGTTGACTTAACGCCTGCTGCGTTAATTGAATTCCATTTAAATCAGCTGCATTATGCACATCTGATAAAAGAATAATAAATGCTGTACAACTACAAATTAATAATGTATCAGTAAATACCCCTAAAGTTTGAATGAAACCTTGTTTAACTGGGTGCGTTACGTTTGCAGTCGCTGCTGCGTTCGGCGCACTACCCATACCTGCTTCATTTGAGAATAACCCACGTTTTACCCCTAATAAAATCGCAGCTCCTAATCCTCCGCCTACTACTTCTTTAATTCCGAAAGCATGTAAGAAAATTTCTTTAAATACATATGGAATTGCCGTAATGTTTGTTACAACAACGAATAATGCCACTGCTACATAAATAATTGCCATTACTGGAACAATCATTTCAACCGCGCGAGCAATTCGTTTTACTCCGCCAAAAATAATAACTGCAAGTAAACCAGCCATTACAAGACCTACTAATCTACTATCTGTTTTGAATGCTCCATCAAAAGCAGCTGCTACAGTATTAGATTGCACAGCGTTAAAAATCAATCCGAAACTTACTGTTATTAATACAGAGAAAATAGCTCCAAGCCAGCGTTTATTTAAACCCTTTTCCATATAATACGCTGGACCACCACGGAACGTATTCCCATCTTTCACTTTATAAATTTGCGCTAATGTGCTCTCTACAAATGCAGAAGCACCCCCAATTACCGCGATTAACCACATCCAAAATACTGCTCCTGGACCACCTGCTGAGATTGCAATAGCTACACCAGCTAAGTTACCAGTACCTACACGAGAAGCTGTACTCATACAAAATGCTTGAAATGATGATACGCCGCTCTTCTCTTTTTGCGCTTTTCTCGTTTTCGAGCTTGCTCCATCCCCAAGCAAACGAATCATTTCACCGAAGTAACGAACTTGGACAAATTTCACACGAAATGAAAAATAGAGCCCTAACCCAATTAACATCGCAATAATGACATATGACCAAAGGATATTATTTACATCCCCAATTACCTTAGCTAAAAAATCCATATTTGCATTGCCCCCTCTTCCTAACAATAAGAAAATTATATTCTAAAAACTTTAAGTAATCAAGAACTTTATGTAAGGTTTTATGACATGAGTATGTCAAATATCTTAACGTATATGTTTTTTTACATAAAAATATAGCCATCACATGCATTTATCCAATACTCAATCACTTATCCTCTTCGACCAGTCATACTTTTAAAATAGTACGTTCCCCACAAATAACGAGAGGAACAAACAAAAAAAGTTATATTAATAATTACCTCTCACCCTTTTCATCATTTACTACAACAAAAAAGGCGAGCATCGAATTCATCTCGATGCTCGCCTTTTCATTATACTGCTTTTTCTTTATCCATTACTGCTGACTTATCCCAACACTCTGTATTTGTTAAGCCAGGAATAGAATCTGCACTGAAGACTGGATCTTTTCCTTGTTTCTTTTGTCTTACATAGTCTGCCAATGCAGCATACGCAAATCGTCCAAGAAGTGTAATCGCAATTAAGTTTGTGATTACCATTAGTCCCATAAATAGATCCGCCATATTCCATACAACTTGAAGCGTCGCAACAGAACCGAATAATACCATTCCTACTACCGCAATACGGTAAATCGTTAACCACGTTTTACTTTGTTTAATGAATTCAATATTCGTTTCACCATAATAGTAGTTTCCTAAAAGAGAACTAAATGCAAATAAGAAAATAATAATCGCTAAGAAGCTACTTGCCCATGGACCGATTTGTGAACTTAATGCATTTTGCGTTAACTCAATACCTTCTAAATTTGTTGCTTTATATGCACCAGAACATAGTACGATAAATGCTGTTGATGTACATACTAAGAATGTATCTACTAATACGCCAATTGTTTGAATAAAACCTTGTTTTGCTGGATGCGTTACATCAGCCGTCGCTGCCGCGTTTGGCGCACTACCCATACCTGCTTCGTTCGCAAATAATCCGCGCTGAATACCGTATTTCATCGCAGCGCCGATACCGCCACCTACAGCTGAATCTAAACCGAATGCACCTTTAAAGATTTCCGTAAACACATCTGGTATTAAATAGAAGTTTTTAATAACAACAAAAATAGCTACCGCAATATAAATAAGCGCCATTGGCGGAACAATCATTTCCGACATACGTGCAATACTTTTTACACCACCAAAAATAATAACCGCAACTAATGCAGCTAATACAATACCAACAATATAACGCTCTAAACCAAATGCATTTTCAAATGCTAATGTTACTGTATTCGCTTGTACTGAGTTAAAAATTAAACCGTAACTAATTGTAATAAGGATAGAGAACCAAATTCCCATCCAACGTTTATTTAAACCTTTTTCCATATAATAAGCAGGACCACCACGGAAGCCACTGCCATCTTTTATTTTATAAATTTGGGCCAGCGTACTTTCTACAAAACTTGAAGAAGCCCCGATAATCGCAATAACCCACATCCAAAATACCGCGCCAGGTCCTCCCATAGATATAGCTAACGCTACACCAGCTAAGTTACCGATACCAATACGAGCTGCTGAACTCATACAAAACGCTTGGAAAGAAGATACACTACCTTTTTTACGCGTCTTTCCAGTTAATCCATCACTCATTAGTCGAACCATTTCCCCTAAATGAGTAATTTGTACGAATTTCAATTTAATAGAAAAATAAAGACCTAAACCAATTAACATCGCAATAAGAATATATGACCAAAGAATTGTATTCGTTGATGAAACAAATTGCTCTAAAATATTCATACAATTAACCCCTCCTTTTCTCCATAAAACGAATTATATTTAAAAAACATTCAAAAATCAACATTTTTCGACAATTTGCAATTTCCAAATATTAGCCAGGCTCGCAGTAACAATATCTTTATGACTGCCCTCCCTCTAACTGTGCATACTAAAACAAAAAATAAATTCACAAACAACCCCATTGACAAAAACACCAACCTGTAACTATAATGATTACAACAGGTTGTAACAAACCTAATTACAATACATTCATTCACTTTCAGATATACACTTTAACAAAACACTTTGGAGGGATTTATTATGAAAATCGGAATTATCGGAGCAACTGGTAAAGCAGGAAGTCGTATTTTAAAAGAAGCATTAGATCGCGGACATGAAGTAACTGCAATCGTAAGAAACGCTGCAAAAATTACAGAAGAAAACGTAAAAGTGTTAGAAAAAGACGTATTTTCTCTTACATCTAACGACCTACAAGCATTCGATGTAGTTGTAAATGCATTCGGTGCTCCAGCAGGACAAGAACACCTTCACGTAGATGCAGGAAACGTACTAATTGAAGCGATGAAAGGTGCACCTAACACAAAATTACTTGTAGTTGGCGGCGCTGGAAGCTTATTTGTAGACGAAAAGAAAACAACACGTGTATTTGAGACACCAGGTTTCCCAGGCGAATACCTTGCAACAGCTCAAAACCAAGGCAAAAACTTAGAAATCTTACAACAAACAAATGATATCACTTGGACATTCATCAGCCCTTCTGCACTATTCGCATTAGGAAAACGCACTGGTTCTTACAAAGCTGGTAAAGACAACCTTCTTGTTAACGCAAAAGGTGATAGCTACGTAAGTTACGAAGATTTCGCAGTAGCAGCACTTGATGAAATCGAAAATCCAAAACATGTAAACGAACGCTTCACAGTAGTTTCTGAAGCTGAATAATAAAAAAGCTCGTAAAACATTATGTTTTACGAGCTTTTTCTTATTATTGTACTTGCTCTAAGCCATTTTGAGTAATCTTGAAGGAAATCTCTTTAAATTTTTTCGCATCCCCTTTTCCAATTAACTCACCAGTTTTATACCAACTTAAACGATCAGATTCTGCATGATACACTTTTACTACATCACCATACTCGAACATCATACCATTTACTTGCTCAGCAAAATTCTTTGAAGTCTCTTGTCCTTCTGCCGTTACATGCTTTTTCTCGGTTCCATTTTGATCATATACCGTAAGTCCTATATACTGTTCATTTACAAAACGATAATGTATTTCACCATCAGTAAATGTTGCATGTAATTTCTTCGCATCATGATTTAAGGTAACGATTGAACGCGTTACATCAGCCACACCTTGGTATACTATACTATCTCCATACATCACTTCTAATGAAGCTTCCGTCACTTTCTTATTACCAAAGCGATCTTTTGTTTCTACTTTTACTTTTTGTTCACCAATTTTTGTTGTATTCGGTTTTTCTACAAATCCGAGTACTTCTCCATCTTTCACTTGAACAAAGTTTTTTGCATCTAATTTTTCAGCGTCTGTTCCAATTACTACTTTTTGTGGTACTGCTGTTACTTCTTGCCCAGCTTCCATTCTTTCAAAGCCGTTTTCAGTAATTTTGAAGACTAGTTCCTTTATCTCTTTATTCTTTCCTTCTCCCGCATATACACCTTTTTTGTACCAGTGTAGGCGTGAAGATTCTGCATGATATACTTTCAACATATCTCCATACTCAAATGTTAATCCATTTACTTCCTTGGCAAAAGCTTTCGTATTTTCCATACCTTTTACCGCTATATTTTTCTTCACTCTTCCTTCTTTATTGTACAGAGTAAATTCAAAATACTTCTCATCTTTAAAGTAATCATGAATCAAATTATCCGTATCTGTCGCACTCATTTTTTTCGTATCATGATGTAACGTTATAATCGATTTCATATCGTCACTACCATAACTTAATCCATATACAAATAGGCTATCTCCATAAGTTACTTCTACTGGAACTTCCGTCACTTTCTTATTTCCGAAACGATCTTTCGTTTCTACTTTTACTTTTTGTTCACCAATCTTTGTCGTATTTGGTTTTTCTACAAATCCAACTACTTCTCCGTCTTTCACTTGCACAAAATCTTTTGCTTCTAATTTTTCAACGTCTGTTCCAATTACTAATTTTTGTGGTACTGCCGTTACTTCTTGCAGAGCTTCTAATCTTTCAAATCCATTTTCAGTAATTTCAAAGAATAATTCTTTTATTTCTTTATTTTTTCCTTCTCCCACATATAAACCTTTTTGATACCAATGTAAACGTGAAGACTCTGCATGGTATACTTTCACCACATCTCCATATTCAAATACTAACCCATTTACTTCCTTGGCAAAAGCTTCTGTATTCTCCAAGCCTTTTACCTCTATATTTTTCTTCTCTTTTCCCTCTTTATTGTACAAGGTGAATTCAAAATACTTCTCATCTCCAAAGTAATCATGAATCAAATTATCCGTATCTGTCGCACTCATTTTTTTCGTATCCTGATGTAACGTTATAATTGATTTCATATCGTCACCATCATAGCTTAACCCATATACAAGTAAACTATCTCCATATGTCAATTCTAATGGAACTTCCGTCACTTTCTTATTTCCAAAACGATCTTTCGTTTCCACTTTTACTTTTTGTTCACCGATTTTCATTGTATTCGGTTTTTCTACAAAACCAATTACTTCTCCACCTTTTACTTGAACAAAGTTGTTCGCCTCTAATTTTTCAGCGTCTGCCCCGATTACTACTTTTTGCGGTACTGCTTCTACTTCCTGTATACCGTCTATTAGTTCATATCCTTGTGGAGTAATCTTAAAGAACTTTTCTTTTTTATTCTTAGCTCCACCTTGCTCTACAAGTTTATTACTTTGATACCAATCGAAACGACTTGGTTCTGCATGATATACTTTCATAATATCGCCATATTGAAGTTCAACACCTTCAAGTTGCAAAGCAACTTTTTTAGAATTTTCTTGACCTTCTATAGAAATATTTTTCTTTTCATTTCCGTCCTTATCATATAAGGTAATCCCTACATACTTTTCATTTTTAAAGCGCTCATGGAACTCATTACCAACGAAAGAAACGTTGATTTTCTTTTCATCATGAAGGAGCGTTATAACAGAATTTACCTCATCACCGTAACCTTTAAATACCATAGTATCTCCATAAAGACTGTTAACTGGAACAGAAATGAAATTCCTCTGTCCTTTCTCATCCTCAATTTCTACTAATACCGCTCTTTTTCCAACCTCTAAATCCAGCCACATAATTCTACCTGTTACTTTTACATTTTCACCTAAATTTTGAACAAGACTATTTGCTAGATTTTCATTAAAATTCGCACCAACGATGAGATCTTGTACCACATTAGACGCTTCACCATAAGGAAGCCCGCCGTATGGTTTCACTTGTTTTTCACGAATAATATTACTATCTGTTGCTTTCCATATTTCTTTTTCTAATTTAGGTAAATTTAAATTTTCGATTTTCCCTCTAACCTCATCATTTGGACCTAATCCCCATTTCTCAAAAAACGGTACTAAGTTTTGTTTAGCCGCTTTCGATGCCATATAAATAAACATTTGCTTTTTATCTTCATCTGAAGCAGGCATTTCAGATTCTGGTAATAAGCGATACATTTGATGTAAATTAGGGTAAAAATGCTCTCCATAAGCTAAATCAAGTTGCCAAAACATTACTAGTTTCTCGAATTCTTCCATATTTTTTTGAGCATCAGGATTATCTAAGTAAGCAAAAGCTTTTTTATAATGACCATCTTCTTCTAGACTTGATTTATTGCCTAACATTCTTTGAACCGATAATGAATATATATTTACTGTTACTTCTCCTACACCTGACCAAAACCAAGGAGCTTGCTGATGTAAATGCCCTACTTCATGCCACGGTCCCCAGCCATCTCCTTGTAATCTCTTTATATTTAAAACCCTATCCATAGTCTCTGGAACATACCCTGTATGATAATGAGTAGCAAACATCCAATCATCTTTATCTGGTTTTCTCTTTTCAACAAATTGGATATAGTGGTTTGGAGCTTTTGACACCCCTATACCATCTTCAGATAATCCTGCTACAGAATTTTCAAAGCGAATAATCTTATCATGTAGCCTCATTAATTCTACTGGATCCGTCTCTCCCATATAGTTTTCCACTGCTTCAGGACTTGCAGTAATTAAACTTCTCTCACCCTTCAATTCAACTGCATAAGGATTTTTATACTTCTTTAACATTGCATCCCAATCTTTTTTTGTGTGCTTCCCTAAGATAAATAATGGAAAATGACTTCCTCCATGAATAACTGAAGCTGTTACTTCGCCATCATTATTCATGTTATAAAAATATAGTATTCCACCTATTGAAGATGAAATATTATTTTCACCAGGTTTTAACTCAAATTCTTCAAACCCTTTTTCATCATATGACTTCGTTCCTATGAACGCTTTAATAGATTGCGTTCCTTTTATTTCAATTTTAATTTCTTCATTTGGACCAGCATAAATTCCAGTTGGTTCATTCGCTGAAAGTACATAACGTACTTTTAAGCGTTTTTGCTCTTCTTCAATACTACCTTTCCCAGGCAAATGAAACGTTCTCTGCTCCAAACGATTCTCTTTACTCTCTTCCAACTGCCCGCCCTTATTCTCTTCCAAAGGCGCCGCATATCCTTTCGATGCTTCGAAAGCTACTGGTGATAATAATGTAGATATACAAATACCAGCTACTAATACCCTACTCTTTTTCTGCTTTGACATAATCTGTGTCCCCTGTCCTTTTTTTAGACAAACCATCCTATATATTCATTTAATAAGAAATCCTATTATTTTTATAAAAACATTTAACGAATAGACTAACGCCTCTCGCACCTATATCAATTACTTCCGCATTTCTCTAAATGTATTCGCTTTCTTACATTGTAAAATTTTTCATGTATTATGCCCTCCTCACTTCACTCTACTTGTGATGAGTTCTCTTCTTACATAAAAGAAACATAGTAAAAGATATATTTTAGTCTCGTCATCTATACATCTAAAAATAAAACCTTACATTTTCTTCATATATGACCATCTATAGGTAGTTTTTCCAACTGAATTGTACACGCTTTACACTTTGTTTGATAGACTTTTCAATTAGAATAATGTTACAATTTTGTGAATTTAATCTATTTATTGTAACGTTTGGATTTTATTATATTTTGTTATTTCCAAATAATTTTCTCAACATAAAAACAGTGTTTTATCTAATTAATAATTATCTTGATATAATTTTAAATTTCATATATAAAAAGCATTGGTTAACACCAATGCTTTCATCCTTACCTTTTATATTGATTCGGTTTATGCGGTTCATTTGGAGTATGTGGTTTATTATTATCATGACCATTTCCTTTTTTCCAACTCACTGATAACTCCGGACTTGTTTCTTCTTCACTACGCTCAAGTAATACAACTGCATTTTGAATTGTGGGTGTACCTTTATGTGCAATCCCTTGTAGCTTCGTTAATTTCCCGATTACTTTAAAGCTAAATCCACCAGCTGGTGTTTGTTTCGGAATTAAAATGCGGAACTTCTCTCCTACATTAAATTCTGTTTTTGTTTCGCCCTTTTCATTTGCAAATTTCACGCCCGTTGGTGCACCTGTTGGTTGCACTTTATACGTTCCGCTTTTTGCATTTGTTTCTACTGTATATAAGCCTGTTTCAAAGAAATCATTTTTCAATACCGCTTCTTGTTCTTCTGTTGGTACGACACTCATCGTAATTTCTTGTAACTCTTCACTAGCGCTAGCTTTTGCAACGATATCTTTCGTCACCTTTTCTACATTTTTATTACGGAAATCTAAATCATTAATATCGATTTGTTTTAACGCATTCCATACTGCAAGCTGCGTTGCATAATGAGCTTCTCTCCAATCAGAAACACCTAATTCTTGCGGGCTCTTTTGTGGATATCCATTCAATAATACGCGATATACGTTAATATCCACTTTCCCCATTTCCGGTAAATCTTGACCGCTTGGAGATTTTAAATCTACATTTAAGCAAAAAGCAATTTTGCCATCTGCCGTTTTAATAAGCTCTGTTCGAATTGGTTTCTTCTTGGACTTACTATAACTCCAATCCATTTGATACTTTGTATGGTCCATCACTTCTGCGAATGCTTTTTGAAGTGGGAATAACACAAATAAAACACTTAAAAACATAGCTAAAAGTTTGAACGATTGCTTTATATTCATGTTCACAGCCCCTTAATAACAAACTTAATACTAAGTAGTATTTAATTAGAAAATATTTTTATACAAAAAAAAGAGTGCTTTTACGCACTCTCTTTTCTTACCTTAATCTTAGAAATCGAAGTTATCAGGATCTGGACCAACGCGGTGATTTTGATTTAACGCATCGATTTTTTCCATATCTTCTTTCGTTAATTCAAAGTTAAATACATCAGCATTTGCAATAATGCGGTGTTCTTTCGTTGATTTTGGAATTGTAATCACTCCATTTTGAAGATCCCAACGTAAAATAACTTGCGCTGTTGTTTTGCCATATTTCTCAGCAATCTCTTGTAATGTTTCGTTATCTAATAATTGACCTTGCATAAGTGGTGACCATGCTTCCATTTGAATACCTTGTTCTTTACAGAAAGCTTGTAATTCTTTTTGTGTTAAACGAGGGTGGTATTCTACCTGGTTAATCATTGGCTTAATTTCTGCATCTTTCATTACATCTTGTAAGTGGTGAATTTGGAAGTTACTTACGCCAATTGCACGTACGAGATTTTCTTTATAAAGTGTTTCTAGCGCTCTCCACGTATCTTTATATTTTCCTTCTACAGGCCAGTGAACAAGATATAGGTCTAAATACTCTAGTTCTAATTTCTTTAAGCTCTCTTCGTATGCAGCAATTGTTTCTTCGTATCCTTGATCTGCGTTCCATACTTTTGAAGTGATAAATAATTCTTCTCTTGAAATACCAGTCGCTTCAATACCTGCACGGATTCCTTCACCTACAGCTTTTTCATTTCCGTAAATTGCAGCTGTATCGATGCTACGGTATCCTGCTTTAATCGCTGATTTTACAGCTTCTACAAGTTCTGGTCCTTCTTCTACTTTAAATACACCTAAACCGAACCAAGGCATTTCTACACCATTATTTAATACTGTTTTACTTTGTAAGTTTTTCATTTTATTTTCTCTCCTTTTATTTTACTTGATCTCTTTTTTCTAATGTCATGCTCCACGCTGTTAAAATCACAGCACCTACTACCATAATTCCGCCTACCCAAGCCGTATGAATTAATCCTAACGAGTTCGTTACAATACCGCCCAAGTAAGCACCAAGAGCAATTCCTGCGTTAAATGCTGCGATGTTAATCGCCGATGCTACATCAACAGCGCTAGGTACAAACCTCTCAGCCAAGATAACGACATACACTTGTAGCCCCGGGACATTCATAAACGCAAATAGTCCCATAAAAATAATTGTAATGAATCCAGCAACTTTAAATGGTGCTGTAAATGTTAAAACAAATAATACAATCGCTTGAATAAAGAACATGTAAAATAACGCTCGAATCGGATTATGATTTGATAATTTTCCACCGACCATATTCCCAATCGCAATTGCAATTCCATACACTAACAAAATAATTGTAACGGTACTTGCTTTAAATCCTGTTACTTCTTGTAATAACGGAGATAAATACGTAAATGTTACGAACGTTCCCCCATATCCTAATGCAGTAATAATAAATACAAGTAACAGTCTTCCATTCGTAATCAGCTTAAATTGATCGCGAAATGATACAGACGTACCTTTTTTTAAATTAGAAGGAATTAGCATACTATTGGCGATTAAAGCAACAATTCCAATGGCCACAATAACAATAAACGAGGCCCTCCAGCCAAATTGTTGACCGATAAACGTTCCAATTGGCACACCTGTAATAGTCGCAACTGTTAATCCAGTAAACATAATCGCAATGGCACTTGCACGTTTATTCTCAGGTACAAGAGCAGCCGCAATTGTAGATCCAATTGACATAAAAACACCATGTGCAAATGCAGATACAACCCTCGCAATAAGTAACACAGTAAAACTTGTTGCTACTGCCGCAATGCCATTACCAATAATGAAAATAATCATAATCCACATTAATAACGTCTTTCGCGACATACTAGCTGTTAATGACGTTAATACTGGAGCACCAAACGCTACTCCTAATGCATATAAAGAAACAGTTAACCCCGCTGTTGTAACAGAAACATGTAAATCCTCTGAGATAGATGGTAATAAGCCGACACTAATAAATTCAGTTGTACCAATTCCAAACGCACTAATTGCTAGTGCTAATAAAGCAAACATACTTCTCCGATTCGTCTGTACTGCCGAAGAAGATACTGTATATGAATTCAATTGAACTCCTCCTTAATGCGAGAAATCCAATCATAATAGTATGATAAAAAGGCCTTTTTATCTTCTACAAAAATAACTTTACTGTTGATATACGCTATTATGAATGGCTTTACTCTTTTTTTGAAGAACGCACTTAAAAGTACGATAGGTACCTAAAAGTAACATAGGCACTTTTTAGTACCGTACTACTCATTTCCCTCTTACGTATGCTATTATGGAACATATTCAACATGATAAAAAGTACGTACTTTAAAGTGCTATAGGCACTTTTTAGTAACATTTAATTATTTAGCTTCTTTTGTTGGAGAACTTAAATCTACATTCATCAAAGGAGATTTTTATATGAAAAAATATAATATTCCCGTTGAAGCGACTTTAGAGGTTATCGGTGGAAAATGGAAGGTTGTTATCCTTTGTCATCTAACGAAAGGCACAAAAAGAACGAGTGAACTAAAACGTTTAATGCCTGGGATTACACAAAAAATGTTAACTCAGCAATTACGTGAATTAGAAGACGATGGGGTCATTCAAAGAAAGGTATACAATCAAGTACCACCAAAAGTAGAATATTCACTTACAGAATACGGTTGGTCTTTAGAATCCATTCTTGATTCTCTTTGTACTTGGGGCGAATGCCATCTTGAAAAAAGCGGTAACACATCGATGCTAATTGTAGAAGGTGAATAATAGGAAAAAGGAAAAAACGAACATAAATTTGCTCGTTTTTTCCTTTTTTTCTATATATATATGTACATTTCTAACTGAAATAAAATATTTTATACACTTTCATACCTTGTCAGTACTACGTTATACACTCAATATCAAATAATTAGGAATCATTTTTATGTTAACATAGGTGCATATAGTATATAATATAGGATATATATTATATACACTTTCCGGTAGCGGAGCTTTTCCATTATGCGGACAAGCCATGTATCGGACAGTTCATAAATGATAAGTGAGACGTTATGGTTTTAGATTTATGTTTGCAGCTTACTTGCTGTCGTAAATTTAAAGGCATTTTATTGTGTTTTGTGAAACTTTGTATAAAGTTTCGCAAGCGTTTACTATCTTACTTATCAAAAAATAAGAGTATTGCTATCGTAAAGGAGAATTGGAGATGCCAGAAACTATGACTCAAACAAAGCCAGAACAAGAAACTGTACAAATTTCTGCTAGCCAAGGACAACTTGATGTACTTGATCAGTTGTTAAAACCTGAGGTACAAGAATCATTAACAACACTAGTAGAACAGCTTCCAAAATTAACTGAGCTTGTTAACATTTTAACTAAATCTTATGACTTCGCTCAAACTGTTGCTACTGATGAAGTATTAAAAAGCGACACTGTTGGTGCAATTACAGAGCTTGTAGAACCTGTAAAAGATACAGTGAAAAGCATGGCTGCAACTGCAATCGAAGCGAAAGATCGTGCTGAAGAAAGCAACGAAGTTATCGGCCTATTCGGTCTGTTAAAATTACTAAAAGATCCACAAGCACAAAAAATGTTCCGCTTTGTGAACGCATATCTTCAAATTAGTGCAGAACGTAACAATAAATAATTTAACTTATAACAACAATTAGTAAAGACGGGGGATATCATACTATGTCAAAACAAATTGTCATCTTAGGCGCTGGTTATGGCGGTCTTCTTGCCGCTTTAAACGTACGTAAATATTACAGCAAATCAGAAGCACAAGTTACAGTGATTAACCAATACCCAACACACCAAATCATCACTGAACTACACCGCCTTGCAGCTGGTAACGTGTCTGAGCAAGCAGTTGCAATGCCACTTACAAAGCTTTTCAAAGGGAAAGACATCGATCTTAAAATCGCAACAGTTGAGTCATTCTCAGTTGATAGCAAAGAAATCAAACTAGCTGGCGGCACTACTTTATCTTACGATGCACTTGTAGTTGCTTTAGGAAGTAAAACTGCTTACTTCGGTATTCCAGGACTAGAAGAAAACAGCATGGTATTAAAATCTGCTGCTGATGCAAACAAAATCTACAAACACGTTGAAGACCGTATTCGTGAATACGCGAAAACGAAAAACGAAGCTGATGCTACAATCGTAATCGGTGGTGGCGGATTAACTGGCGTTGAGCTAGTTGGTGAGCTTGCTGACATTATGCCTAAACTTGCAAAAAGCCACGGCGTAAATCCAAAAGAAGTGAAACTTCTTCTTGTTGAAGCAGGTCCAAAAATCCTTCCAGTATTACCAGACCACTTAATCGAACGTGCAACTACTAGCCTAGAAGCACGCGGCGTTACATTCTTAACTGGTCTTCCTGTAACAAACGTTGCTGGCAACGAAATCGACTTAAAAGACGGTCAAAAACTTGTTGCTAACACATTCGTTTGGACAGGCGGCGTACAAGGTAACCCATTAATCGGTGAATCAGGTCTTGAAGTTAACCGTGGACGTGCAACAGTTGATGCATACCTACAATCTACTTCTCACAAAGACGTATTCGTTGCTGGAGACAGCGCTGTTGTCTTCGCTCCAGACGGACGTCCATACCCACCAACTGCACAAATCGCTTGGCAAATGGGTGAGTTAATTGGATACAACTTATACGCAGCACTAGAAGGCAAAGCATTCGAAGAGTTCGCACCTGTAAACTCTGGAACACTTGCTAGTCTAGGACGTAAAGATGCGGTTGCTACAATTGGAGCAAGCAATACTCCACTTAAAGGCTTACCAGCATCATTAATGAAAGAAGCAAGTAACGTTCGTTACTTATCACACATTAAAGGTCTATTCAGCTTAGCTTACTAATCTGAATATAAGCCCGAATCATGCCCTGCATGGTTCGGGCTATTTTTATCCGTAATTTTCTCTAACTTATTTATTCGTCAAAAAAATTATATACCCTTTAAATTTATCTAAATATACTGACTTTTTACAATGAAAGCTGTCCCGTTTGGAACAGCTCTTATTGTCGCTTTTTGTCGGTAAATCGATATATTGGGAAAATCGCTGATATATTCGGATTTGCGCTGATATATTTCAAAAATCGCCGATATAATTCGAGTTACGGTCGATATATTCGAAAAATCGCCGATATATTTTCCAGCCTTACTTATTATCCTAATTTCACAAGACTGTAGTTCTTCTTCCCTTTACGAATAATAATAAATCTTCCATCAAACGAATTTTCTACAGTAACATCCGTACCCACATCTGTTACTTTCTCACCATTCATAGAAATCGCACCATTATTAATGTCCTCGCGTGCTTGTCGTCTAGATGGTTCGATTCCTAAATCGACTAGCCACTCTACGATGTTTTTCGTCTCTTTTGAAGACTGAAATGTTGGCATTTCTTTAAAGCCTTGTTCAATTTCATCAGCTGTTAACGATTTAATATCTCCGCTAAATAACGCTGCTGTGATTTTTTCAGCTTGCAGGAACGCCTCTTCTCCATGAACGAATTTCGTCATTTCTTCTGCTAACACTTTTTGTGCTTCACGTTTATGAGGCTCCGCTTCTACCCTCGCTGCTAATTCATCAATACGCTCTTTCGTTAAGAACGTAAAGTATTTCAAGTATTTAACGACATCACGATCATCTGTATTTACCCAGAACTGGTAAAATTCAAACGGTGTCGTTTTTTCAGGATCAAGCCAAACCGCACCACCTGCTGATTTACCAAACTTCGTACCATCCGATTTTAATAATAATGGAATCGTTAATCCGAATACTTTCGCCTCATGACCTTCTAACTTACGAATTAAATCTAAACCACTCGTAATATTTCCCCATTGGTCACTGCCACCAATTTGAAGTTGAACATCCTCTTTCGTGTATAAATGATGGAAGTCCATCGCTTGCAAAATTTGGTACGTGAATTCTGTGAAAGAAATACCTGTATCTAAACGGCTTGCTACAATATCCTTCGCTAACATGCTATTGATGCTAAAGTTTTTCCCGTAATCACGTAAAAACTCAATAATATTTATTTCATGTGTCCAATCATAGTTATTTACCATCTTCACTTCGCTATTTCCGCCAAAATCAAATAGCTTTTTCATTTGTGCTGTTAGCGCATCTACATTATGCTGAACCACTTCTAACGTTTGAAGTTGACGCTCTGATTGTCGTCCACTCGGATCACCAATTGTTCCTGTTGCCCCGCCAATTAAAATAACAGGATGATGGCCAGCTAATTGGAATCTCTTCATCATCATAAACGGAATCAAATGTCCGATATGCATACTATCACCAGTTGGATCAACTCCGCAGTATAGTGAAATCTTTTTCCCTTCTACTAGCTTACGTAAGCCTTCTTCGTCAGTCTGCTGATTAACGGCGCCGCGCCATTCTAATTCATCAATAATATTCATCTTTTGTCATCCCCTTTATTTTTTAAAAACAAAAAAGCCCCTATGTCTACGATAGACATAGGGACGATTATTCACCGTGTTACCACCCAGTTTGCATAAATAGCATAGCTACTCATACCACTCTTAGCAATAATATCGATTGCTAGTCCGCTTAGCATTACCTAAGATACTCCAGAGTGTAATTCGCAAGTTTGTTTGTGCTAGGTTACAGCAACCCCTAGCTCTCTCGTTAACAGTGACAAACTGCTACTGGGCTCTTTCAACGTATGTTATTTGTTAAATTATTAGCCATTATATTGAATCGAAAACAAATTGTCAACAATACCCAAATATTATTTTAAAATAATTCATATCTTCATACGTATTTCGTTATTCTTTATCTTCTCCAATAATCCTTACTTCTCGCTCCAACTTCACGCCAAATTTCTCTTCAACTGTCTTTTGTACGAAGTGAATTAAATCGATGTAATCTTGTGCTGTTCCGTTATCAACATTCACCATAAATCCAGCGTGTTTTAAAGAAACTTCTACTCCACCAATTCGCTTACCTTGTAGTCCTGAGTCTTGAATTAACTTACCAGCAAAGTTATTTGGTGGGCGTTTAAATACGCTACCACATGAAGGATATTCTAGAGGCTGTTTTGACTCACGTTTAAACGTTAAATCATCCATTTTGGCTTTAATTTCTTCATGTACACCTTCTTCAAGTTCAAATCTCGCTTCAAGAATAATGTAATGGTTGTTCGCAAATACACTCTTACGATATCCAAATTCAAATGCTTCTTTCGTCAAAGTACGTAGCTCTCCATCACCTGTCATTACGACAGCTTCTGTTAATACAAACGAAATTTCACCGCCGTATGCACCAGCATTCATATATAATGCTCCGCCAACTGAACCTGGAATACCACAAGCAAACTCAAGACCCGTTAAATTATGGTCTAAGGCAATACGTGATACGTCAATAATTGCTGCACCACACTGTGCTACAATCGTCGTTCCTGTTACAGTAACACCTGTAATATGAATTAAACTTACTGTAATCCCGCGAATTCCACCATCTTTAATAATGACATTCGATCCATTTCCTAAAAACGTAACTGGAATATTATATTCATTCGCATATTTGATAACTTCTTGAATTTCATCATAATTTGTAGGCGCAACAAAAACATCTGCTTTTCCGCCAACTTTAATATGCGTATGATTCTTTAACATTTCATCTTGTTTAACATGTCCTTCAGGCAATACCGTACTTAAATATTTATAAACCTCTTGCATATTCATTTTACGATTCCTCTATTTCTATATTCATTTTATCCCGTTATACGGGCCCATAATATCCCCACGTACATGAAAGAACCTAAAGTGGTGGATACAGTGTACCCAAAATCAATTCGAGACACCTATAAACCTCTTAATTTATAAGAGGTGCCACTCATATTAAAATATATATTGCATAATAAAGCAACCCAAATGGACTACTAAACTTGACATGTCATCAGAAAGACAACAATTTGTAAAATATGTGACTTTTTCAAAACACTATCCCTCAGTATCTTACTATACCATACAAAAATAAAGTGGTATTTTTTTGTACTTTTTACTTTATTTACATCAATGAAAAAAGAGCACATCCGACAGAATGTGCTCTTTCTATACTCTTTATATTACTTTTCGTTCTCTTCTTTTTCTTTATCAAACCATAACAGCTCATCGTTATCAACTTCACCATTATAATTGATTAAAATTTCTTCTCCTGCTTTTATATCTTTATAAGCATAGAAGTTAAATGTATGATTCTCAAAAACGATGTCATACGTTGCATTCGGTGTATATGAATGATTAAATAACATACCATATCCTAAAAGGATTGCCGTATGATTGATCCCATACTCAAATGCGTAGTCAGCAAGTAACGTCTTCTCAATATGTTCATGCTGTTCATTCGGATAAGAGATAACTGGTGCGGCGTGTATCAACTCACCCTTTTTAATATCACGAGTTGCAAATACACCTCTATTAAATTCTCCATCACTAAGTTCAGAAGTCTTAACTTCGATCATATGCGTCACCTATATAATTCTTTCTTTGAAGTATTTTATTCCGCTATTTGCGGATAGCTTGATTGGTGAGGGCTAATAATCAGTATGTACTAGTCTCACTTTATCTCCTTAAGCTTGGCAGAAAACGCGCAGAAAAGCAATTAAATTCCTATCAAGTATTCGTTTCAATGAAAAAAGAGCACATCATTCGTGCTCTTTCCAAGTAATATTACTTTTCTAAAATATCTTCTAACAACTTCACTTGCTCGCTAACAGTTTGCAACGTCTTCACTGACGTATCATTTCGATGTTTTTCTTCTTCCACACTCGCTAGCACTTCTTCTGTAGCTGTAGAAGTTTGCTGAATTACGTTAGAAGCATGCGTAACATCCTTTACGATATTCGTCGTTTTAACTTGGAAACTTTCTTGATGAACAACAACCTCTCGCATTACTTCATTAATTGCATCAATAAACTTCCCTAAATCAGTTACATTTGTTAAAACACTTGCTAACATCTCGTTACATTCTTCTTGTACTCTTTCTGACTTTTCTACCTGCACTTCTACCTTACTTGCTTGATTACTAAACTCCTTCAAAATCCCTTGAATTCTTCCCGCAGAACGATTTGATTCTTCAGCAAGCTTTAACACTTCACTCGCTACAATAGCAAAACCTTTTCCATGCTCGCCTGCCCTCGCAGCTTCAATATTTGCATTTAAAGCTAGCAAACTCGTCTGACTTGAAATATTCGTTATTACATCTACAATTTCATTAATTTGTTTCAATTGCATCATTAAATCTCTAAATATAATTCCAGACTGTGAAACAACATCATTTAAACTTCTCATGTTAGTTTCAAAATTTCTTAAAGTATGTACACTACCCTTTGAAATTTCTAAACTTTCATCCACACGAGCCGATGCAGTTCTTACTTGAGAGATGATTTGTTCAATATTTACCTCCATATCATTCAATACTTCTACCGAGCGATACATCATCTCTGATTGTGATTGCGTACCAACTGCCACCTCTTCAAAGGCAAAATTAATCTCACTCATCGATTCCATCGACTTGTTCATATTTTGTCTTAAATGATTGAAATTACTATCTAGTTTCACAACTGTTTCTTCAATAAGCCTTTGCGTCTCTTCTAGCTCTTGTGCTTTTCTCATTACTTCTTGCTTCTCATCACTTAAACGAAGGAGCAGATTAGAACCGATTTTCGTGACGCCCCACATAGCGATTGTTACAATCGCTAACAAACTTGCAAAATTAGCAGCTTCAGACGAGGCTGTATAAGCAAAGAATTGCTCCGGCCAATAGCTACAAAGGATAAATGTAATCACAACAGCTACCCCGCCAAGAATTAAAATAAGGCGCTCACTTAAGTAAATAAGTGAAACAGCTAATGTGAAATAGACCATTTGAAATACAGCCGGGCTTTCATTAAAAGCTTGTACCATAATGTAAGACATTGTAAGCAACATAAATGTCATGATATATTTATACACTGATTCCATACTTTTTATAAAAGTAAAAATCGTTCCAAATGCAACGACAGAAATACCACAAATCCAAAACGCTATTGCTCTCTCTGTAAAAATATATCCATAATACCCAATTGCGATTATCCCAAGGAAGAAACTACAAATCGTTATAAACAGTAATAAATGATTTTTCTGTGATTCTTTCTCAAGGTTAGAAAAACAAGTCCTCTTTAACCACTCCATATGAAGCCCCACCTTCTACTTATACATATCAATTACTTCAGTTTAAATACCGCACTCACTGGGTTATGATCGCTATTTTCAAACTTTAAATCTTTCCCTTGTACATTTACAATCTCTACATTCGGTGAAACGATAAAGCCATCAATAATAGTAACGAAATTTTCACCTTCTACATATTTCTTCACATCATCTCTCACAGTCATAACAGACGGATCTACAGCCCACTTAAAGCCACCGTCCGTAAAGTCCTTCGGTAACTCTACTAACCACTCAGGACGCTCTTTCACGAACTTCGGATCACTTAATTGAGCGTTCGAAACTAATTGATTCCAATCTCCACCCATTATTACGTAATCACCTTTTTCATAATGTTTGTTCATATATTCTTTTAAATACTCTACTTGCTGTTTTCTAATTTTCCCGCCTTCATCATAAGCAGACAAATGTAAATTTACGAGTCTAACATGTTTCCCATTATTAACAGGAATTTTATATTCCACAATTGCTCGATCTAAATCAAACAAACGCTTTGGCCAAGGCTCCATTCCAGGAAGCTGGAACCTCTTCGCTTCTTGAACAGTGTATTTAGAAAACGTACTTAATCCAGCCTCCGCATATCCCATTGGATTTGTTATTGGCACTGGAACCCATTTCGTATCGTAGTTCTTGCCAAATGACGAAACATAATCAGGTAATCCTTTTTTCAAAAATTCATGTCCATTTACATCAAATGAACGAAGTGACTTTATATCAACTTCTTGTAATAGTGCAAAATCACTATTCTCATTTTGTAAAAACGAAAGCATATTCTTTAAATTAGTTTCCGTTTGCTCTTTACTACTTGAACCAGATCCCTTTCCGCCATCCATAAAGAAATCTTGATCCTTATCTAATCCAGCATATCCAATATTAAATGTTGTAACTTTAAATTCATGTCCAGTCGCTAATACGCGCTCCTTATTATTCTCCACCTTCAAGGCTATAACATCAACAGGCTGTTCTTTAGTAAGTGTCATATACGCTAGAAATCCCCCTACAATGCCCGCTACCACTAAAACACATGTAAATACGATTTTTAAAAATTTCTTCAAATAAATGACTCCTTTTCACGCGAATTTATTTTTCTTTATTTTCAGTCAAATAAAACAAAACGACACACATAAGAAACATTTTATCATAATTAAAACCGTATATCATTATATTTAGTTGATAAGTAATCAATCCCATTTTAATTACTTAAAAAACCTTCAGACATCAAAAAAAAGAAAAGTTACACCTACCTCCTCACTGGAAATTAAACGGTATTTTTAGTACACTATATGTAATAATCATAGGCGATGGAGTTCGCCATAAACGCTGCTTAGCTAATGACTCCTACCAGTATATATACTGGTAGGAGTCTATTTTTTTGAGCAAGCTATTTAAAGAGGTGAGAAAATTGATTTATATTATCGTCGGCATTGCCGGTATATTAGGAGCTCTTTCTCGTTATTATTTAGGTCTTAATATCACCACATTTTGGCATCATTCATTTCCATTAGCAACATTACTCATTAACTTAACCGGTTGCTTCTTCTTAGCGTGGCTAACTACTTATATCGCTCGGCTAAACATCTTACCTTCAGAGATTATCACAGGCATCGGGACTGGATTCATCGGTTCCTTTACAACTTTTTCAACATTTAGTGTAGAAACTGTGCAATTGATCAATCATTCTGAGTGGAGTATAGCCTTCTTATATGTATCATGTAGCATACTTGGTGGCCTCATTATGTCTAGTCTTGGCTATACACTTGGAGATTTCTTAATTAAGAAATCTCTTACGGAAGGTGATTACTCATGATAGAGGCTTTATTAGTCGCAACAGGAGGATTTTTCGGTGCGATTACACGATTTGCAATTAGCAATTGGTTTAAGAAAAGAAATAAAACACAATTCCCACTTGCTACATTCCTTATTAACATAACAGGGGCGTTTTTACTTGGATATATAATTGGAAACGGGGTCACTACAGGCTGGCAACTACTATTAGGTACTGGATTTATGGGGGCATTCACAACATTTTCGACGTTTAAACTAGAATCTGTTCAACTCCTCAATCGTAAAAACTTTAGCACATTCCTTTTATACTTAAGCGCTACTTACATAATTGGTATCGCCTTTGCATTCCTTGGAATAAAGCTAGGCGGAATATAAAAAAAGCGACTCTAACCAGTCGCTTTCTTTCATAAGAAGTATGTCCCGCCATATGGAATGGAAAATAAACCAGCTGGATGTACATCGTAATGTACAATTTGCATCGGAAGCTGTGAATACGGCATATACTGACTTTGCATCATTTGTGCAAAATATGCTTGTTGTTGCATTTGAATAGCTTGATTCACAGCATGAATAGTTCCCTGTGCCCCAGCCAAAGTAATAGCTGCTCCTACTTGTCTTCCATTATAAAAATGATGGTTCATCATGATTCATCTCACTTATTCTTTTTCTTCCATATGGTATGTTTCTATTTCATAGTGAGTGTTTTGTCCCTATCTATTGCCCTTTTTCAGCTTTGAAGTAATAAATCCAAATAATAATACACCAATACCACTAAGGAACAATACATAACTTATCGGTACTAGGAAAAAGAAAGGTTCTTCAAGGAATCCATCCGCTCCTACTTTACTGTTTGAAGCATGTATAGTTAAAGAAATAATCGCTAAAATCATGAAAGAAATAGCTACTATGTATTTATTTTTCATTTCAAATTCTCCTCTACTCGTGTAATTCTCCTTGGATCGTTAACATCATATTATCTAAAATGACATTAATAGTCAATAAGTATTTATCGTTTAACAATAAATACTTATTGATTAGGCTAATAACAAAAAGGTTTGCAAAGCATCTTAAATCACTTTGCAAACCTTCTAAATTATAAAGTGAAACTTTAATCAGCTCTCACCAATTGGGCGTTTACGGGCAGCCCGACTCGCAAATAACGGAATAAATCTTTACGCTTCAAACCTCTTGCTTAATACAACATACATTGCGCAAAATAGCACAAATATCCCAGCATAAATTAACAAAATCTCTACACTAAACATATCCGACAATGGACCAAATATTATCATTCCTAAAGGAAGCGCACATGAATTCGCAATTTGTACAAGGCTAAACATCCGTCCGTGCATTGATGGTTCTACTTTCTCCTGCAATAACACAGTAACTGGTGTATTGAAGCACGGCATTGTTATACCAATTAAAAAGTTAAATACTAAATACATAATAAATACCGGAGCGATCCCTAGTCCAATCATAAGCAGTCCATATAATGCACAAGCTAGCGCTGTTGTATGCATACGATTACGAAAACCACCCCATGCCGCAATCAATATGCCACCAGCTGCCGCACCCGCACTAAAGGTCATCTCACTAGCAGTAAGTCTCCACATTTCAGCCCCGAAAGAACGAGTTACCATTAAAGGTGTTAAAAAAGCAGCTGGACTTATTAAAATCATGACGATAATCAATAAAACGATTAGCCTTTTAATAAATACATTTTCTTTTAAATAAGAGAACCCTTCTTTAATTCCTTGTAGATTAGATTTTTGCTTACTCTCTACATTCACATGTCCTTTCACCTGAATGACAAACATAATACTAATTCCAAACATAGCTGTAATAACATCAATAAAAAATGTTGTTTCAATGCTGGCAATAGAAAGAATCGCCGCACTTGCTGCTGGAGAAAGAAACATAATTAAAGATGTAATACTGCTATTTATTCCATTTACTTTCATCAGATACTCTTTCGGAACGATTTGCGGAATTAATGCATTCACAGCTGGCGTTTGTACTCCTGTTCCAGCTGAACGAATGAGTAACACAATAAAAAGTAACCAAATACTTTTATATCCTGTTAAAAATAAAATTGCTAAAACTAACGTCGCAATCGCTATAATCCCGTCCGATAACATAATCATCTTTTTGCGGTCATAACGATCAATCCAAACACCTGCAAACAAAGATATCGCAATTTGTGGTAGAAAACCGCAAACAGTTGAAATAGTCAACATCACTCCTGATGATGTTGTAAGGGTGATATACCATATAATCGCGTATTGCACGAGAGAGGAACCGAACAACGAAATAGTTTGAGCGGTCAAAAATAATATAATTTTCGTTTTCCAATTGTTTTCACTCATATGTTTCACACCCCATTAACTAATCCCGTCTCTATATGAAAAATGCTATCTGCCCAATCAAGATAAAAACTCGCTTCGTGAGATACGAGTATAATGCTGCCCTTAAACTTAATTAGCGCCTTTTGTAAAGCTTCCTTCGCTTCTGCATCTAAATGATTTGTCGGCTCATCTAAAATTAAGAAGTTACAAGGTGATAGTAATAATCCACACAGTTTCACCTTCGATTGTTCACCACCACTTAACGTACGAATTTCTTGCGAAACGTGCGTATCCTTCACACCACACGCAGCTAAATGATGGCGTATTTCCTTCATATTCAGTTTAGGAAACTGTTCTGAAATAATTTGAAGCGGAGTTAAAGAATCATTGCTCCAATTTAAATCTTGCTCATAATATCCAATCTTTATTTGCTCTGAAAAGTGAAACTCTCCAGAAATACTAGCAATATTTCCAACGATTGTTTTTAATAAAGTAGATTTCCCTACTCCATTGAAACCTGTAATAACAAGTTTTTGCCCACCCATTACTGAAAAATCCAACTTTGGTAAGAGAGCGAAGTCATAACCAACTTCAAGGTTATTTACTTCAAGAACTGTCTGAACTGAAATGGGAAGTTCCTGAAAATGAATAGACGGTTTATGAGTAAAACTTGGTGGCGCAATTCTTTCCATACGCTGCAATTGTTTTCGACGACCTTGCGCTATTTTTGAATTCACCCCGGCAATATTTCTACGAATATACTCTTCCGTTTTTTCAATTTTCTTTTGCTGTGCATAATATTGGCGAATATAATCTTTTCGCAAATGCTCCTTTTGTCTTACAAAATCTAAGTATTTGCCATAATACTTCTTAACCGTTCCGAACTCTACATCACATATGCAAGAAGTTACTTTTTCCAAAAAATCAAAATCATGTGATACGACAATAAACGCTCCTTCAAACTTCATTAAATAATTAGCAAGCCACTCCACATGCTCCTTATCGAGAAAATTCGTCGGTTCATCTAGTAATAAAATATTAGGCTCTTCTAATAAGAGCTTCGCTAAAATTACCTTTGCACGCTGACCTCCGCTTAATTCACCAATAACACGATCCATCCCAATCACATCAATACCTAGACCAGCTGCCACCTTATTTATTACGCTGTCTACTGAATAAAAATCACGAGCCTCCAGCTGCTCTTGCATTTCAGCTGCTTTTAGTAGTTGATTCTCATCTCCAGTCATCGCACTTTCTTCATATAACTTGTTCATTCTCTTTTCCATTTCATACAAATCATAAAAGGCTCTCTTTAAATATTGTGAAATGGTATAACCCTCATCAATTTCAGCGTATTGATCAAGATGCCCAATTTGAATATTGGGTTGCCACTTTATGTCTCCCTTATCAGGAATAATTTCCCCCACTAATATTTTCATTAATGTGCTTTTTCCTGCACCATTCTGTCCAACAATTCCCATATGCTCCCCTTTATGCAAATCAAAAGAAGCATTTTCGTATAATACTTTATCTATAAAACTATGTGATAAACTTTCAACTTTAAGTAAACTCATTTTTATTCCTCTTTTCCTGAAATTAAAAAAAGCAGAGAGATAGCGTCATTCGACACTAGCCCTCTGCTTCGTGGTTTTTCCTATACTACTCCAATTTACAGTAAAGACTCATCGGAATAATATACACAAAGGGCCATAGACAAAGCATTGTCTATGGCCCCTTAATCTATTTTATACACCAGCTGAAAAACCATAACGAAATAAGCATAGATATACTATACTTTTTTCGAAAAGTTATTCAGCCGATGAATATAGGGGATTTAAACCCCTTGATTAAGCTCCGTACAACGCTTCACCGTATACATTTGTGCGGAGCAAAGTTTTCTAATGAGTTTTACAAATTTTATATAAAGCATATTCTGCACCTTCCTTAATACTTAAAAGGGATTTTAGCATACGGTTTTACGAAGCGTCAACATTACTTCTGAATCTTTCAACTACTTGTTTTCAAAATATTGCTTCTGAAACATACACATTCTTATCGCATTATGATAGTTACCATCAACGAAAAACTCATCGATAAGCTCACCTTCTACCATAAACCCAACTTTTTTATAAACATGTACTGCCTTTTCATTTTCCTTATCCACAACTAAATATATCTTATGCATATTTAGTACAGAAAAAGCGTAATCCATTGCTAAACGCGTCGCATCCACTGCATAACCATATCCTTGATAATTCGGATCAATAATAATTTGGAATTCTGTTCTACGATGAATATAATCAATTTCTACTAACTCAACTAATCCAACCATTTCATTGTCTTTCTCAACGATAAATCGGCGTTCGCTTTGATCATGTATATGTTTATCGTATAAGTCTTGCAGCTCCACAAATGCCTCATATGGCTCTTCAAACCAATACGACATAATGTGCGCATTATTATTCAGTTCGTGTACAAACTTTAAATCTTCTCGTTCTAATGGACGTAACTTCAATTCCTGATTCATTCCTATAACCTCCAAGTAAAAAAACCTCTTCACTTAATTTCTCAATTTTTTTCGATTTCAAACGCCCTAATTTCATTGTAAACTTTCAAGCAACTTGAAGGTCAAGATGTAAAAACTAATGTAAAAATATTATGCCGAAATTTATAACTAATTAATAAAGAATGTAGGTATTTACAGTAACTTAACGAAAAAAGAACAGTCTTTTTGCTTTCCAAAAAGCTCAGTAAGATAAAATAAAATTATAAATATATCATCGTTAAAAATTAAGAAAAGGAGCTGAATCTATGAGTATACAATATAGAAAATATGCGTTATCTGTAATCTCATTAGCCTTATTTACTCTTATTGGTTGTACTAATAATGAGCAAAAAAACGATAAAAACGAGACATATACTTTTGAGGCTTCCAAAAAACGTGGTGATATTATTGAGAAAAACGATGAAGTTTATAACATAGAGAAATTAGATACTTTCGTAAAAAACTATAATTCAAATAAAGACGATTCAGTTAGAATTACTAAATTTAATAACAAGAACGAGCCTATTATTATTGATTTAACTGTAAAAAAAGAAAAGGAATCTACCTCCGTCTATTATGATGTCGACTACACAAAAACAAATGAGAAACTTAATGAAAACCAAGAGATACAATATTCGAATACTACATGTCAAAAGATAAAGAAAGATATTGAAGACAACAAAGTAACTTATAAATTAGAATGTCCTGACACTATTCATTTGATTACAGCCCCAAAATCATAGGGTGGAAAATTCCACATAAAAAAGTAGTGCAAACTTACGTCTGCACTACTACTCTTTTCTCAAATCTCTCATATTCGATATGTATAAAGCAATAACTAAAACAAGAATTGCTCCCGCGTATAATAACGTCTCCATCGGTTCCTCATGAGACACAATAATCAACCGAATTAAAGCCGTAATTCCGATATAAATAAAATAACGTAACGGGAAATGATAATTCGATTTAAAATACTTAATAATTAATGCAATGAACTCGAAGTATAAGAAATAGACGATGATACTTTCAACCAATTTATAAGACGTATACTCTTTTGACGAAAAAATATACTGCACAAACGTGATCGTCTCATTCACTAAGAAAATCGATAACACAATGGATAATATAATTAAAGCTATATTTAATATCCATTGCAAAATACTAGCTATAACATGATCGATATTAAACGACTTCATTTTATCTTTAAACTCCCCTTCGTATAAGTACTTATTTATTATAGCAAAATTACGATTGGAAAGAAGTTAAATCATATATTCGTCCTTTGTTGTTGCCAGTATAGGCCAGATTTAGTGTGTGGAGAATTCTGTTTACAACCATACCTGACGAAACATGGAGAAACTCTTTCAAATTACCGTTCGTACATGTCGTACTAATGAGCAATGCATAATCTCGTATAGCACCCTCATGTGCCACTTTTGAAAAATCTTTACAACTTGTACAACGCCAACCCTTCTTAACTTTAACCATTGGAATAACTAAGCATTTCTCACATTGTACTCCATTTAGCAACTCCTCTTTTTCTATTTTATATTGCTCAAGTATATTTTGTTGAAGTGGAGAATGCTCCGCTATTATTTGATGAATGAGCCTATCTACATTATCTATAACTTTTTTCTTATATTTACTTTCAAACCACTTTATTTTATGAGGTAGATTTGCACTATGAATAATTGTATGAAGAAGATTGTCATCTGAAGATTTTATAATGGTACGAGGCGAGCTAATAACAACGAGGGACTCGATTGGAAGACTAGAAGAAAATCCATGTAAGCTTAACCATTTTTTAAGTTGTATTTCCTGCCTTTTTATTTGTAAAACAGGGTCTGGAAATCCCTCTGAATTTCCTTCTGTTATTCGGATAAGTTGATTAAACTTTGTATCAAATATTAATGTACCTGCTATATTTTTTATCTCAAGAAACAGAAGAAACTTTGTGGAAATGATAATAGTATCAATTTGAAAGTATTGATCATGATTAGATAAGCGAACATCATGTAAAACACTGTACTCTTTCTCAGAAATAAAACTAAGTGGATAATCAATCGCTTGCTCCCCTTTATACCCCGCCATGTGTTTTGCCAAGTTTTCTCCAATTATATTTCGTTTCGGATGATGTACAGGTAACCTTCTAAGAAGCGCTTCTAACTGTCTTATATAAATCGGTATTTTTCTTTCTTTCACAATCACCTCAAACACCCCTTTACAAATATATCAACGATTTTTTCAATATATCTATCACAACTAGCAATATATCAACGATTTTTCCAATATATCTATCATAACTTACAATATATCAACGATTTTTCTAATATATCGATCGGTCGACAATATCCGACACTACCTCACTTCAATCACTCACAGCATATCCTAGAAAAACACCTTCAGCAAAAACTTAAAATCGCATTTCCTCATAAAAAAACCATAACCCGATCCTCCAGCAAAGTTATGGTTTTTATCCTACAACGCCACTCTACCTATAACTTTGCCATGAATTCCACAAAATCCATTTGTGCCTATACCAACTTTCACCTTTTTCACAATGAAACTATATACGTTAAAATCGTTTCATAACGCTATTACTTTCGCATACCTACACTTTATATAATAACGGTACAGTACAAACAACGTACTGTACAAATATATGTGGGGGGATTAACTATGAACGAAGCGTTACTATTAGTCGACATACAAAATGATTACTTTGAAGGTGGCAATATGGAATTATATCAACCTGAAAAAGCCGCACAAAAAGCGAAAGAAGTTTTGAAAGCATTTCGTGAAAAACATAAAACAGTTATTCACGTACAACATATTGCGAACAATGAAGGAGCTACTTTCTTCTTATCCGATACAATAGGTGTTCAAATTTATGATGATGTACAACCAATTGCTAACGAAAGAGTCATTCAAAAACATCACCCTAACAGTTTTTTAAGAACAAATTTATTAGAAACATTACAGACAGAGAAAATAGACCGACTAGTCATTTGCGGTATGATGACTCATGTATGTATTGATGCAACAGTGCGCGCTGCCAGTGACTTCGGATTTCAATGTATTGTAATTGAAGATGCTTGTACAACAAAAGATTTAGAATTCCAAGGAAATCTAATCCCCGCAGTACACGCTCATCAATCGTTCATGAGTGCATTAGAGTTTGGTGATATTTATGCAACAGTCATGTCAGCAAACTGTTTTATAAACAAGAGCAAATAAAAAATTACAGTTCAAAAAAAAGAAAGGATAAATATCTTATTCTTTCTTTTTTTCCATTGTCTTAATGACCGTATTTATACGATAATCACCATAATGTAAAACATCTGCAAGAGCCTCTTCTAATTGCTGATGCGAAGATGTGTGAAGAGTCATGACATAGCACCCATCGCCGCTTATACGATACATTTCAGTAATTACGTCCGTTTTTTCAAAAAAGTTTTGAATTTGATTATGATAGTGCGGTGCATGCAAAAATAGTGTAACAAAGGTCATAATAGATCCTTCTAGCTTAGCCCTGTTGATATTTATCGTATATTTTTGAATGACACCTGCCTCTTCTAATTTATGAATTCGTTTCCCGACAGCCTGACCAGTCAAATGTACTATCTCCCCAATTTCCTTCCAGTTCATTCTAGCGTTTTCTTGTAGTAATTGTATAATCTTAAAATCTGTTGAATCAAACATGGACATCCCCTTCCTATACGAAACGAATTCTATAAAATCTTCATTTCCCCTACAGTTTAGCTCGAAAATTTTGCAATACAATCGATTGGCTCCATTAGGAATTACATTATTGTTAACGACTTTCCTTCTTCATTACAATGTATTTGTTGGATTACTCGTAGGCACTACAACAAGCTAGCGATTTTTTATAAATATGAACATTTTTTAGGAATTAGTTTATCTTTTTTTAATGTTTTATTTAGAGGCAGTTTATAGTCGAGTATTAACATAAGAAACGTAGCAACTAAGTTTATATATGACGCACTGCTACTATAATCGCAAACCGTACTACTTAAAATTACAAAATAAGGAGACGATAAAACATGAACAAAAAAACAAAAGCACTATCATCCATACTGCTCGGATTCACATTAGCATTAACAGGGTGTGCTGGTACTAAAGCTGAAGAAAATCATGGGAAACAAAAACAAGAACAAGTTGCTAAAGAAACAAAACAGGAAAACAAATTAACTAAAGGGCAAAAAATGGCTAATATTCTTAGCGAGACGAATTGGCAAGGTACACGAGTGTATGACAAAGATAAGAATGACTTAACAAAAGAGAATGCAAACTTCATTGGTCTAGCAAAATATGATGCGAAGTCAGGCAGATATGAATTTTTCGATGCTAAAACAGGTGCAAGTCGTGGCGATAAAGGAACATTCTTTGTCACAAATGATGGGAAGAAGAGAATATTAATTTCAGAATCAATGAAGTATCAAGCTGTCGTTGACATGACAAAACTAAATAAAAATGTATTTACTTATAAACGAATGGGGAAAGACGCTAACGGTAAAGATGTAGAAGTTTTCGTTGAACATGTTCCATATAAAGAAAAAGAACTTTCTTTCACTGATCCTGACAAGCAGCTGAACACGACTACAGGAGATATTGTTAAAAACGTTGATGGAGATAAAATTTTAGGCGGTACCCTTTGGCACGGAACAAAGGTATTAGACGAAGCTGGTAACGATGTAACACAGTTTAATTCGAATTTTATAAGTCTAGCAAAATTTGATGAAAAATCTAATAAATATGAGTTCTTCAATAGCGAAACAGGTCAAAGCCGCGGTGATTATGGCTACTTCGATGTTGTACACGAAAATAAAATAAGAGCCCATGTTTCAATTGGAAATAACAAATACGGTGCTGCTCTTGAACTTACTGAACTAAATAAGAATAAATTTACGTATAAAAGAACTGGTAAAGACCAAGCTGGTAACGATATAACTATATTCGTTGAACATGAACCTTATAAAGGTGATATGAAACCACAATTTAGCTTTTAAAAACGTTTGATTAAAGAGCCTGTACTGAGTTACAGGATCTTTCTTATTAAGCAAGAGAACGAAAAGACGAAAAACATGTAGCTTTTCGTCTTCACAATATTCCCACCTTATAGTTGATGATTTACAAAACCTAAAAACATACCGATACAAAATAAAATTTGTGACTAAGTAAAAAGCGCCCTACTTATAGGGCGCTTTTTTATACTTAATGACTAATACTAGCTGTTGGGTATAATGTTGTTCCTCCAATTGAAACTTTTATTTCATTTGTTAATGGAACGTTTTGTTCATTAATAATTGTTCTCCACCATTCCCATGCAAGACCTGTACATTCTCTTGCAACAATTTTTATATTTTTTGAGTTCGGTGGAAGTGGGATAACTGTAGAGTAATGAGCCGTTTTGTCTTTTCCGCTACCATCCCATGTTTTATGTGTTAGTACTTCGTTACCCTTTTGGTCAAATGTGAATTCATCCCAAGATACATCAAATTGAGCAACGTAAGCACCGTAATGATCAAGTGTCATTTTAGCACTTGAATATTCTGTAGTTGTCGTCTCAATATAATCTGTATTGTTATGAACAGCAGCAGTTGCATTATCTTTTAAGAAAGTACTTGTATATGAAATTGGGTATGCTGGATTTTTAAGACTTAATTCAGCATTATCTTTAATGATATTTCGGATTTCATTGAAATCTTTAGTAACAACCTTGTTATGCTCTTTCGCATCTCCGCCTAATACTACAGCAGTAAAGGTACTTTCTTCAAAAATATCTTTATACTGTCCACTTGCTTCAACGCTGTTATCCTTAAGTAAGGCTTTAAAAGCAGCTTGTACATCTTTACTCTTAGATGTTGTTTCTAATTTTACATAAATCGTTCTACCATAAGCTACATTTGAAACCATAACAGGTGGAGCCGAATTACTTACGCCTTTTCGAGTTAACTCATCAAAAGTAACACTATTATCAAAAAGGTCGGATGGATTGTTAGGTAGTTCAGCACTTACCGTATAAAATATTTGCTTATATGCGGCAACCATCACTTTTTTCTCTCCATTTGCAACCGCATTAAAATCAATGTTTAGACTGTTATCAAGATATTTAGCGTTAACATTAAGAGCACTTGCGATTTGTGATTTACTATAAACCATAGATTCCGTATACTGCATTCTTGCAGGTAACGTATGTGTTGTAGAATACTTTTCATTCCAAGTAGATACTAAATCGTCTACTGCTCCAGCTACATTACCATATGTCGGATTTTGGACAGTGATTGTATTTTCTTTTCTCATACCCGGTAAGTCTATACTAATATTCAGAGGCTTTCTCTTAGCCACTAATAAACTTGGTTGATTGTCTGCAAAAGCTTTATTTGCAAGTTGTACAGCTCCTGGGTACGTGCGATTCACTACAGAATCAATAATTGAAATATCGACTGGTGACGTTGTAAGTGATTTTTTCTCGCGTTCCACCACTACAAATTTACCATTTGAATTGATACTTTCTTTCGGAACAAAACTCTCTACTTTATCACCATTTATAGCTAAAACCTCTTGATTATTATATTTAAGATTTGCTATACCAGTATCAATGCCACTAGCATTTTTGGTTACATCAGTTGCATTACTTGCTTGTGTTTCTGCGAAGGAAATAGATGAATAATTAATAGTGCATAGACTGACTAATAAACATGCAAGGAACTTTCTTCTTTTAGTGTTTTTCTTAATATTCAGAAAAATCACCCCGTTCTTTTTTTAGTAAAATATGATAATGATTGATAAATGATAGCTAACTAATAAACTTACATAAATGCTTTTAAAAGTTCTTGAATTAACGGGATTACGCCACCTACAAATTTTAATACTGCCATTGCGATTTCCATATTATTTCCTCCTTTTTATTGCTACGAAAATGTAATTTATCTTTATGCCCTCATTATAGTGACCCCTTACACTTTTATCAATACACTCTGGTATGCAATATTACATATAAAAAAAACAAGCTGAATTCTTTTAAAAAGTTATACAGAGATATTTTTTTCGTTTGGTACATACTTGAAAAGGTGAAGCATTCTTTTGCATTTTATGAGTAGTCACATAAAAAAAGCTGCTGCCTATAAAATATAGACAGCAACTTCAACTAGAGTAGCTTGCATAATCTACGCAAGCTACAGTATTTTTTACATTTTATAACTAATAAACAGCGATTGGCCCATAAGGACCTTTAATAATTTCTATTCTTGTTTCAAAAATATCTGTCAAAAGTGTTGAGTCCATAACTTCTTCTACTGTTCCAAAAGCAGCAATTTGTCCATCTTTCATAGCACAAATTTTATCAGAGTATTTGGCTGCAAAATTTATGTCATGCATAACAGTCAAAATTGTTCTTCCAAATTCATTAGCTGCACGTCTCAAATGCTCCATCATTTGAACAGATCGAGCAACATCCAGGTTATTCAGAGGCTCATCCAAAAGTACATATTCAGTCTCTTGGCACAATACCATCGCTACGTATGCCCTCTGTCTTTGACCACCAGAAAGCTCATCTAAATATCTATTCTCTAAATTAGTTAAATCTAGGAAGTCGATATATTTAGAAATGATAGCTTCATCCTCTTTCGTTAATCTTCCCTTTGAATAAGGAAAGCGCCCGAATCCAACTAATTGTCTAACAGTAAGCCTCGTTACAAAATGATTTTCTTGTCGCAATATAGTCAAAACTTTTGCTAAGTCTTTTGATTTGGATTCAGAAACATCCATATTTGCTACCTGAATTTGACCTTCATCCATATCTAAAAGTCTGCCAATCATCAAAAGTGTCGTTGACTTTCCAGCACCATTTGGTCCAATTAAAGAAGTAAAGCCTGCTTTTGGTATTTCAATATCCAAAGGTCCTATTTTTACCTTATCAGTATAGAACTTTTTAACATTATCAATTTTTATCATAAAGCCCTCTTCCTTAAAACTATAGTTAAGAATATAATTCCACCAAATAATTCAATAATAACTGAAACTACACCTTGAGCATGGAATACATGATACATTAAAAAGTATGCGCTCGTCATTATTAAAAATCCTATAGCAAAAGCCATCGGAAAAATATATCTATGATCATAAGTTGCCGCTGCCTGATAACTCAAAGTTGCCACTAAAAAGCCGTAGAAAGTAAGTGGCCCAATTAGAGCTGTTGAAATGGACATTAAAATAGCAACTAATACAAGTGTATAAATTACACTAGGTTGATATTTAACTCCAAAAGAAGTAGCAACATCCTTTCCTAGTGACAAAACATTTAAATTCTTAGAATGAGCAAAAATTAATACCGCTACAATTATAATCATAGGAATTACAATAGGAAAATATGCAGGATCTGCATGATTAACAGAACCAAATAATCTTGCTTGTAGAATATCAAATTCTGAAGGCGCAAGTAGTTTTCTCATGAAAGTTGAAACTGAATTTAGCCCGGTACCAATAATAATTCCAACTAAAAGCATAAGTTGTAAATTCCCGTATTTACCGGAAAGTAACCATCCATAAAGTATCAAACTCATGAAGACCATAACAACAACTTGAAATAAAAATGATCCAATTCCATTAAAATTTATTAATGCACTAGCACCAAAGAAGAATATTGTACTCGTTTGAATTGCTGAATAAAGTGATTCGAAACCTAAAAGCGATGGAGTAATAATTTTATTATTCGTAATAGATTGGAATGCAACTGTCGACAAGCTATGGCAAACTGCAGCGATAATCATTGCAACAATAGCTACTATCCTTCTCTTAACGACTGGGATAAAAGAAGGTGAATCTATCGGAACTGGATTGTTATAAACTAAAAGTCCATATGAAGAAAGAAGACCTAAAGCAATCAATGTTATCAGTAAAATCCAATAACGTCTTGCTTCCTTCTTAGACCGAAAAGCGCTAGCTGATCTACTTTCATTATGAAGGCTAGAATCGATTTCGACATTTTCTTTTTTTCTATATTCTAATGTGATCATCGTAGCCTCCTTGGTTTTCTTTGTCTCAATAAAATAGTAATAAACACGACTGCTCCTACTGTTGCAAGTATTAAAGAAACAGGTAATTCAAAAGGCTGTATAATTGTTCGAGAAATGATGTCACAGGCAGTTATTGATCCCATTCCGATCACACAAACCCAAGGTAAATTACTCCTAAGATCATCACCTCTAAACATTGAAACGATATTTGGCACAATTAATCCTAAGAAAGGTAAGTGTCCAATAACAGCTGCAACAATTCCAACTGCAACAGAGATAAGAGCAGTCCCAAAAAGAACAATTCTATTGTAATTAACTCCAAGACTTGTTGCGACATCTTCTCCTAGTCCAGCTAAAGTCAATCTATTCGCATACATAAAAATAAGAAAAGTAATGATAACAATCAGCCATAAATATTCATATCTTCCCACCTGAATGTTAGCAAATGAACCTACAAACCAAGTTTCAATACTTTGCGTCTTTTGAAAAAGGAGTCCTAAAAAAGTAGACACTGCAGAAATTACTGCTCCAAGCATCAATCCAATAATCGGAACAATTAAAGACGAACGAAGCTTAACTCTTCTTAAAAATAGAAAGAAAATCATAGTTCCTATAAAAGAAAAAATGATTGCACCAGTCATTCTTTGAACTAAAGTCGGGGCAGGAAATAGTAAATACACAAAAAGCAGGCCTAAGCCTGACCATTCAATCGTCCCCGTTGTAGTAGGTTCAACAAAGCGATTCTGTGTAATGAGTTGCATTACGAGCCCTGCCATCGCCATCGCAGCTCCAGTAAGCATTAATGCAGCTGTTCTCGGAACACGAGTTATGAAAAACATCTCTGTCCCGTCCTCTTGTCCACGTATATCATAAACTCCAGTAAACAGTGATATAATCCCTAAAATTATAACAACTATAATGGCTATTATAAAAGGTTTTGTCCATAATTTATTGTGATTATAAAACTGGGGTTGAGAAATATTCTCAACCCTAGAAATTATATTTTTTGACACTGTTTCGTACTCCTTTACACTACTTAGCTAAAGTTTTTGCCATATTTCCAAATAACTCTATATAAGTTTGAATTGATTCATTTGTGTAAGTATCTTCTGGTGCATAAATAACTTGTTTTTTAGAAACAGCAGTTGTGTTTTGAAGAGCAGGTGATTTAGAAATAACATCCTTAGCAGGTGTTGACTTAGCTGCATCAGATGTTGCAGCATCACGATCTAATACGAAAATCCAATCAGGATTTGTTTGTGCAATAGCTTCAACAGAAACGTCATCACCTTTATGACCTGCAGTAGAATTTGAAACTTCTAACGCTGGAGTCCAACCGAAAATTTCATACATTGGTCCCCAAACACGACCAGAGTGCGGCGCAGCAAAACCAATATTACCACCAGTAACGATAACACTCATAACTTTATCTTTTCCGTTATAAGCAGATTTTGCTTTTTCAATAGATTTATCAAAATCAGCTACTAATTGTTTAGCTTCTTTATCTTTATTAAAGATTTTTCCTAAAGTAATTGTAGAATCTTTAAGTCCTTTTACTAAGTTTTCGCCAGGCTTAGTAGCTTTCTCAGAAACATCAAAATTAAGATCAATAACTGCTGCATTTGGTACTAATTTTTTGATTTCTTCGTAATGGTCAGCAAATCTTTGACCAACGATTACAAGTTCAGGATTTGCCGCTGCAATAATTTCTAGATTTGGTTCACGGTGATTCCCAATATTTTGAACTTTTTCATCCTTTTTATATGCTGAATCAGCAGGCATGATATCCTTTGGAGCAGCCGCTAATTTAATTCCCCAATCAGATAAAGTTTCAAAAGTTCTGTTATCCAAAGCAACTACATTCTTTGGGTTTACAGGGACTTTAACAGTTCCATGAGCATCAGTGATTTCAACCGTTTTTGGCTTATCACTACTATTATCTTTATTAGCTTTTGACTCTTTAGTATCATTACTTGGATTTGAGCAAGCTACTAACATTAAAGTAAAAATTGCTAGAATACTCACTAATTTTAAAAGCATAGATTTTTTCATATGTATACTCCTTATAGTGTGATTTATTTCGAAAATGATGACATCCATAGATTGAATTAGAAAGTAACTTTTATTCAATTGAATCGCTATTGATAATCATTTTCATTTGAACATCCTGTTAATTAGTATAGTCTTTAATTCTGTGAAAATCTTGTGAATGGTGTGAATTAATAAAATCAGGCACACAAAGTAATATATGAAGTCGGGCGTGTTGATTAACCTTTATTCTTCAGAGCGTGTCGATTTCTTTCGAGTAGACACTTTCATTAGATCCGGTCTCAACTAATGCGCGCTAGAATCGTCCCCTACACAATACCAAAAAGATGAGCACCTTATAAACCATAATTTCCCCTGCAAAAAATGCTCATTAATAGCTAATGTTTTCATAATCCATTACCTGATAGAAATATTTTTTTACATCTTTTCATACTTCTCAGGAACTATTTGATCATCATATTTAATAAAAAAACGAGTAAAACTGAATGAAATAGTTTTACTCATTTTTTATTATTCAATCATTGAATAGCCTCTGCCGTGTATCGTTTGAATATATCTGTCTTTCTTCTCACACTTTAACTTTTTTCTTACATAACCAATATATAAATCTACTACATTTGGATTTACTACTACGTTATATCCCCAAACTTGATTCAACAGCATTTCACGGCTCAATATTGTGTTTTTGTTTTTGATTAAAAATACAAGCAAATCGTACTCGCGCTTAGTAAGCGAGAGGTTTTCGCCACCCTTTTTCACAATATTGCTAGATGCATCAACAAAGAGATCTTTAAACTGAAAAAAGTTTATCTCATTTTGCTGGTTACAATCACTTCTTCTTAAAATAGCTTGAACTCTTGCTACTAATTCTTCTTTCGCAAATGGTTTTCTTATATAATCATCTGCTCCTGCTTGTAACCCTGCAACGCAATCCTTACTAGAAATATTGTCAGTCACAATAATAATCGGTGTCGTTTTAACAAGTCGTATTTGTCTGCAAATTTCTGGTCCTGATATACTTAATGAATCCCAATCCAATATGATAATATCCCAATCTTGTTCATATATTATATTTAAACCTTCGTTTTCATTGTGAAGTTTTAAAATGAAATAGCCTTCTTGCGTTAGACCGCTTACGATTTTCTTTGCTGAAGACCGTTCATTTTTAATCACCAACACCTGCTTCACCGATGGTTCACCTCTACTTCAATATAACTTAGTTAGATAAAAATTATCCCAAAAAACAATTTAAGATTTATAAATTTAAACCTCCTAAATAATCCATAAAAACAGCTTATTAGGAGAACTCTATATAATCTTACAATAGGTATGGATAAAAACACAAAGCATATGAAGATTTGAATACAGTGAAATCTTCATACCCCCCCCAATTGGGCGTTTACTAGCAGCTATAGTATCTACCTGCTTATCATCAATAACTATTCATTCAGTTTCTATTTCAGGGGTACCCCCCTCAACTTAAATATTTTATAAAACCACAAAACAAAAAGAACCAAAACCTTACCTTATTTTGCAGCATAAGTCTGCCGTAAATCGCAATTTTTAGGGCCATTCCTTATATAATTTGAAACATATTATTGCCAAAAGTTGTTTATAAACCCATAACTTTGCCGAGAATACCTGTTCTCTCAAATGCGATTTCTAATTAATTACTAAAACTTGAAACAGATATACAAACAACGGTTTAAGAGGAGAATTTATATTAAAAGGAGAGTTACGAAAAACGTTGGAAAAAATTATAGGAAGAATTACCAACGTCAGTGTGATTGCCCTTCTTGTGGCACAAAATGCAGCGCTCAATATTAGAAACGAAGCAATGCGTCTCTTAACCGTAGGAACTACGGGGATAGCCTATACTAAGGAATCCCCCACTTCAAACAGTCCTTGAGAGTGTTAAATGGTCAGTAGTTCAAAATATAATCGTGTTTTGTACATCTGATAGTCTGTACTGAAACTAAAATAATGAGGAATTAATATAATGAACAGTTCCACTATTTCACTAAATAACATTCTAAAAAATATATTCGATTAAAAAAGTGAAATCTCAAGAATTTCTTATTGAATCAAAGCCCATCATCTCTTAGTTCATACCTAGATAAAACTTACACTGTTTTCCATAATGATAAGGCATAAATCCAATTTGGATCCCCATTTCCTTGATAACTCTGGACTGCTTCATATATTTTTCCCTCGTGTAGAACTCTATCTCCTTTTTTATATGCTTTCTTTGCATTCCACTCTTCATATGAATCGTTTTCAGTTTTTGTAGTAATTGTAAATACATCACTTTGTACGGATTCATTTCCAGCTACATCAACAGCTTTCACCACATATTTATAAGTAGTATTAGCGAGTAGATTTTTATCCATATAAGAAGTCGTATTGGCTGTTGCAATCTTCTTCATTGATCCTTCTGTTTCTCTATAAATATCATAATGGTCTACACCAATATTATCGTCAGAAGGACTCCACATTAGATCCACACTTGACGTTGTTGTTCCCATGCTATGTAATCCTTTTGGTTGTGTTGGTGCTTCTGTATCAGGAGTCTCGACAGTTGTTTTTACTGTAAGCGATTGGCTTTCTTTCGATACATTCCCAGCTGCGTCAATTGCTTTTACAGTATAAGAATACTCTGTACTTGCTTGTAATTTTTTATCAATAAAATGAGTGCCTGGTACTGTGTCAATCATCTCTCCGTTACGGAAGATTTGATATCCTTTTACCCCTATATTATCCGTAGAAGCGTTCCATGTTAATTCTATACTATTCGCTGTTACTTTTTGTGTCTGAAGTCCATCTGGAATACTTGGCGCTTCTATGTCTGGTTTCACATCATTAATAAGATTAACATCAATTACATTATAGAATGCATTTGCTGTATCAGCTACATCCCATACTGCTAAAATCACATGATAGCCACTACGATCAGTAGGTACATTGATTTTATGAGTTAAATTATTTGAAGCCGTAGAACCATCATGTTGTACAGTTCCAATTGGTTCAAAATCCGCTCTCGTAAGCGCTTTATTTGGATTCCATCCTTTTTTGGTAATATAGTAATGCCATTTGCTCGTTAAGTGAGGTGCTGTATACTTCCAAGTAAATGTATTTTCACCACCAGTGATTGTATTTTTAAACCAACGACCTGCTGTTTGTTGATCTAAAATACCACCAAATTTCCCACCTGCAGACGCGATTTGTCCATCAGCTGGGCCCCCTTGTGGGAATCCTTTTGGAGCTTCTAAACTCTGTGGTTCATACATAACACTTCCGCAGTTTCCATTTAGTGCACCATAAGTTGCACTACATAAAGCAGATCGGCTACCAGGTTTTTCAACAAAACCATGTGCAGAAGCATTTTGAGGAATAATTGTCGTGCCAATAATTCCAGCTGTTAATACAACTACTCCTAGACTTTTTTTGTTCATTTTCATGTTTTGTAGTTGTTTTAAAAATCGATTATTCATGTTTACGTCCCCTTCTTGTTATACTTCGTAGTGTAATGTGGGCTTTGATGTAAAAGAATAACAAGAGACAAACTTGTACCGATGTATGTATTAGTTATGCATACACCGCATTGAAAATAAATTTTGTTTCTTGTGAAATATTTCACTTGATGAATATATCATTACATAGAAATTATCGTAATATGTGCAGAAGTTGTGCAGAAACATTAAATGTTTTATTAATATATAACATTTAAAACTGAAATCACCTGTTAAAAAAGTAATATTTAACCGTCTGCATTTTCACCAACACATTCATTTCTCTTGTCTTAATATAAGTGGTTATGTTTAGTTATTCATAAGTAAACCGTGCGTACATTCTGTATTTCTTCAAGGTAATAAAGTCTTTTCTTCCAACGAAAAAAACTCCATTGAATTTGTATGCTTAGTAGCAATTTCAATGGAGTTTTTTCATGTCTCACTATTCGTTATAGCTTCGCAAGTTCATTTATCTACAATATAATTAATGTGCGCCACTTAATTTAACTAGAATTTTCGCTTGAGACTTATCATGAATTAATGCTTCAAAGCCTTGTTCAACGATATTATCTATATCCACTTTACTTGTAATAATTGATTGCGCTGGTAATCCTCCATTAGCAAGTAATTTAATGACCTCATTGTAAGTTTCATTGCTATATCCCACAGACCCCATTATTTTTACACCACTAAAAATTAATGAAGCAGGACCATTAAACTGGATATCTTCCGTGTGAAAACTGATAACCATCATTGTGCCACGAACTTTAGTTGATTGAATGGCTTGATTAAATGTTGACTCAACACCTGCAGCTTCAACTGTAACATCTGCTCCATCTGGGAATAATTTACGAATTTCTTCAACAGGGTTCACTTCTTTAGCATTAAAGACATGTGTCGCACCCATTTCAGTTGCTTTGTCGAGTCGACTATCCAATAAATCGACAACAATAATATTAGAAGCACCTGCAGCTTTTGCACCTAATACAGCAAATAACCCAATTGGACCCGCTCCATAGATAACAACTGTATCGCCTTCTTTTACATTTAAATCCTTAATTGATTGGAAAGATACAGCTGCTGGTTCAACCATTGCTGCTACTTCTAGTGGTAAATTATCTAGAATTTTAAAAATCGTTTTTTGTGGAAGTATCGCGTATTCTGCAAACCCTCCGTCAATATGTGCACCAACCGCGTCTATAGTGATGAAACGTTCAGTTTCATCATTTGAAGGATCTTTAAGCATCATTGGATAGATACATACTCTGTCACCTTCTTTAAATTTCGTAACATTAGAACCGACCTCTACAATTTCACCAGAAAATTCATGTCCGATTACCATATTCGTATTCATTGGTACTGAATCTGGATGCAAATATGCATGCAAATCAGAACCACAAATACCAGCCCATGCTACTTTAACTTTCACATCATTCGGTTGTAATTCTTTCACTTCTCTTTCCTCAATACGAATATCTCTTTCGCCATACCACACTGCAGCTTTCATAAAATACCCTCCCTTAAATCATTTCAATATTATATATGAATTTTCATTTAACATTAGATTAATTACATTTTTTAAAGCATGAAAGCACATTTCTTTTGCTCTTTAACCTTCCTCATCATTCCTTCCCTCCTTTGCTATGTTCATTAATCTATCATAGGTTTTGAAGGAATTCGATGAGCAAAAAATAATATATGTCTCAAAGTGAGACATATATCTCGAATTGGTTCATTTATTTAGAAATTCTTAGAAATCCTAATTAATTCTTCTTTTGAATATGGATATTCATTCCCTATCCATTTTTTTATAATCTCAAAAAAACCACTACAGTAGAAATCACATAGTACCATTGGGTACTCAGAGTTTTGGATTCGTTTGGAAAGAGAATCATTATATTCCATTGAATTTTCATATAAATTTTCTGCACCAAACTGAATCAATTTTTCGTATAACTCAAGGCTATTATTTTTACTGGTAATATTAAAAAACAATGTACGATTAACATCTATGTATTCGATTATTTCCTCAAACAATGTACGTTCTAAATCCAAACCCTGCTTTGTTTGTTCAAAGAGATTTATTGCAATGGAATTTGACACATCACTAAATAACACATATTTATCTTCGTAATGACGGTAAAATGTGCTTCTATGAATCATTGCTTTTTCACAAATATGATTAATTGTAATGGATGAAAATGTTTTTTCTTTTAATAATTCCATGAACGCATCTTTTATTATGTTTTGTGTGCGTAAACGTGTAAAATTGCTCAATTCAAGTATCCTCCTACAATTTAACTCCTAAGTAATGCTTGATATTATAATGGTTTTGACTGCATGATCCTTTTTTCTTTTAGTATGCCTAAATCCATAATAATATGGAATTCTTTCCCCTAAATATAATACTTTTTATGAAGCTGAGATGGATACTATAGACTTGGATTCATTAAAAAATAAAATGATTTAAAATTTTAGCTTGATTGCTCTAATTTATGAATAAAATTGGCCCTGGCACTTATACCAGAGCCAAAATGCTTATTTTATATGAAGTAGTTCACTTTTCACAGGGAAAGAACTTAATCCATATATGGTACTACTATCTGAAATAGGAGTGGGAAGATTCTGGTCAATAAACAAAAATGATTTATATCTTTTTATTAATTCCGTTAATACAATTTTAGCTTCTAATCTAGCTAGAGGAGCACCTAAGCAAAAATGGATTCCATGTCCGAATGTAAGGTGAGGATTACGCCTACGATATATATTGAAACTATCAGCATCTTTAAATTGATGCGAGTCACGGTTAGCCGATCCAACCCATGCTGAAACGATTTGATCTACTTGTAAAGTTTGGCCTTTTAATTGAATCTCTTTTTTTACTCTGCGTACAACCCTTTGAACTGGTGAACGATACCGCAATACTTCTTCAATTGTTTTTGGAATAAGAGATATATCCTGTTGTAATTGCTCATAAACATTTGGATGTTCTATTAAACAATATAGTGCGTTTCCAAGTAAATTCGTTGTTGTTTCATTTCCTGCTACTAATAGCAGTTTACAAAACGCTACTAATTCCTCGCCCGAGATATTTATATCCGCTTCACTTTGAACTAATAAAGAAATAATGTCATTTGAATCTTTTTTGGCTTTTCCTCGATTGAGTTGGATCATCTCTTCAAAAAAGTCCCCTAATTCATTTTCTGCTTGTAAACGTGTATGAAAAAATTCTGTCAAATAGTCCGGATCTTCATGACTGGGTGAACTTACGATAATATCAGACCATTTCTTGAATCTTTCCATATCCTTAGCAGAAACCCCTAACATTTCAGCAATTACTATAACGGGTAATGGATAGAATAACTCTTGGACAACATCAAAAGTTTTACGATTGGATAACTGGTTGAGTAAATCGTTTGTAATTTGCTGGATTCTAGGCTCCCATTCTCTTAATGCTTTAGGAGTGAAAGACCGATTTACAATAGACCGTATTTGTGTATGCTTTGGTGGATCCATCCCAAGGATACTTTGTGGAAATGGTGATTTTTTCTTCTCAGGCATAATATTAGAAAAGTACTCTTTATCCTCTAAAACAGTTTTTACGTCTTCGTACAAAAAAACATTCCACATGTCTGCCTGATGATTAAAACAAATAGGCTCCTTTTCCCGCATCTCTTTGTACCATGCAAATGGTTTATACGGTTCTTCTAAAGCCTGTTTTCCTATCAGCTTATTTGTAGGAATCATATCAATTGATTGATAAGGTGTTTTCATGTATAACAATCTCCCCTCAAAAAATAATTTCCATTAAACCAAATACAATTCACCGAATAACATTCGGTGTAATGAGGATTATACAACAACAACCGAAATATTCAAACTATTTTTTGATTTTAAGATAAACCAAGGGAAATTGACGTTGTATAAAAAAATCTGTCAAAGAGAAAACAACAAGCTCTATGCTTTCTTGCCCTATTTTTTATATTTAAGTCTGTTTGGTGTTAAATCAGCTAAACTAAAAGAAAAAGCATGATCCTTCTTTATACTGCAAGAAGGGCATGCTTTTTTGTTTACAATACAACATATAGACCCCACATCGATTCATTTCAAAGTAGTTCATTCCCCATTAGATATTTTTCTATCCCTCTGAAAGGGAGAGTAACGGTCAAAGCACATGTAAAAAGTCAATAAAATAACTAATTCATAGATGCTGACTTTGGTACTGTATATACTTTATACCGTAACAAATTTATCGAGAAATGAACCATTTTGAGATAAATGTCTCATTTTGATACATATACACATTTTTGTTTATCGCTTTCCATTGATGCCTATGATAAATTGCTAAACATAGCTAGCTTACAATTTAATTTTGATGATTTCGTTACAATTAAATTTCTAAAAATAATATTTCACCTTTCATATCATAAAAAATTAAAAAGGAGTTTTTAAAATGAAAAATCGAGTAAATCCAGAGTTATTACCAGGGTTAGAAATGTATCCAGATCAAGATTTACGCCCAGAGTGTTTGCAAGCAATGAGAGAAGAAGCTGCACGAGTCTTCCCAGCTACCGTCGTTGATGAATCTCTTTCTTTAACAGAGGAATTTATTGAAGGACCTGATGCGAATCAAGTACGAATAAAAATTTATCGTCCAAAATCAAATAATGAAGCCTTACCTGCCCTGTTATGGATACATGGTGGTGGTTATATCTTAGGCTCTATAAATGATAATGAAGATCTTTGTGTGAAATTTGCAAAAGAAGTTGGCTGTGTAGTCGTTTCTGTAGACTACCGTTTAGCTCCTGAACATCCTTATCCAGCCCCAATTGAAGATTGTTATGCAGCATTAAAATGGATTGCTGATAATGCAGAAGCATTAAATATTGATTCGAATCGAATTGGTGTTGCAGGAGTGAGCGCTGGAGGGGGACTAACAGCAGCATTAACGTTATTAGCCCGTGATCGACAATACCCTTCTATCTGTTTCCAAATGCCGCTCTATCCAATGATTGATGACCGTAATAATACACCTTCTACAAATGAAATTAAAGAAGGATTTGTTTGGAATCAAAAATCAAATGAAGCTGGCTGGAAAATGTATTTAGGTGAATTATATGGAACGGATCACATTCCTGCTTATGCAGCCGCTGCTCGAGCAGAAGATTATCGTAATCTGCCACGTACCTACACATGTGTTGGTCAATTAGATCCATTCCGTAGTGAAACATTAACCTATGTAACGAAACTTGCGGAAGCTGGTGTTGATGTTGAATTCCATTTATATCCTGGAGCTTATCATGGGTTCGAAATGTTCCACCCAGATGCTGATATATCTATTCACGCCTTGAATGATTATGTACGAGCAGTTAAGACTGGTTTGGCAAGAAAGTAGCTTAGGTATAGACTTAATCTCTTTACAAAAGAACCACTCGCAAATGAACTAGATCCAAAAAGTTGGGCACATATTTAAGCAGCTAATAAGGATTGAACTCTGTATTATACAGGGGGCAATCCTTTTAATTTTTTTATGGGGTATTTTCCTTTCTTAGGTTGATAGCGATAGGGTATCAACCTAAAAATAACAAGTTCCTAAAAACAAAAAGATAATTCAGGTAACTATATAAGGATAAAATTTTATTTTAAAATGTAAATTTGAATTAAAGCCTTAATATTTGTAAAAAAGACAAGAAACTTTGAAGAAAAAAAGCTTAGCTTGATGAATCTTATTTATATATATAATTGGCCCTAGTGCATCTGCACTAGGGCCAAAATATTTATTCTATATGGATAATTTCACTTTTTACCGGAAAAGTTTTTAATCCATATATAGAACGACTATTGGAGATAGGAATGGGAAGATTATGGTCAATAAACGAAAAAGATTTATATTTTTTCATTATTTCTGTCAATATAATTGTAGCTTCTAACCTAGCTAGTCGAGTACCTAAGCAAAAGTTGATTCCATAACCAAACCCAAGGTGAGGGTTTCGCGGACGATGTATGTTGAAACTATCAGCATCATTGAAATACTGAGAGTCACGATTAGCTGATCCAATCCAAGCTGAGACGATTTGATTTACTTTTAAAGTTTGGCCATTTAATTGCATTCCTTTTTTTACTCTACGTACAATTCTTTGAGTTGGTGAACGATAACGTAATACTTCCTCAATTACTTTTGGAATAAGAGATAGATCCTGTTGTAATTGCTCATAAACATCTGGGTTTTCTATCAAACAATATAAAGCGTTCCCAAGTAAATTCGTTGTTGTTTCATTTCCCGCTACTAATAGTAGTTTACAAAAAGGTACTATTTCCTCGCCTGAAATTTTATTGTCTGCTTCACTTTGAACTAACAAAGAGATAATATCATTGGAATTTTCTTTTGAATTTCCTCGCTTGATTTGTAGGATTTCTTCAAAAAAGTCCCCTAATTCATTTTCTGCTTGTAAACGTATATGAAAAAATTCTGTTAAGTAATCCGGATCTTCATGACTCGGTGAACTTACGATAATATCAGACCATTTCTTAAACTTTTCCATATCCTTAGCAGAAACCCCTAACATTTCAGCAATTACTATAACTGGTAAAGGATAAAATAACTCCCTTACAATATCAAAAGTTTCACGATTGGATAACTGAGTAAGAATATCTTCTGTGATTTTCTGTATTCTCGGTTCCCATGCCTCTAATACTTTAGGAGTGAAAGACCGATTTACAATAGACCGAATTTGCGTATGCTTTGGTGGATTCATCTCAAGGATACTTTTGGGAAATGGAGGCTTTTTCTTCTTGGGCATAATACTAGAAAAATGTTCTTTATCCTCTAAAACTATTTTTACATCATCATACAAAAAAACATTCCACATATCATTCTGAGGATTAAAACAAATAGGTTCTTTTTCCCGCATTTCTTTATACCATGCAAATGTTTCATATGGATTTTCTAAGGCCTTTTTTTCTATTAGCTTATTTGTAGGAATCATAACAATTGATTCATAAGTTGTTTTCATATATAAAAATCTCCCCTCAAAAAATCAGTTTCATTACATAGAATTTAATTCACCGAATGATATTCGGTATAATTGAAATTATATAACAATCAACCATGTTTTCAACCCACTTTTTCATATCTAAGATATCAGTTAATATATAATCAAGGAGGAATAAAATTTGTGTAAAAAAAATCTGACCAAAAGAAAACAACAAGCTCTACTAACACAGAGCAATATATCTCATGTGTTTTTGAATTTAACGAAAGAAAAAAAATTTGAGAATATAACAATTGAAGATATTTGTAAAAAAGCAAATGTCTCAGTAGGAACTTTTTATCATTATTTCTCTTCCAAAGAGGATATTTACAAAAAAATATTCCAACAAATTGACGAAAACCTACATGTTGAATTAGAAAATATTGATCAACATACAACAGTGCAAACGACTATTTTAAATTTCTTCCAATGCATAGCTGAATATACAACTAAATTAGAGTTACATATCAATCTTCTTAATGATTTAAACAAACGATCATTTATATATGAGCCTTCATTAATTTACAAAGCTCTAAAAGGTTTTGTTTATAAAGGACAACTCGAAAAAGAATTAACAAATGATATGAGTGTAGAAGAAATAACAACGTATCTTTTTACATTCGCTAGAGGGCTTATATTAGATTGGTGTATTTTAGAGGGAGCATACTCTTTAGAGCAGAGAATGGCTACTTATATGAAGTTGGCATTGAAGTCTTTACAACCATAAATTTCATTCAAGCTCTATGCTTTCTTGCCCTATTTCTTATATTTAAGTCTGTTTGGTATTAAAGCAGCTAAACTAAAAAAGCATCGGACCGAAACGGACATCAACGGTATCAAAAAAGCGAGTCCATGAACGAATTTCGCTCATGAACTCGCTTATAATCTTTATGGGACTTTTCATTGCCCTCCTAGGCGGGTGAAGGGCTTTTCATGGGAATATAAATTCCTTGTTATGATTGTAGGCTTTCAAGAGCCGAGTTGCGGTAATTGTTATTTTGCTCAACGGTAGCTTCTGAAAGTGCCTTCTTCAACGCCACAGCATTCAAGTCCTCCTCGATAAAATCAGGCGTTCCAGAAGCAGGCGTTCCAAGCTGAACACGCCATGAATCATCAATGGAACCGCCATCGACAGGATCAAAGCCGAGTGAGTTGACAAGCTTCATCACAATCACTTTGGATGCAGGATCGTCTGCAAAAACCGGTAGCGCAATCCGGTCCTCAGCGCCTTCCGGTTTCGCCAAATCAACAATACGCTGAGACACGATGTTGCTGAACGCTCTGACGACTGGGGCGCCGATTTGCTGCTCCACCCAACGGCTTTCCGTTTTTATGCTGCCATCCAGGAGTTGTTCAATTCTACCATCCCGGTGTACAGTATAGTTGTTAGTATCGATGATAGCAGCCTTAGCTTGCCGAAGATCGAACAATCCGCGAGGGAGTGACGCAATTTTGCCGAAAGGGATTGAAAGAATAATAAGATCGGCTCCACGAACTGCTTCTTCATTAGTCACCGGTTTCGCTCCGGTGAGAGTTACGACCTCTACTAATGTGTCTGGTCCACGTGAATTTGAGATGTTAACCTGATGCCCCAAAGCAACAAGCTGTTTGGCCAAAGTTGACCCGACAAGGCCAGCGCCAATAATTCCAATATTCATACCCGTATTCCTCCAATTCAAATATAATATAGAAACACTATTCAAAATAAAATAAAACGAAACAGAACAGTTCTGTTTCGTTTTCATGTTATAGAATAGATTTTCCAATGTCAAGAAAGAAATGAAGACGTACAGCCGCTACACAACTATTGGTTAAGGTGCAGATCGATTAAGCAAGCCGACACTTTTTTTAATTGTTCTCCTGAAATATCCGCTCCTACAATCGGTGCTGTGGAAAATGCGCCATTAATGACAAGCAGAAGCTGGTCAGCCAATGTATCATCTGAAGCCCCGGCTTCTTTTGTGAGCCGCTGTAGGAGATTTCTTAACGCCTCGGTATGCTTTTGAACGAGATGTTGGATAGGATTCTGATTTGAAAATTCGGCATGGGCATTCAAAAAAACACAACCACGAATTCCAGGCTCGGTCAACAAGGCATTAATACTTTCCACTAAAGCAAATATTTGCATACGTGGCGATCCCTCGTAGGCAGAGACGGCATCATTAAACTGAACCCACAAACTTTCACTCTTTTCTTCTAGGTAAGCGATAATTAGATCATCTTTTGAAGGAAAATGACGATATAACGTACCTTTGCTCACTCCGGATACTTCCACAATTTTATCAACACCTACGGCGCGGATGCCTTCGTTATAAAATAACTCAGAAGCCACGTCCAAAATTTTCTGACGAGCCGATTTACGGGTTTGGTTCATCTATAAACACCTGACCTATCTATAAAAATGATAAAACTTCGCCTTTAATGAGGCAGTTCTATCGTACCATCAATATCTTTTTACCACAATGTATGAAGATTTTTTATCATACATTGTGCCTTCATATAAAACAGATTATTAGGCTAGTATATCGAAGAGAGAACGCTCACTTCCTGTGCAAAGGAGAAATACTTCACCGAATACTGATAACTATAGGCTTCTATGTATGGACTCGACATATCCCCACTGTGCAATCCACGTGTGTAGTGTATGTGATAACACAAGAGATTGTTGCTGAGCATTAACATCTAAACTAATAGGCTACAGCAATTTTGTATTTTTTATATTACTTATTTTATCAGCTTGATACAGCAGTAATGCTTGCAAGCTTGTTTATAAAATAAATAAAAGATGCTTTTACATAAGAGGCTTACCCTATCGCCATCAAACTAAAAGAACGAGTTACCCCAAAACAATAAACATGAGCAAAATGCAAAAAAATTTCGTTCTGGGGAGAGTATGAGATTTTAACTTTTGGGCATACCCTTCGTCCCTCATTAGGTAATTTTTCAATAAGCTCGAAAAGGGAAACATGAGCTAAAATATGTGTATAAAGACAAGAGTCATGAATGAATTTGATTACTGATTTTGGTACTGTTTATATTTTCTACATATCGTTAGAAGTTTATTGAGAAATGAACCAATTTGAGGCTTTTGTCTCATTTTGAAACATATACACATTTTTGATTATCGTTTCCCTCTAATGCCTATGATAAATTACTAAACATAGCTAGGCTATATTTTAATTTTGATAATTTCGCCACAATTGAATTGCTTAAAATAATATTTCACCTTTCAGAAAAAATACTGTAAAAAGGAGCTTTTAAAATGAAGAATCGAGTACATCCAAAGTTATTACCAGCGTTAGAAATGATTCCAGATTTTGAGTTACGTCCAGAGAACTTGCCAGCAATGAGAGAACAAGCCGCACTAATCTTACCAGATATTACTGGTGATGAATCACTTTCGATAACAGAGGAAATCATTGAGGGGCCTGATGCGAATCCATTGCGATTAAAAATTTATCGTCCAAAATCAAATGATCAATCCTTACCTGCCCTGTTATGGATACATGGTGGCGGTTATATCTTAGGCGCTGCAGATGAGAATGATATCCTTTGTGTGAGATTTGCAAAAGAAGCAAACTGTATGGTCGTTAATGTAGATTACCGTTTAGCTCCTGAACATCCTTATCCAGCTCCAATTGAAGATTGTTATGCAGCATTAAAATGGATGGCGGATAACGCCGAGGCTTTAAATATTGATTCAAATCGAATTGGGGTTGCAGGAGCGAGCGCTGGTGGCGGACTAACAGCAGCATTAACGTTATTAGCTCGTGATCGACAATATCCTTCTATTTGTTTCCAAATGCCACTTTATCCAATGATTGATGATCGTAATAATACGCCTTCTGCGAATGAAATTAAAGAAGGATTTACTTGGAATCAAAAGACAAATGAAGCTGGATGGAAAATGTATTTAGGAAAATTACATGGAACGGATCATATTCCTGCTTATGCAGCGGCTGCTCGAGCAGAAGACTATCGTAATTTACCACGCACCTACACATGTGTTGGTCAATTAGACGCATTCCGTAGTGAAACATTAACCTATGTAACGAAACTTGCAGAAGCTGGTGTTGATGTTGAGTTCCATTTATACCCTGGAGCTTATCATGGGTTTGAAATGTTACCTTCAGATGCTGATATATCTACTCATGCTTGGAATGATTATGTACGAGCAGTGAAGACTGGTTTCGCAAAAAAGTAACTAGGGTAGCGACAAAAGATTTCAAAATAAAGGAGGATTTATAGTGAAGAATAGAGTTCATCCAGAATTAAGAGAAATGTTTTCTGTATTACCAGAAGTAGATAATAGCCCGGAAAATTTCCAACAATATAGAAAATGGGCTAAAGAATCTTTTACTGCAACAGTTTTATCATCGAATGATAAAGTTACCGTATCTAATCGATTTATACCTGGTCCTGAAAGAGCGCCTGAAGTTAGAGTTCGCATTTATGAGCCAACTAAAAAAACAGAAGCTTTACCTGGGGTTCTTTGGATACACGGTGGTGGCTACCAAGTGGGATCACCCGAAATGGATGACAAACTTTGTGAAAAGTTCGTATTGGAAGCCAACTGTATAGTGGTTTCGGTTGACTATAGATTAGCACCAGAATATCCATTCCCTGCACCACTTGAGGACTGCTATGCAGCTTTACAGTGGGTTTCTAATAATTCGGAAGATCTTAGTATCGATTCTTCTCGAATTGCAATTGCCGGAATGAGTGCAGGCGGTGGACTTACAGCAGCCCTTGCTCTTTTAGCAAGAGATAGAAAAGGACCTTCAATCATATTCCAAATGCCGCTATGCCCAATGATTGATGATCGTAATATAAAACCTTCTGCTTTTGAGATAACGGATTCAAAATTATGGAACAGAAAAGCTAACATCTCTGGCTGGAAAATGTATTTAGGTTCAGTTTATGGTGAAGAGGTATCCCCATACGCTGCTCCAGCTCGTGCGACTGACCTTACAGGACTTCCACCAACGTATACAATGGTGGGTGAAATAGACCTATTCCGCGACGAAACAATTGAATATGCAAATAGATTAATGCAAGCTGGAGTACCAACAGAATTTCATGTTTATCCTGGTGGCTACCATGGATTCGAATTGATAGTGCCTAATGCTGAAATTAGTCAAAGAGCTGAGGAAGAATATATTGGTGCATTAAAGCAAGCATTACAAAAAACAGAAATTTAAAGGTAAGTGTAATAAAAAATTGATTTACTACTATCTATTTATTTCCCAAAGCTACTCTATTCAAGGATTGATGATCGCAATAATACAAGCTTCTGCGAATGAGATTACAGAAGCTTGTATTGGGAATCCAACATCAAATGAAGTTGATTGGAAAATGGAGTTTTTGTATTTGCTGTTAAATAAGAATTGAAGAATATTTTTTAATCAAACTTTATTCTAAAGCTACACCATAAGCAGAAAAAAACATAATCTTGTCCCAAAACAAAAATATTAGTAATTCATCATAAAAAGTGCTCCTAGCTAAATCAAGGAGCACTTTTTATGAAACATTATTTTTTATTAGCTTATGAACCACCTTATTATAACAACCATGTTTTACTACTTGCCTAACATCATCTACTTCAATTCCCATTATCTCTGTAATATCTACAACAATTGTATTCTGTAGAACACTTACTACATATCCCGTTAATTGTAAATTAGGATTTTTACGATATGAAAATTGAACGTAATCTCCAATTGTTACCTTTGTTTTATGCTCCATTTTGTCCCTCCTTGAATCATCATTAATTATTGATTAGGTTTCCCTTTTATTGCTTCTCCATACTGTTTGGCAAGTTTATAAATTGAAAAGCCTAGTAATTATTAGGCTTTTTGTTTAACTCATTTATGTTCTACATAATAAATCTCAAAGTAAAACATCTATTCAAAAATTACCACTCTAACACCTTTTTTAAAACCCAACGTATAATGCTATGAGCATTTACAACACGTTCTTGGTCCCTGTTAATAAGAAAAACCACAGCAATTGCTGCGGTTTTTCTTATTGAAACTGTGAAATTATAATTTCCTATTCTAAATAATAAATAAGCTTAGTTCTCATATTTATCTTTCTATGGACCTTTAAAAATAAATTTCTTAGCTTGTTGGATATGTAGTGCTCCTCCTATAGCAAATCCTATATCAATAGATGTATTCAATTTTTGGAACCATAAATTTGCCACAAACAAAAAGAACCATAACCTCGCCAATCTGGCAAAATTATGGTTCATATCATATAAAATAAAAAAACCACCAAATATGTATTGGTGGAGACGGTGGGAGTCGAACCCACGTCCAAAAATATCGGCACTTAAGCTTCTACGAGTGTAGTCGATATATTAGCATTTCGCGAACTCTTCGGCCTATCGACAGGCTTCCAAGTTGCTAGTCTGGTTGTTCTCTTCCTTTGTCCTCAGACGGCGAACTCCGGCGTAGTCCACTTAGTTTGAGTCCCTTACCCTACCACATGGACGATGGAGGGAGGAACCTTTAGTGCAATTAAGCAGCTAAAGAAAGATTGTTTTGTTTGCCAATTATAGGCTTTGACGTTTTAACGAGGCCGATCCCCTCGACTCGCAACCTAAGCTCGAACTATCCCTGTCGAATCCGTAACGTCCCCATGATAAAAATGGAGCATACGAAGAAAATATCGTGATAGCTACTAAGAGCTGTTTTTCAATGTGCAACAATCTTACATAAGTTATTATAACATACGTGCTCTATTTTACAAATGTAAATATCTGTATTACATCTTTTGGCGATCACGGAACGCGCGTGCAATTTCACGTTTAGCTTCTTTCTCTTTTAAATCGTGACGTTTATCGTATTGTTTCTTACCTTTTGCTAAGCCAAGTGCCATTTTCGCAAATCCATTTTTCAAATAAATTCTAAGTGGAACTAATGCGTAACCTGTTTCTTTCGCAGCACCCGCTAGCTTATCAATTTCTTTTTTATGAAGAAGTAATTTTCTCGTACGAAGTGGATCATGGTTGAAACGATTCCCTTGTTCATACGTATTAATGTGCATATTATGAACCCATACTTCACCATTATGTACACGTGCAAACGCATCTTTCAAGTTTACGCGTCCAGCGCGAATCGACTTAATTTCCGTTCCTTGAAGGACAAGCCCTGCTTCGTATGTTTCTTCGATGAAATAATCATGAAATGCTTTTTTATTTTGTGCAATAACCTTACCTGTACCCTTTGGCATATAACGTCCCTCCTCTATTTTTACTATTGTAACAAATGTTAATAAAAAGCGAAAGTGGCTCGCTCAGAATGTGAGGTGGATGGAGCTTCTGACCTTGAGGCGCTCTTTGCCTCTCGGGAAGAAGTGAAGCCGCCCAACATTCTAGCCACTGTAGCTGGATTCCAACAAAAAGCGAAAGTGGCTCGCTCTCAAGCCACGAAGAAAAAAGAAAACGGCCCCGCTTTTGATCAAAGCGAAGCCACCCTTTTCTTACTTACGCTTTTTCTTTTTCTTCTTGAATCCTGGTACGTTTTCGAAGAATGCTTTTTTCTTCTTGCCGTTACCGTCTTTTTTCCCTGGCTGGCTAGCGGATGTGGATGCCGATGCAGATCCTCTTCCTTTTCCTTTACCACCACGGTCAAATTTTCTTGCTGTGCCACGTTCGCCGCCGCGCTCATTGCTACGCTCACTACGTCCACCACGTTTCTTTCTGCCTGTTCTTGGCTGCTCGATAACGACTGGACGATCTTTGAACTTACGGCGAGGTGTACCTTTCATGCCAACGATTTCAAAGTCGATTGCACGCTCGTCTTTGTTTACGTTAATAACGCGAATTGTAATTTCGTCACCGATGCGGAATACGTTTCCTGTACGTTCTCCAATCATAGCGAAATGCTGCTCGTCATAACGGTAGTAATCATCCGTTAAATAACTAACGTGTACAAGACCTTCAATTGTATTTGGAAGCTCTACGAATAAACCGAAGTTTGTTACAGAGCTAATCATACCGTCATACTCTTCACCGATCTTATCAACCATATACTCTGCTTTTTTCATCTCATCTGTTTCACGCTCTGCTTCAACAGCACGGCGTTCCATATTAGAAGAATGCTCTGCAATCTCAGGTAATTTTTCACGCCATTTTGCTTGTGTTTCATTGTCGACTTTACCATTAATAATGTATTCACGAATTAATCTATGAACGATTGTATCTGGGTAACGACGAATTGGTGATGTGAAGTGTGTGTAGAACTCAGTTGATAAACCGAAATGTCCTAAACTATCCGCATCGTAACGAGCTTGCTTCATAGAACGAAGCATAACTGTTGAAATAACTACTTCTTCTGGCTGTCCTTGAACCATTTCAAGAATTTGTTGTAGCGCGCGAGGGTGCACTTCATTCGCGCGTCCTTTTACCGCATATCCGAAATTCGTTACAAACTCGAAGAAACGCTCAAGCTTATCTTCTTTCGGATCTTCATGGACACGGTACATAAACGGTACGTTCATCCAGTGGAAGTGCTCTGCTACTGTTTCATTCGCAACAAGCATAAATTCTTCAATTAACTTCTCTGATACAGAACGATCGCGCATAACAACGTCTGTCGGTTTTCCTTCTTCATCTACTAATACTTTCGCTTCTTTAAAGTCAAAGTCAATTGCACCACGGCGCATACGTTTTTCACGTAAAATTTGTGCCAATTGGCCCATCTCTTTAAACATCGGTACGAGCGGCTCATAACGCTTAATTAACTCTTCGTCCTCATCTTCTAAAATGCTTCTTACATCAGCATACGTCATACGCTCTGTCGTTTTAATCACACTTTGGAAAATCTCGTGTTTAACAACATCACCTAAGTTGTTGATTTCCATTTCACAAGATAATGTCAGACGGTCTACTTTCGGATTTAATGAACAAATACCGTTAGATAGACGATGTGGAATCATCGGAATTACACGGTCAACAAGATACACACTCGTCGCTCTTTCTGCTGCTTCTACATCAATTGGAGAACCTTCTTGAACGTAATGACTTACATCCGCAATATGAACGCCAAGCTTGTAGTTACCGTTCTCAAGCTTCGTTACTGTAACAGCGTCATCTAAATCTTTTGCATCTGCACCATCAATCGTTACGATCATTTGATCACGTAAATCGCGGCGATCCTTTAAATCTTCTTCTGAAATCGTTTCTGGTACACTGTTTGCATGCTCCATCACTTCCTCAGGGAATGCCAAAGGTAAATGATGTTTATGAATGACAGATAAAATATCTACTCCTGGATCATTTTTATGACCTAGAATTTGAATAACTTCACCTTCTGCGCTTAAACGATTCTCTGGGTAGCTCGTAATTTTCACAACTACTTTATGACCTTCTACAGCTCCCATTGACGCACTTTTCAATACGAAAATATCACTTGTCCAGCGCTTATTGTCAGGTATAACAAAGCCAAAGTTTTTCGATTCTGTATATGTACCAACTAGCTCTTTCGTGCCACGTTCTAAAATGCGTACAATTGAACCTTCTTGACGTGAACCGCTTGATTGAGAACTAAGGCGTGCTAATACTGTATCGCCATGAAGTGCACCGTTTAATTCTGTAGGCGGGATGAAAAGATCATCGTCTCCAGTTTTCTTCTCTTCTGGTACAACGAAAGCAAAGCCACGTGCATGTCCAATTAACTTACCTCTTACTAAATTCATCTTTTCAGGAAGACCGTAACGGTTGCTACGTGTACGAACAACAAGCCCCTTCTCTTCCATCGTTACAAGTGCCTTTACGAAATCTTTAAAGCCCTCAGAACCTTCAATTCCAAATGCCTCTTCTAACTCTTGTATCGTTAACGGTTTATACGCTTCTTCTCTCATAAATAATAACAACTTATCAATATGTTCTTGTATGATTTCTTCCAAGCAAAAATACCTCCTTTAAAACCTTATATTATTTAGTGTATCCGAAAGATAGGGGATGTATAAAGCGAAACTTCAATACTCCCCTTATGATTTTTACAGTTTTCACAAAAAATTCCTTATGAAAAAAAGAGGCAACTAGATCTTACCAATCTAGTTGCTCCAAGAAGTTATATACATCCTCATGTAGCTCGTCACGTTGTTTATCAAGTGTAATGACATGCGTAGAGTCTTCATACCATTTAATGTCTTTTAACGTAGATTCTACACCGTTATAAATAATGTTAGCACTATCTGTATTAATCATTTCATCATGACGCGCTTGTACAACAAATGTTGGCGCATAAATCATATCCACATTGTTACGTACGTCAGCAATTAATTGTTGTAATGCTTTTAATGTATTCATTGGTGTCTTTTGGAATTCCAACATTTCTTGTTCGATTTGTTCTAGTGATTTTTGCTCACGTTTTTTATATTCGCGGGCATATGCCAATATACCTTGGTACATAGTTTCTTCGCTCTTAATATACATCGGTGCACACATTGGTACCACACCTAAAACAGGTACTGTATAACCTAATTTTAAAGAAAATACGCCGCCAAGTGACAATCCAACAACAGCAATTTTCTCAAAACCTTTATCTTTTAAAAGCTGATATGCCTCCGTTACATCTTGCCACCAATCTTCAGGCCCTGTATGAACAAGCTCTTCTGGTGGTACACCGTGCCCTTTATAAATTGGCGCATGACAAGTATAGCCTTTCTTTTCTAAGAAACGCCCTAACATACGTACATCAGCTGAGTTCCCTGTGAATCCATGTAGTAATAAAACAGCGCGGTCTCCACCCTCAAATGTAAATGGTTTCGGAGATGCTAATTTCATCATGTACTTCTCCTCTTTCTCTTCTGTAATCTAGTCGTATTCTTTCTATATCTAGTGTACCATATTTATATTTCTATAATCTAATTAGAAACATCTTTCAAATGGTAAAACAAAAAAAGAAGAACCATTAGTACATCTTACTAACGCTTCTTCTTTCAATTCTATAAGTTTAAGTACGTAACAGCAATTGTTAATACAAAGAACAATACAGCTAAAACAATTGTAATACGGTTTAATACCGCTTCAATTCCACGTGCTTTTTGCTTACCAAATAATTGCTCTGCACCGCCTGAAATTGCACCTGAAAGGCCTGAGCTATTACTAGATTGCATAAGTACCATAACAATCATTAAAATCGATACAATAATAAGTAAAACTGATAATAACGTATGCACTTGGCGTACCTCCTACAAAGATTCAGTTATTGTAACTGTAGCATAAATCCTATAGAAAAGCGAGAGCTATAGAGTCGCTCTCGCTTTTCTTCTATTACATAAACATCATTGCAAATAACGGTCCAAGTAAACATGTCAAAATTGCTGTTAATGTCATTGTTACCGATCCAATAACACCTTCATGTTCGTTATTTTTCATCGCTCTCATAACACCCATAATATGAGACGCACATCCAAATCCGATACCTTTACCAACTGAGTTTGTAACACGGCTCCATTTTAATAAAAGAGGTCCTGTAATGGTTCCAGTAATACCCGCGATAACAACGAAAGCTGCTGTTAAGGAAGGTACACCACCAACTTGTTCAGAAACGCTCATCGCAACTGGCATTGTCACCGATTTTGGTAAAGAGGATAAGATTAAGCTTTTATCTGTTCCCATAAGTGAAGCAATGGCAAAATCACTAGCGATTGCAACTGTTGTACCTACTAATACGCCACCAGCAATCGGTACAACATATTTTTGCAGAACATGACGTTGTTTATAAAGAGGAATTGCAAATGCTACAACACCGGGTCCAAGTAACTTTGCAATCCAGCCACCACCACTTTCCATATAATGTTGATATGGTATATCAAGCACGATAAATAGGAAAGCCATTAATCCTGTTGCTACAAGCATTGGGATGGTGAATGGTGTTGGAAATAATTTATAGATTTTTTTAGATAATTGATATAATAGCACCGTAAAAAGAACCCAACCGATTCCGATTAATATTTGGCTCATCGCGACTCTCTTTCCTTCCTATTCGCAAGATATTGTCCTGTATGTCCTGCGACAATAATAATTAAAAATGTACTCGCTACAACTGTAATGAAAAGAGAAATTCCTTTACTCATAAAAAAAGCACCGTAATTCATTAGGCCAAGCGTTGGCGGAATTAATAAAAACGGCATAATAGCAACGAGTGTTTCTGCTCCTAAATCGAACCATTTCACTGGAAGAACTTTTAGGCTAAGTAAAACAAGTAAGAGGAACATTCCAATCAAACTTCCTGGAATCGGAATATTTAACATTTCTTGCACCCAAGTTCCAACCATATAAAACACGTAAAGAGCAGCAATTTGGACAAGAATCTTTGTAAATTTCATGTTCATCATCCCTCATGTTTATACGATCTTCTGTTAATATCTTTATCATAGTATAAATTGTAAAAAGCTGCAATTTATCAACTTGACAGCAAAAACAGCCTATGTTATACGCTTACAACCTTGATATGACTGCATTTCTAAACAAAAATTATGTCAAAAACATTGACCTAATATAAAAAGTTTTTATTTTCTGAATTTAAAAGACTATTATTTCAATAAAATAATCTTTTTATCCTTAAACTTACATATATATAAAGTGAAACTTTAATCATTGAGGTTTTCCTCATCCCCATTAATTATTAGCCCTCACCAAGCGGATTTGTACGGGATAAACAAGATAGGTGGTGAACATATGCCCAAAAAAGTTCTCATTTTTTGTGATCCTGGGATTGATGATACGATGGCTCTCCTCTTAGCATTCTTTATCGATGAAATAGAAATCGTCGGTATCGTTGCTGATTACGGCAATGTTCCAAAAAAAACGGCCGTAGAAAATGCTCATTTTTTTAATAACGAAACAAAGAATAGAAATATCAAGATATTCGGTGGTTCAGAACGTCCCCTTACTGGTGCCCCACCTGCGTTTTTTACGGATGTACATGGGAAACAGGGGCTCGGTCCAATTATTCCAAAGGTGAATGTGACTAACGGAGAAATGGAGAATTTTTTTGAAGTCATTCCTCTTATTGAACAGTATAAAGATGAATTAATCATTGTGAGTTTAGGAAGACTTACCTCCCTAGCAATTTTGTTTATCATGTGCAAACAGTTAATGAAACAAATTAAATCTTACTACGTAATGGGCGGTACCTTTTTACATCCTGGTAATGTTACCCCTATTTCCGAAGCAAACTTTTATGGCGATCCTACTGCCGCTAATATAGTCCTTCAATCCGCAGTTAACATGTACATATACCCATTAAACGTCACTCAATACTCCATCATTACACCAGAAATGGCAGAATACATTGAGGTAAAAGGAAAAGCTCCACTTGTCAAACCGTTATTTGATCATTATTACTACGGATATTATAAAGACGCCCTACCACATTTAAAGGGGAGCCCCTTCCATGACACAATGCCAATACTCGCTTTATTTGATAACTCTATGTTCACGTATCATAAATCACCTATTGTTGTCATGACAGAATCCTCTGCACAAGGAGCAAGCATAGGGGAATTTCGCTCTCTAGTGAACCAGAAGCCATTTATTGATTGGCCGGTTCATCAAATTGCAATTGATTTTGACTATAACCGCTTCTTCAAACATTTCATGTCACTTATGACGGGTGAACAATTTTAGCATAAAAAAACAGACCGTGATTTCTCACGGTCTGTCGTTTATTTTCTACAATTATCGTTTGATGTTATAGAAAGATTTGATACCATCGTAAACAGCGATTTCGCCTAGTTCGTCTTCGATGCGTAATAATTGGTTGTACTTAGCAATACGGTCAGTACGGCTCATAGAACCAGTTTTGATTTGGCCAGCGTTAGTTGCAACTGCGATGTCAGCGATTGTAGCATCTTCAGTTTCACCAGAACGGTGAGATACAACTGCTGTGTAACCAGCACGTTTAGCCATTTCGATAGCTTCGAAAGTCTCAGTTAAAGTACCGATTTGGTTAACTTTAATTAAGATTGAGTTAGAGATACCTTTTTCGATACCTTCAGCAAGTTTTTGAGTGTTAGTTACGAATAAGTCGTCACCAACTAATTGTACTTTATCACCGATACGCTCAGTTAATAATTTGTGACCATCCCAGTCGTTTTCGTCTAAACCATCTTCGATAGAGATGATTGGGAAGTCTTTGCAAAGCTCTTCATAGAAATCAACCATTTCTGCAGAAGTTAAGCCAGTACGGCCTTCGCCTGCAAGGTCATATTTACCAGTTTCTTTGTTGTAGAACTCAGAAGAAGCAACGTCCATTCCTAAGAATACGTTCTCGCCAGCTTTGTAACCAGCTTTTTCGATAGCTTCGATGATTACTTCTAAAGCTTCACGGTTAGAACCAAGGTTTGGAGCGAATCCACCTTCGTCACCTACTGCAGTGTTAAGACCTTTGTCATGTAATACAGCTTTAAGTGCATGGAATACTTCAGCACCCATACGGATTGATTCTTTGAATGTTGGAGCACCAACTGGTAAGATCATGAACTCTTGGAAGTCAACGTTGTTATCAGCGTGAGAACCACCGTTGATGATGTTCATCATTGGAGTTGGTAATTGTTTTGCATTGAATCCACCAAGGTAACGGTATAATGGAAGACCTACGAAGTCAGCTGCTGCGTGAGCTACTGCCATAGATACACCAAGGATAGCGTTAGCGCCTAGTTTACCTTTGTTTGGAGTGCCATCTAATTCGATCATAGCGCGGTCGATACCAGCTTGGTCAGTTACATCGAAACCAGCGATTTCTGGAGCGATAATTTCGTTAACGTTGTTTACTGCGTTAACAACACCTTTACCAAGGTAACGAGATTTGTCACCGTCACGTAATTCTACTGCTTCGTGCTCACCAGTAGATGCACCACTTGGTACGATAGCGCGTCCGAAAGCGCCGCTTTCTGTGTAAACTTCTACTTCTACAGTTGGGTTACCACGAGAGTCAAGGACTTCGCGAGCATAAACATCAATAATTGTTGACATAATAAATTCTCTCCTTTTTATATAAGCAAATTATTTAATAATTGTTTTACCTGTCATTTCTTTCGGTTGCTCAACACCAAGAAGTGTAAGCATTGTTGGAGCGATATCACCTAAGATACCATCTTCACGTAATTCTACGTCGTTCTTAGTAACGATGAAAGGAACCGGGTTAGTTGTATGAGCTGTCATTGGCTCTCCTTCAGAAGTTAATTCTTCATCCGCATTACCATGGTCAGCAGTAATAAGTGCTACACCATCTTTTGCAAGAATCGCTTCTACAACTTTTCCTAAACATTCGTCAGTTGCTTCTACTGCTTTAATTGTTGGTTCCATCATCCCAGAATGGCCAACCATATCACAGTTCGCAAAGTTAAGAATGATAACATCATGTTTATCATTTTCGATTTCATTTACTAAAGCGTCCGTTACTTCGTAAATGCTCATTTCAGGTTTCAAGTCATATGTTGCAACCTTCGGTGAGTTAATTAAGATACGCTCTTCTCCTGGGAATTCAGCCTCACGACCACCGCTAAAGAAGAATGTAACGTGCGGATACTTTTCAGTTTCCGCGATGCGAAGTTGCTTTAATCCCGCTTGCGCAACAACTTCACCTAAAGTGTTATCAAGGTTCATTGGCTTGAATGCCACGTAACCATCTACAGTTTCACTGAAGTGTGTCATACATACGAATTCTGGAATGTGAGGTACTTTTTCACCACGATCGAACTCACGGAAGTCTTCGTTTGTAAATACACGAGCAATTTGAATTGCACGGTCTGGACGGAAGTTATAGAAGATAACTGCATCATCATCATTGATTGTTGCAACTGGCGTGTTATCTTCGTTAACAATTACAGACGGCAATACGAATTCATCATAGATACCGTTCGCATAAGAGTCTTCTACACACTCTTCTGCTGATTTATAAGTAGGGCCTTCACCATTCACCATAGCACGGTAACATTTTTCTACGCGATCCCAACGCTTGTCACGGTCCATGGAGTAATAACGACCAGAGATAGTCGCGAATTGTCCTACTCCTGTTTCTTTAATTACTTCATTTGTTGCATCGATATAGCTTTGTGCTGTTTTTGGTCCAACATCGCGGCCATCTAAGAATGCATGAATGTATACTTTCTCAACGCCTTCTTTAGCTGCTAAGCGAAGAAGAGCAAACATGTGATTCATGTGACTGTGCACACCACCGTCAGAAAGTAAACCGAATAAATGAAGTGCAGTACCTTTTTCTTTTACGCTTTTAATTGCACTTTGGAACGTTTCGTTCTTATCGAACTCACCTTCACGAATTGCAACGTTAACGCGTGTTAAGCTTTGATATACAATGCGGCCAGCACCAATATTTAAGTGACCAACCTCAGAGTTACCCATTTGACCTTCTGGAAGACCTACTGCCTCGCCACAAGCTGTAAGCGTTGTGTGAGGGAATTTATTCCAGTAACCATCAAAATTAGGTTTCTTAGCTTGTGCTACAGCATTCCCGTAAGTTTCTTCACGAAGTCCGAAACCGTCAAGAATGATTAAAGCTGTTGGCTTTCTCATTTTACCGCCCCCAGAAGACCTAAGAACGAAGCAGGCTCTAAGCTAGCACCGCCAACTAAAGCGCCGTCGATGTCAGATTGTGCCATATACTCTTTAATGTTTTCTGGTTTTACGCTACCGCCGTATTGGATACGAACAGCTTCTGCAGCTTCTGGAGAAACAGCTTCTGCAACAACTTTACGGATGTGCGCACATACTTCGTTTGCATCTGCAGAAGAAGAAGATTTACCTGTACCGATAGCCCAGATTGGCTCATAAGCGATAACAGTTGCTTTAACTTGCTCTTCTGTTAAACCTGCAAGTGCTTTTGTCACTTGACCTGCTACTAGATCAAATGTTTTTCCGCTTTCGCGCTCTTCTAAAGTCTCACCACAACATACGATTGGTGTTAAACCATGTTCAAATGCTGCGATAGTCTTTTTGTTTACTGACTCATCTGTTTCAGCAAACATTTCACGACGCTCAGAGTGGCCAAGTACTACATAGCCAACTTTTAAGTCGCTAAGTGCTACTGGGCTAATTTCGCCAGTGAATGCACCATTTTTTTCGAAGTGCATGTTTTGTGCACCTACTTGTAAGTCAGTTCCTTCAGTTGCTGCTACAAGGCGCTCTAAGAATAGAGCTGGAGAGCAAACTACTGCATCAACAGCTGAAGCTGCTGGGATTTGACCTTTAACTTCCTCTACGAAGCTAACTGCTTCTGATAGAGTTTTATTCATTTTCCAGTTACCTGCGATAATTGGTTTACGCATGCTTTGCACCGTCCTTTTTCTTTGGCTGCTACTTATTTGTCGTTAAGACAAACTACACCTGGAAGCTCTTTACCTTCCATGAATTCTAATGACGCACCGCCGCCAGTAGAAATGTGGCTCATTTTATCAGCCATACCGAATTTTTCAACAGCTGCTGCAGAGTCACCACCGCCGATAACAGAGTATGTATCTTCTGCATCTGCTAATGCTTGTCCTACTGCTTTTGTACCTTCTGCGAATGGAGTCATTTCGAATACACCCATTGGTCCATTCCATACAACAAGCTTAGAATTTTTAATTACATCTGCATAAATTTCACGTGTTTTAGGACCGATGTCCACGCCTTCCCAGTTAGAAGGGATAGAGTCGATACCAACGATTTTAGTTGTTGCAGTTTCAGAGAATTCCTCAGTGATTACAACATCAACTGGCATGTAGAAGTTTACGCCTTTTTCTTTTGCAAGTTGCATAAATTCTTTAGCTAGTTCGATCTTGTCGTCTTCACATAGAGATAGACCAATTTCATGACCTAAAGCTTTAACGAATGTGTAAGCAAGTCCACCACCGATGATTAAGTTATCTACTTTGTCTAATAGATGACGAATTACACCGATTTTATCTTTTACTTTCGCACCACCGATGATAGCTGTAAATGGACGTTCTGGGTTAGAAAGTGCTTTACCAAGTACATCTAACTCTTTTTCCATTAATAGACCAGATACTGCTGGTAGGTAGTCTGCGATACCTGCTGTAGAAGCGTGAGCACGGTGAGCTGCACCGAATGCATCGTTTACGAAGATGTCAGCAAGTGCTGCAAATTCTTTCGCAAGTTCTGCATCGTTCTTTTCTTCGCCCGCATAGAAACGTACGTTTTCAAGAACTAATACGTCGCCTTCGTTCATTGCTGCAACCATTTCTTGTGCAACTGGTCCGAATGCTTCGTCCGCTTTTTTAACGTCTTTACCAAGAAGCTCGCCTAAACGTGCTGCTACTGGAGTTAAACGCATTTCTTCTACTACTTGACCTTTTGGACGGCCTAAGTGACTTGCTAAAATAACTTTCGCACCTTGCTCTACTAAATATTGAATTGTAGGAAGAGCTGCACGGATACGAGTTTCATCTGTAATTTTACCTTCTTTCATAGGTACGTTGAAATCAACGCGGCAAAATACACGCTTACCTTTTAAATCTACGTCACGAATTGATTTTTTGTTCATTGGATTTCCCTCCGACTACTAGTTAGGATTGACAAAACCCACTCAAAAGCTTAACACATTTGCTTTTAAAACGAAAGAAGAGAGAGAGGGAACAAACCCTCTCCCTCGTTTTGTCATTGATAACTTATATAATTAAGAATTAAAGACCTTTTGAAGTCATGTAAGCTGCTAGGTCTACTACGCGGTTAGAGTAACCAGTTTCGTTATCGTACCAAGAAAGTACTTTAACCATGTTACCTTCCATTACCATTGTAGATAATGCATCGATTGTAGAAGAAGCTGTACATCCGTTATAGTCGATAGATACTAATGGCTCTTCGCTGTATCCAAGGATACCTTTTAATTCGCCTTCAGCTGCTGCTTTGAATGCTGCATTTACTTCTTCAACTGTTACTTCTTTGTCAAGTTCAACAACTAAGTCAACTAGAGAAACGTTAGCAGTTGGAACACGTACAGCGCCACCGTTTAATTTACCTTTAAGTTCTGGTAATACTAATGCTACAGCTTTAGCTGCACCAGTAGATGTTGGGATCATGTTTTCAGCTGCTGCACGAGCACGACGTAAATCTTTGTGTGGTAAGTCTAAGATTTGTTGGTCGTTAGTGTAAGAGTGAATTGTTGTCATCATTCCGCGTTTTACGCCGAATTTTTCGTTTAATACTTTAGCGAATGGAGCTAGACAGTTTGTAGTACAAGAAGCGTTAGATACTACGTTGTGGTTAGCTGCATCGTATTGTTCGTGGTTAACACCCATAACTACAGTGATATCTTCGTCAGAAGCTGGAGCTGAGATGATAACTTTCTTAACTGATCCACCTAAGTGTTTCTCAGCATCTGATTTTTTAGTGAAACGGCCAGTAGATTCTACTACTACTTCTACTCCGTAGTCGCTCCATGGTAATTGAGCTGGGTCACGCTCAGCGATAACTTTAATTTCTTTACCGTTAACAACGATGCTGTTTTCGTTAGCAGATACTTCTGCATTTAAAGTTCCGTGAACTGTGTCATATTTTAAAAGGTGAGCTAATGTTTTAGCATCTGTTAAGTCGTTGATTGCTACTACTTCTACCTCAGAGTTGTTAAGAGCTGCGCGGAATACGTTACGTCCGATACGTCCAAATCCATTAATACCAATTTTAGTCATTTGAATTTCCTCCTTGGGGGATTATATTAAAGGGTAAAACCCTTTGTTAACTGTTTTGCTGCACCTTCATCTGTAATTAGAATTGAAGTGTGCCCTTGTTTAATTACAGCCTGTATTGCTTTTGCCTTTGAAGAACCTCCAGCGACTGCAACAACGTGAGATACATTTTGTAAGTCCTCTAGTTGCATACCAACTGTTCTTACTTTATGAACAACATTTCCTTCTTCATTAAAGTAGTAACCGAAAGCTTCGCCAACTGCTTCGCTTGCCTGAATCTTTAACCAATCTGCTTCTGAAGTACTTCTGCGACGTGCCATTGTTAACGCATCACCTATTCCATGAATGACGATATTGGAAGATCGAATCAACTCAAGAACTTCTTTCACGGAAGGCTCTGTCACAATAGACGCATATGCTTCGCTGCTAACATGGTCTGGAACATACAATAAGCGATAATTACTCATCGTATTTTGCGCCATCTTGGCACAAATGGTATTGGCTTCTAACTCGACGCCTTCTCCAATTCCACCACGTGCTGGGACAAATAGCATATGTAAATCTTTGCAATCAAGTTGCATCATGTCCGCAGCAGCAGCTAGCGTAGTTCCTCCAGCCACAGCAACGATATTATTCGCTGTCAGACGGTCTTTTATACAAGTCACACAAGCACGGCCCATCTCCAGTTTGACCCAAGGTGATTCATCACTATCGCCAGGGACAACGAAAACTTCATCCAAGTCTAATGTTTCCTTAAGTTGCTTTTCTAAAACCTTTAACCCGGAAATTTCTTTCATAAAGTCTTCCAAAGCAAGAACTAAAGCTGTTCCTTCTTCTGTCAAAGTCATTCCAGAAGAAGCGACGTGAACTAAGTTTTGTTCTTTCAAAACTTGTACTTCACTTCGCAATACTCGTTCTGTCATACCGAGACTTGCTGATAAGTTTCTTCTTCCAATCGGCTGCATGAGCCTAATGTATTGCAGAATTTGCATTCTCGTTTGCATAACAGGTAGCAGATCAGGTAATAATTTTTTTGTGTTCTGAATCCATGAGCGCATATCTTTTCTCCTCACTACATCGGTTCATTTCCCCTCGTGGTCACTTTACGTCCCGTAGTGACATTTTGTGTCCCACATAGGTTAAAAAAATAATCCCTGCTACGTGTATTATTGTAACAGGAGATAGAAACTTATTCAACTCTTAACTGCATTCTTTATATAGTTTATTATGACACCTTTGTGAATGTTACCATATTCTACTTGTTTTCCGTCCATTTCTACAACCGGAATCATTAAATGATATTTTTCTAAAAGGTCATTATCTTCATATATATCTATTTCCTCGATTTGAAAAGAATATTCACATTGTACTTCCTGTAAAACTTGTTTCGCCTTCACGCAAAGGCCACAATCTTTTTTGGTATACAGTACAACTTTCATCTTCTTCACCTATCCAATCGTTTTTCTTAATGACGAAGCTGGGATATGCATTTGCTCTCTATACTTCGCCACTGTTCTTCGAGAAATAACAATTTCATGCTCTTCTTCTAATAATTTTGAAATCTTTTGATCTGAAAGTGGCTTTTTCTTATCCTCTGCCCCAATAAGCGTTTGAATAAATTGTTTTACACGTTTTGTAGAAACTGCTTCATCTTCAGTCGTCGAAACGGCATTGCTAAAGAACGATTTCATCTCAAATAAACCGTGTGGTGTTTGCACATATTTATTTCGCGTCGCACGACTAATTGTCGATTCATGCACACTTAACTCTTCTGCTACCTCTTTTAAAGCGAGCGGTCTTAAATACTCTGGACCTTTCCAGAAGAAATCACGTTGTTTTTCCATAATAATAGTCATTACTTGCAGCAATGTCTGTTTTCTCTGCTTCAAACTGCGCATAATCCACTGCACATGCTGATACTTTTCTGACACGTAAGATGCTACTTCACTTTCACTATTATTAAGAAGCGCACTATACTCAGAATGAATTTCAATTCTCGGCATATTTCTCTCATTCATTTGCAAAACGAGGCGATCATCTTCTTTTTTTACTGCCATATCAGGCACAATATAAAGTGGCTTATCTGAAGAAAATGCAAGACCTGGTTTTGGTTGTAATGACGTTATACAATTTACTGCACTCTGCAATTCTTCATTGCTACACTTCAACACTTGAACGAGCTTTCGCCAATCTTTCTTCACAAAATAAGCGAAATGATCTTCTACAACCTCTTCTGCTAATCCATTACGTCTTTGTAAGCGCTTCAATTGTAAGGTTAAACATTCCTGAATATTACGCGCCCCTACCCCTGCTGGCTCCAGTGATTGGACAAGCTCTACAGAGCGGTCAACTACATGAATATGTGCAGAAAGGAGCTCTGCTAACTCTTCATTCGTTTCTTGTAAATACCCGTTTCCATCCATGTTCATAATAATGAAAGAAGCCACTTTCCGCTCTTCTTCATCTATTTTATAATACTGTATTTGATTTAATAAATGTTGCTGAATCGTTGTAGAATCCACACTGTAGATTTCCATCTGATTCTCGACTTGTTTGCTGGTACTTTTACTTGTGTTAGAGCTCTTTTTCTTCTCCCTCTCAAAACCACCTAACTCAATAAGGGGATTCTCTAACGATTGCTCATACAAAAACTCCGATAATTCTTGTACATTATACTGGAGCATTGTAATCGCTTGCCTTAACTCTTGTGTCATTGCCAAACGTAAGCTTTGTTCTTGTAAAAGACTTGCCTTCAAACTAATCTCCCCCTTGTTTCTATTGTACAATAAGTTTGGTAAAAGGAGAATCCTCACGCAGACACCCATTCCAAAATATTATTAATTTATATGTATTAATGAGATTTACAACTTACAACCGAAATTTGAATAATATTGAAAGAAAATATTAAGGTCAAAAATTATTATCAAGTACTAATAGTAAATCTTATTACTAGATATAACAAGAGGGAAATAAAAAAAGTCCTAACCTACAAAACGTAAGTTAGGACTTTTTGACGCGCCCAGAGGGATTCGAACCCCCGGCAGACGTGGTACCGGAAACCACCGCTCTATCCGACTGAGCTATGGGCGCATGAGATTGTGATAATATCAACGGTTTGCCTCCGTCTTCTTCCGATTTGTTCTTACCGAAAGTTAAACGTAGGATACGAACACCAACACGTAGACGTTCGCTTCTTTACATATGGATATTATATCCTGACGCTATCCTAATAGGCAAGCATAAAAATCTCTTCTACACCAGCTTTAGGGTGCGATTCTGACGCAATTAGATGCCCTACTCCCCATGAAACAAAAGATAATCGTCTTAAAATCGTTCTCTCAGCGACATCTACGAACCTATACCGCCCTACATACGAATATAGTACGCAAAAAAGAAAGAGCGAGGAACTAATCCCCCAAAAAAAGGCAACGCAATTAAGCATCGCCCTTTAGTCGTTTAATCTCTTTCTGTAACTCTCGGATTCTCCAAACCGCACTTACTAGAGCCGTTTCTGTAATCGACGCTCCTTTGTCCTCTCGCTCAATTCTCGTAATTTCTAAATAAGCGTCGGGACTTAGTTCTCCACCTTCACTTAATATGTTTCCGATTTCCTCGATCATTACCGCATTTTGTAGCTTTAATAACGTTTGTTTTAATTCTGCCATTCCATTCGGTCCCCTTCGTAATTTCGTTTAGTTTAATAAAGCGAAGGCATTGCGCCCCCGCCCTGATTTCGTTATTACCACTGTCCTCTCGCTCGTTGTTTTTGGCGCTCTAGTCTCGCCAGTTCTTGCGCAATCTTCTCGACGTCTTGGTCGTCACGCACATTCATAGTCTCGATGTGGAATTGATTTGTAATCGTATGAACGTTTCCGCCTTGTTGCTGTCCTCCACTGTTATTCGGCGCTACTGCGCCCATTGTCGAAGGTCGATTCGCAGTACGAATGAAGTTGAAGAGATTTGACTGCTGTGCTTGCGTGAGTACCATCTCGTTCTTCAGTAACCTCGCATCTACTTCGTCGAACTTCGCTCCCTTGCCGACTAGTCCACGAGGATTCCCGCCACTGTGATACTTCGGACGTGTTGAGCGGTTAGATGGTGAAGCGCCTACCGTTCCGCCTGAATGGAAGTACTTTAACGGACTGAGGTCACCTAGCCACGAAAGGCTGATGGTCTTCGTCGCTGCCTTCGTAACTTTACTTAGGAAGGAGTCGTGCTTCTTGTCTGCGCTCGACGTATCTGCATCGATTGGTTTCGTTGCCTTCTTCTCCGCATTCTTGTCGAGGACTGCGATAACAGCATCCGCCATCTTACCATCACCGAGAATCTTCTTGACTTTCTCCGCTAGGGCTTTGCGGTCAGTATCAGCGATTTTCGCATCGGCTTGCGATTTGTCAGCGTCGACCTTCTTTGTCTTCTTCGCTTCAGCAAAGATATTCAACGCATCGATAGCGAGGTTTGCCATCGAGGTATTACCGAATATCTTCTTGATTTTCTCGGCTGTCGCTTTCTTATCGGTGTCAGCGATTCCCTTGTCGGATTCCGTCTTATCAACGCCCATTTTCTTGTCTTTCTTCTTCTCGATGTCCTTTTCGGTCTTGGCGATTCCATCCTTCGCTTGCTTATCGTCCACTCCCATCTTTTTGTCTTTTTGCTTTTCAATTTCACCTTCGACTTCTTTGTTCTTCGACTTAGCTTCGTCAGTTTCGAGATTCACCTTCTTATCGACAGGCTCTTTCGTCTTCTCGTTCAACTTCCCAGCCTTTTCGAGTTGCTTATCGTACTCTTCGGTATTCTTCGCATGCTTCTCTCGCAACTCTCCGATGGTGTTCTTTGTTTCTTCTAACACGCCCTTGTTCTTTACCGCATTATCGTACTCTTCCTGTTGTTTCTCGGTAATCTTCTGCTGATTGGCTTGCTTCTTCTCGTAAGATGCAATCGTTTTGTTATGACCTTCGAGAACCTTATCGATTGCTTCGACTTCCTTTCCGACTTCATACGAGATTTTCGTTGCTTGCATCGCTTCAGCTACACGAGTACGTACGATGTTTTCCGCTTCCTTTCGCTTATCTACAATCGATTGAATCTCGGTACGATGCTGAGAGATTGCGAGTTCATTCGTATCTATCTTTTCCTTCTTCTTGCCCAAGATTGCTTCTTCATGAGACAATTCCTTCTTGAGCATGTGTGCAGTTCCTTTTTGCCCCTTATCCTTTGCTTCGTTGTACTTTGTTTCCAATTCATTTACTTTCTTCTGTTGCGCTTCTACGTCCTTAACGAGATTCTTACGATTTGCGATTTTCTCGTTTCCTTCCTTGACGTTTTGTGCGTAGTCCTTCAGGTCTTTTGCTTGGTTCTTGTACGACTGATTTAACTGCTGGTCTAATTCGAGTTTCTGTTTCTCTTTAAGAGCAGAAACCAACTCTTTCGCTGCGTCCGCATTTAATGCGAGTGCTTCTCCGTTTTTACTGTAAGCTTGCGCCGTTGAAGGTGCTTTCGCAATGATTTCGTCGTTAACGCCTAAGAACTTTTTCAGTTCTTCATGCGATACACCTGATGCTTTAGCGAGTCTATCCATTTCGTCAACCAGTGCTTTTTTCTTTTCAGGATTTTCGACTCTCTCAACCTCTTTCATTACGTCACGGTAGCGAAGTAGCTCGTCATTACTTAGGTTGATTTTTCCACGCATCGTATCGAATTGAGTTGCTAAGTCATCGACTGTACGTGCTTGCTCACCGATTTCCTTATACGTATCCATGCTGACCGCTTTGTATTGTTCCGCAGAAGTCTTACCATTCATCATCGCTGACGATAGTACACCGACAGCTAACGAAACACCTGCAATCCACATCGTAGTTGGGTTCGTCACAATAGCGTAGGACAGTGTCTTCATTGCATTAACTATTTTTACAATGCCGACAGCGAGTAACGCAGTACCAGCGGTAACCGCACCAGCAGTCAATCCGAATCCTACTAATTTAGGGTCTAATTTCCCTAAGACGCCGACCATATTTGTCGCACCATTAGCGAAGCTAGTGAACGCAGGAAGTAACGATTCACCGATGGCGATTGCCACGCCCTCCATCGCTGACTTGGTTTGCAACCATGCGCCGTTGAGTGTTTCTTGCTGGATTCTCGCTACACGTTCGGCTGTTCCGCCTGACAGCTCTAGTTCGTTCTTGTACTTCTGTAACGAGCCCTGTCCTTGACTGATTAATGCAAGGAAACCTGCGGATGCTTCTGTCCCTACTAACTGGGCGGCGGTTACGGTTTTCTGCGCATCTGTCATGCCTTCCATCTTTCCGCTGATGTGCCCGATCAGTTCGGGTAATGGCTTGAATTGTCCATTCGCATCTGTAACGGAAATACCTAATTTCTTGAAGGCTTTCTCGGTCTGTCCCGTCGGATTTGCTAATGATAGTAACATCGCACGTAACGACGTACCTGCTTGCGAACCCTGAATACCTGCATCGGACATTTTTGCGATTGCTGTTGCTGTATCTTCCATTCCCCATCCAAGAGCATTCGAAACTGGTGCAACATATTTCATCGCCATACCTAACATGTCTAAATCGGTATTTGCTGTCGTCATTGTCTTCGCGAGAATATCGACGGCTTTATCGGTATCTTTCGCAGATAATCCGAACCCTGTCATAATATTAGAAGCAATGTCGGCACTCTTTCCGAGTTCGATTCCACCAACCGCTGCTAAGTTTAAAACGGATGGTAATGCGTCCATACTGTCCTGCGCCTTGAATCCCGCCATAGATAGGAAGGAAAGACCTTCCGCTGCTTGACTTGCGCTGAACTGTGTGGTAGCACCCATGTGCTTCGCCGTATCGTTTAATTGCTTGAACTCGGCATCTGTCGCACCTGAAATCGCTTTAACCTTCGCCATAGATTGCTCGAAGTTCATCGCTGATTGAATGGATGCGCCAATCGCCCCAACTAGCGCCACACCTGCGACTGCCGACGCCTTACCGAGTGCTGACATGCTCTTCGAAGTTCCTTGCGAACCCCTTTCCAGTCCTTGCATATCCGCACGAGATTGTTGTACTCCCGCACGAAACTGCGTATTATCTAAGACCAGCCTTGCCCTGACTTCTCCTGCACTCGCTGACATATTCCTCATTCCCTTCATTGTTTAAATGCAACAAAAAGACGCTATCCTCTGCGGATAACGTCCTAATCGCTGTTCTTTATTTGTTTAAATCGTACTTACTTACCCTTTTTCTTTAATTGAGACTGTAACGTGTGTTTAACCGTTACATATGTAACCTTATCGTTAATATGCCCACTACTTGATGCAACACGACGTGCGCTTGTCATGTCTTCTTGTGTTAGTTCTACATCATTCCGTAATTTATTAATAATATCTACTCTCATTTCATTTAGATTCATTGAGTTCATATTATTCTCCCCCCTGCAAGTGTGTTGGTACTTCTTTACTAATTCTAACGAACTCTAAATCGGCATCCTTTGGCAGAATCGCATCCCTATATACTTCAGTTGGTCTATGAGATACTCTCATGCTTCCCTTACGCTTTCGTGTTAGTTGATTAATAGTCTCACACTCATCCTTATAGGCATCGCTTAACATGTAGTGGTCAGCAAGCGCTTGGTAGTAATCAGCTAACGCTTTTCGTTGTCGGTCAAGGATCGGTTGTAGCATCTTCTCTCGGACTTCACCACAAAAACGTATGAAGTCATCATGTAGGTCATCCGCTGTAATCGAACCAGTGAGATTTTTATTAGCGTAATCAACCGCTTTAATACGTTCTTCTTCAGCGACTTTAACCGCTTCATTTGCCTTTTCGATATCTACTAATACTTTCTTTTTCGCAGTAGCTACGTTTTCGCCTGCGAACTCTTTCAATAAGATGGCTTCATAATTCTCGACCGCTTCTCTCGCTTTCTTTTTTTCATCTTCTAATTTCTCCTTATACTTTCGCTGAAATTCTAATGCCTTGTTATCTTGCGCCTTGAACTCATCTAATAATTCCCACCTTAATAATTCCATTACTTAACATCTCCTTTGATTAATTTAGTCAGTTTATTAAGAGTTTCTGCTACTTTGTTTAATACTTTAATGAAGAATTTCTCTGCTTTAGATACTTTCTTCTTTGGTATTTCTTCAGGGGGTACTAATTCGTAAATACTACATAACGCATTAATAACTTTCGGATGTTCCATTGTGCGGAATGTTTCGCTAACTTCCGACTCATGTTTGAAGAACTGTGAGATATCTGTTTCATTGATGCACATTTTGAATATTTCTTCGGTGCAGGTAAGTAGGTCAAACGCTGGATTATGCGCCTTGCAGTTCTTATGTACGTACTCTCGGAATTGTGTTGGTAAATGACGCACTTCATCGACTGGTACTACGAATTCAGCTACCTGTTTTCCAAAGTCGTAGACATACGATACTAGAAACTCTTTACCGTATAATTTATGAATATTAGTTACAACAATAGGTTTATTTACATTAGTTGCCTTAGTCATCGTGATCGCTCCCCTCCTGTTTCAGCTTTTTAATTTCTGATGATACCGCCTGTCTTGCCCCTTTTGTCGCTATATCCCTAATAAGAATGTCTAGCTTATATAAGTTATTACTACCGATTAATTGTTCCATTTTACGCATTCGGTACTCATTAGGTACTTGTTGTGCATTTTCCCATCGAGTTACTGCAAGTGGTTGTACTCCAAATTCCTTTGCGAACTCCTTTTGGGTCATACCAAGAATTTTTCTGATAAGACGTATCCTGCTCGCATTTGCTCGTTTAGCTGTTTCGCTCACTCTCTATCAACTCCTTATATTTAATTGATTGATATTTCTACCATATATTTGATATGGTAGAAAGTTAAAATGGAGGTAGAGAGACAGGGTGTGCGTACCTATCCCTCTCACATTGTCAGCTCAGTGCAGGTGAACACAGAGCAAAGTTAAGTTAGTAATAAACCATATATTTTGTATGGTCTCCTTCTTTACATATCGGCATCTAACGCCCTTTTATTTGCATACCTAACGCAAAGTTCTTTAATTTATTTAAAAAATAATAGGAGAGCCAAAGCCCTCCAGATTATTATTTCGATGATACTCGTTCTTCTAATGTATCGAAGATTCCAGTTAACGCATCCGTTACCTCGCTAATATATCCACGGTCAACAATACGAGGATTCAACGCATATGCATCGCCCTTTAATGACGTGATTCCACATGAGATTTTAGCAAGTGCGCCTTTCCTCACGATTCCACGTAACTTATTTGTGAATGACTTATATTCTAGCCCTACGATTTCTGCTAATCTTGCGACTGGAAGATGCTTAACTTTCGATAAATCCATTTCGTCAGGGTTCTCGACCAGCATGTACGTACTTACGTGAATGTACGGCATTAATTTAAAGATGATGCCCGCTTCGGTATCCGTTAGTCTGCCTAATACCTTGCTTGTGTGGGTCTTATAGACCTTTACGAAATCCTTTTCCATGTTAACACCCTTCCCGCATGCGATTAGTTCTTCGTTAATATAATACTTAGCTGTTTTCCTACTTCTATCTACTTCGATAATACCTGCGTGCTCCAAGCGATCAAGAACGTTTACTAATCCTCGACGACTCTTTCCTAGTGACTTCATCATATTCGCAACAGTTGCTGGATTCTCACCATTGCGACCACTATCGTTAGAAAGCAATCCATCATTTCCGTAATATAGATGTTGCATCAATCGCAATACGACGCCTAAATCTGCGCTTTTTAATGTGTCGTTAGTACTGACAATCTTACGTGCAACTTTATAGAATGTCCGCTTATCTTTTTCACGTCGTAATTCTCGTTCTCTCTTCGCTAGAATTGCATCACGTTGGGATGTTTTAATCGCTTCGTGTTCTGCGATGATTTGCGTTCTTAATTCTTCTATCGATAATAATTCACCATCTGTCGTTACTAGTTCTGTAATTCCGTTTAGTGTAGTCATAATAACCCGCCCCTTTTCGTTATGTTGGTGATGGAAATTTACTTCCTCGATATATAAGGGGCATCTAATGCTCTTTTATTTGCATATCTTATTACTTCTTTTATCAATTTTGCATATACCATAAATGCAAGGAGATTTCGGGGACGTAACCGCTGTAAATACTACACACTTTTTTTGCACATAAACAACCTATTTACACACTTTTTTTGCACATAAGAAAACGCCCTTCATCCTTACTCCCCCAACTGATACAGCTGTTTTTTGTATAAAATCCCTTCTGTTATCTGGGTTGATTAAGTACATTTGCATTACGCATCAACTACCATTAAATAATAGACACCTAACTGATATGGTACGCACAAAGACACGTGCTTCCACTGATTCGCTAGCGCTCCCAGTATTGTTTATGCAGAATGCGATAATCTCTTTAATAAATAACGCAGTAATATAGTTGATAGTGAGAGCAGTGAAGTGCGAACACTCGGAGCAGAACGAAGTGAAGTGAAGATATCCTTTAACAAAAGAAAGAGGGACGGTGGGGAACCGTCACCAATGTTAGTTATGCGTGATTGCCTTACACTGATATAGGGGCACAGCACTCGTATAAAAGAGCATATATACCTTACATTCTTTCTGCGTATCTTTACGCAGTATAAGATTTATATTGACTATAGTTCTTTATAAATTTAGTTAGTGAGCGGTTGGGCTATGATAGGTAGACCTCTCATGTGAATAACCCCTTGAGTTGAAAATTATGCATACTTTTTTTAGGGGACTGCATAAGGGGCTGTAGCCATGCAGGTTGGGGGGTCACGAGTTTTTGAGGAATGGGCGACTGGATTGGTGAATACGTCATTCATTTCGATGAATAATGAATGCAACGGAAGGACTTTTTGTTACTTTCGAAAGTTCTTTGAAAACGTTGATTTAAAAGCTTTCTTCGAAGTTTCTTCGCACATTCATTTCGAATAAACTTTTATGCATTAAAAGAAACGTTGATTTAATAACGTTTTGAATGCGCAACAAGAATCGGAATGAGTGAATGAAAGGATGAATAAAAGAAAGCGATCACTTTCGAATAACGCTTCGAAAACTTTCTGAGCTCTTTTCGAGAACAGATTAATAGAATCTTTTTCGCTAGCCCTTTCGAACACTTAGCGTAAACACTAACGCACAGTACTTACGTGATGTACGATGCAGTATAGCGATACCTGATAGTACGATATGGTGTGCGTGTTATTGGCGCGGTGTATTATGGAATAGGTCGTCATTTAGTAACGTCTAGAGCACCGCAAACGAGCCGTTAATTACTTAGAATACTTACAATACATACGCAGATAGAAACGCCTATATGAGCCTGTGTGGCACGCTCTGTGTCCGTGTGGTATGACGGGCTATATGCGTCAGAGTATTGCGATTAGGTATTAGTAGTTTGGTAGTATGGTGCGGGCTATTGTCGAATGATGTGCAGACTTGTGAAAATATAAAACATATAGCGGGGTATTTCTATGCGTATAAATCCGTGGGTAATTGATGCAATGTCATTATATTTATGTCATAACTCTCGAGATTTGACACAGATTTTAAAATGTAGTAATATAGCATCATCTTGTCATGTCATAACTTTATGTCAAAAGTGATGGCGCAGAAAGGACGGATTAATTATGAAATATGGATACGCTCGTGTCTCAACGGTAACTCAAGATTTAGAATCACAATTACAAACGTTAAAAGCAGAAGGATGCGATATCATTTATTCGGAAAAGTTCACAGGAACGACGACAGACCGCCCCGAACTATCGAAAGTACTCGCAATATTAAGCGAAGGAGATACACTGACAGTAACAAAGCTAGATCGCCTTGCACGTAATACAAAGGAAGGTATCGAGATAATTGAAGCGCTATTCAAGAGAGGTATAAGGGTTCACGTTCTCAACGTAGGACTACTAGAAGATACGACAATGGGGCGTTTCTTCTTACAAACGTTATTAGCAGTCGCAGAAATGGAGCGTAACCTAATCTTAGAAAGAACGCAGGAAGGTAAAATAGTAGCTAGACAGAATCCAAATTACAAGGAAGGTCGCCCGAAGTCGCATTCAGATAAAAAACTAGTCGAAGCTATGCGTATGAAAGAGAAAATGGGCTACTCATTCCGCCAGCTATCGGAAGCAACGGGTATTAGCATGAGTACGCTACAACGATTCGCTAGAAAGCAACGTGACCAGCAAGAAGCATCGGCAGAATAGGTCGGTGTCTTTTTATTATGCGCTGATTTCTTCACCCCCTGAAATTTCGAATAGACCTCCACAATCAGCTTCTGCTGATGTATAGCGATAACTACAAATCTACACAAAGTACTACACATAAGTATCGATGTACAACGATTACTATACGCAATCTATCATAAATCACTAGCGATCACTACCGAAATGTAGCGAAGTGTACCAATCCCTATGAGGTCGTATATACGTAAACGGGTGTAACTATCTTCACTAGTCATAAACCACCGTAAACCTTACTCTCGCAAGGGATTCGCCGTTTCATCAAAAATATTACAAGAGTTTACATTAACACTTACATTCTAATTATACGATATATTATATAAATAAAAAGGAGCTGCGATATATTCAACGTGAGAGAACGCTCAAACACAACTACATAGCCTATGCAGAATTTCCACAACTACATAGACCGCTTCTGTTAGACGTACAACCGCTATTAGAAGTGTTAGAAAACTATTATAACATTTCACACACTTCAAGATCCAACAACTCATGATTACTTTAGATTTATTCTTGATAGTTTCAAAATAAAGACTTAGTTTTTTGTATAGAAAATAACTTTTGGAATCTATAACCAAGATGGGTTATAATACGAATATACGAAAAAAGCCCGTCGTATTGGTAGTACGACAAGCTTCGTAAGGTGGTGAATACATATGGATGCAATCACCGTTACTGCGGTTTGCTCTTTACTCATGGTTGTTATGGGAATGATTAACATGAGCAAAGGAAAGAAGTAATATTTTTTTATTTAAAGTCTTTCAGTGTTGGTAGCACTTGAGAGACTTTTTTTCTTTATATAGTATTCCACATCTAATGCAGAATATTACTTATAAACCTGTAGTCTACTAATTAGGTATGCAAAGTTCTCATTTTGAGAACATTTAGCTCATTGTTGTCCCTTAGGCAACATAAAGATAAAAAAAAATAATCTAACAGTTAACTTTAAGTGAACTCATGTATCCCCGAAAGCGACTTTCATCCCTCCGCCATCAGGATCATTGTGCTAACTTTTTTATCATAATGGATACTTTTAGTATCCTTATAGCAACATTATAACTTAACCTAGAGTCCAGTTACAAGCGAGTTAAGCTAAAAAATTCGCTTCAAGCGAACTCCACCCCCTTCGTTCGTCAATCTTATGCGGCTGGTGGTATAGTCGGGTTCCGTTCGCTAACATTTTCCGACCTCTGCCGCGTCTTGTACTGATCCGCTCAGTTCACCAATCCACCTAATCCCCCTTTATGTACCAACCCATACCGCCCTCTTTCGCCTAACAAGCGAACGCACCGCAGTCATGGCACCGTCAAACGTCTTCCCCGTTTTCTTCTCTAACCTTCTAGCTATTTCGCTTTTACTTTCCGCGGGATCATATCCAAAAAGGAGATTGTACGTTAATGTGTTGTATAATAAAAGTATGGATATATTGATATATGTATGGCGTGAAAATAGGAAGTGGAAAGAAGGGGGAATTACTATTGAAACTTACTAGTAATATGAAATGTCCTTGTGGAAGTGGAAAAAAGTATAAAAACTGTTGCAAAACTATGGATGATGAAGAGAAAATTATTTATCTTAGGGCTGAACAAAAACTATTGTTTGAATTATGTATATCTGAAGAACTTGAGGATTTTTCATTTTCATATGGTGATATTAAAATAGAACTGGATGTTAACGAAGGTAAATTTATAGCATTTCAAACAAGAGCGGTTCCTAACCGTGTAGTAAAGGCACTTTTAGAAGAACATGCGAATATTAAATGTATGAAAAAAACGGTTTCCGATGATGTAATTATGATAATCAAAGATTTATGGTCGCCATTATCTTCAGCAATTGATGATTTAACAAATTGGATTCATCTAACATTGTTTATCAACCATAATGGCAGGTTAACAAATGCAGCGACAAATACATTTAGTATTGATCAAAAAACTTGGAAAAAAGGTCCTATTGATTTAGAAGCACATATTATATTTAAACAGTCTTATAATCTAACTCAAGAAAGAAAGGATTATATACAGAGACAGTTAAATAATGAAAGATTACCTTTTATAGCTTTTAAGTATTTAATAAAAGCTAAGAATGAAGAAGAAAATGAAATTAAATGGATTAACGCTACGATTGCTGCTGAATTAGCTGTTAAAGAATTTTATATGAATTACGATGAAAAATTAAACTTCATTGTGTTAGAAATGCCATCTCCGCCACTGTATAAAATGTATGGAAAAATGTTGGAATCTATTACTGGAAAAAAATGTTCAAAACTCAAATCAATACAAAAAGGTGTAGAAATAAGGAATTCATTGGTACATAGACCAAGTGAGCAGAAAATATCGACACCTCAAGTTAATGAATATATATCTGATGTGGAGACTTCAATTTTTGAACTTTTAGATATATTAGGACAAGATAAGAAATTTGTGGATGATTTTAACGAATATGAACAAGACAGAATTAAGCTCTATGAAGAATTTAAAAAATATGAAGCACGTTTTGTAATATCTAAAGATGGAGAAAAAGACCTATTTGCAAATATAAAATATCCTAATTGAAAATTAATTTCGAATGAAGATAAGTACTTATAATACTTGATGGGCATGTGGCGGGACCACTAATAAAGATTTAACAAATAATCCGCGTGCAAAAAAAGGGGGGGGGCTATTTATCATCCCTCCTTCTCTTCCATTTCTTTTAATTCATCTTGCCACTTATCACCAATGCCACCGCTAGGCGTATTCCATCGTTTTTCTTGACGCAAGATTCTCGCCTTATCTTCTTCGGACAATTCAGATTGGTATTTCTTCGCTTCCTCGCGTTGTTGTTCTTCATATTCTCTTTCCTGTTGTTCCAGATGTCTTCTATGAGCCTCTTTATCAATAATCTTTTCGCAGTCATGCTCTGGTTCCTTCGTTTCATCGTGTCCGTGTCCGCAATAATCGTTCGGAATTTTAGTACTAGATTTCGTAGCAGGTTTAGAATTACGGTCACCATTACCTGTCGCACGGTCTTCGTTAGCTTTTGCATCTTTAACCGCATTATTTCTAAGACCATCTTGCTCTTTCTTCGTTACACTTCCATCAGGGTTAAACGTTATAGTCATCGAACCTTCTCCACCATGCCCTAAATATCCGTAGATAGAGAACGACTTATATTTCTCGATAAATCTAGGCGCACCCGCTATCTCTTTAACTTTGTTCGCGGACATTCCGACTTTAATTCCGTCATACTGTTCTAACGAAACGGTTGGTGCATCATTATTCGCATCTTTATAATACGGACGTCTGTCGTTAACCTCCGCATCCTCCTTCGTTGATTCCTCCAATTGTTGTGGCTTTCCATCCTTCGTAGGCTCTTCCTCAACCTTCTCGACCTTAGTTGGATTGGATGTTCCCTCTTTTTCTTGCGCAGTTTCAACAGATTCGTGTTCCTTATATGGCTCATAGTCCGCTTTTTCTTTCGTAGAGCAAGCACTAAAGATTGACGTTGTCGCCACACCTAATAAAACTACTTTCTTAAATGACTTCATAATAATTCCCCTTCTTTCTTCGAACCTTTATAAGTCCTCTTTTTCCTTCCTCTTCCGCATAAACTCTGCAATCCTAGCAGTAATAACCGATGCGACTACCGCCATCGCAAACAATACTGCTAGTCCACCTATAATGGCGTTTCCGATTATCTTTGTAACAACCAGCAATACAAATGCAACTATTAACAGGTTCGCCCTTATATTTTTCTCTTTCTTTCTATCCTTCACGCCCTATCTTCCTTTCTAATATTTCTTTTTCGGATTCTCTGCTTAAATCCTCTCACCGTACTTCTAGCGGAATCAAATGATCGCCCCGTCTTCTTCGATAATGCTCTAGAAATTGCAACCTCTGTAACCTTTTCGTTATTCTCTGCCGTATGTATCATAGTATCTAGTACAATAAAATCTATTTTCTTCTTGCATATGTTTTCATATAGCTTTGCGTAAGTATCTCGGTTAGTCATTATATTACAGATCGCTTTCTCTTCCGCATTTTCTGCACAATCCTCTAGCGTTTCAAGTACGTTAATATCACTTAAAAGTGTTAATACCGTTCTTCTCCGTCCTCTTTCTCCGCAATATTTACGTAATGCTTGATAAATAAAACTCTTAACTCTCTTATCGAAATCGCCCTTATTTATATCAAACGTTCTAATCGCATATCTTATTCTACGGAAACAATCGTCTATAAAGTGTACTTCGTTATTCATCTTATGCCAGTTATCGTTGGCTAGGCGCTCTATTAACGGTATGTAGTGCGCTTCAATTTTTTCTACATACTTATTATCGCATATTCCAGTGTAATAATCTTCCACTTCTTCTTTAGCTAGTATCGCTATTCTATTTAATGTTTCGTTTATGTCTTCGCCTTTATTTGCGTATTGTCTTATAGTAAGTCTGCTTTCCATACGTAAGTCTTCCACCTCGTATAGCACCTGTACCCTCCGATATTCAACTCACTTCCGCTAGTGGCGTTCAATATCGAATTTATGCTATTGACAATCGGTGGACGGCGACTAGCCGAGGTGAGCGAAGCTAGGTTGAGTTGGGCGCAGTTTTCACCCCTATTCGCATCGATAAAAAATAACAAAACGTTTAAACTTTGTCATAATTTCGTAGTATCTATGCAAATAAGGGGTAAGGCGTTTTACTAGCGTCGGATCGCTTGTAGTGTATCGTAGTAACGCCCCTTCCGTCCCTGCACTTTCGCACACACTATCTCATATCCATACGTCCCAATATGCGCCCAATCTTACGATTAAGCCCGATAATACACCCTGTTCCTTAGAACAACGTATTGCCACTCCTTGCCGTTAATGGTCGCAATCACCTAGCCTATACGCATGCGGAAGGGGATACATGTTGGTTGTATAGCGCTGATTTATTTGCGTCGGCTCTCGCTCACCTTTTACGTTTTTTAAGCGGTACGGCTTCCGCTTTTTGACTTACCGCATCAGTACCTAAAAAAGACATTACTAAAGACGCCTTGCAATCTTCGAATTTTTCCGATAGAATGCAAAGTAGATGGTCGGACTGATACGGCTTGTCCGTTATTTAGTTTCGATATGTATAGTTTTGAGTCTCCAATGGCGGTTGGAGGCTTTTTTCGTTGTTATACTCCGTAGTCGTTCTTGGCGGCTACTTTCTCGTATTGTTCTTTTACTGCTTCGTCGTTTAAACGAACATATCGCATAGTTGTTGTAATGTCCGCATGCCCCATAATTCGCATTAGTGCGTTAACACTTCCACCATTTCGCAAAAAGTTCGTAGCAAAAGTATGACGCAAACTATGCGGTGATGGACGGCATTCTTTTGAAAGCCCTGCTAACTGTCCATAGCGATACATACGCTTACGCAACAAATCATTATCTATCGAATTTCCATCTTGCGTTAGGAAAACATTTGTAGTGCCTTCAAAATACTCCCGACTTTCATCGATAAGCATTCGCAACTCTTCTGCTATTTTCTTCGTCATAGGAACGGCTCTAGTTTTTCGATTCTTATTCTTAGCCCCTGATAACATAATTGTAAGATTATCAAAATCTAAATCATTAGCCTCTAACTGATTAACCTCATTCACACGTAGACCACAATGTAACATAAGCAACATAGCACAGTAATCTCTATAACCTGCGTAGGTAGTCTTATCTACAACACGAAAGAGACGCTTGATTTGATTATTATTTAGCGTAAAAATCGGCGCTTCATCAGTACGCAATTTCACGAAGTCCACCGCAGGATTACTTTTGATATATCCCTGTTCATGTAGTCGCTTAAAAACCGATTTCAATGCTGATATGCGAATATTTATTGTAGCGGGAGCTAATTCCCGACTAAGTAATTTATTAATATACATTCGGACGTGCTTTGCGGTAATAATCTCGACCTTATCGATGTTTAACTCTCGCATAAAATAATGAAAAAGCTTTGTGTAATCATCGATGGTACGCTTCCTGAATCCTTCCGCTTGAAATGCCTGCGTAACAATTCTTATCACCGTTTCTGTGCTTAATTCTTCGGTAGTATCGATAAAATCAACTATTTCTCTTCGTCTTTTTACAACTCGTCTGTTTTTTAACATAATAAAAAAGAGCCCCCTATCTGAATTTTTTCAGACGGAAGCTCTCCGTAAATATATTATCATTATTCTCATTTAACAGTCCGTAGCATGTCCTAACTATGCGACACTAACTCGCTAATGCCTTCGTGGGACAATTGCGGTTTGTTCTCGCTCAAGTTAAGCGTTAAAAACAATACCAAACGGCTTTATATAGCGCATAACCCTCGATTAGCTTCCTTATCCATACCAGACGTGGTACCGGAAACCACCGCTCTATCCGACTGAGCTATGGGCGCATGATTATAGAAAACACTTCATTTTCTTCTCATAATAATAGCAATAAAATCCATCTAAATCAATAAAAATATCCCCGTAATACCTTATGCATCTTAGCTAAAATCATATAAAATCTATTCCACCCCTAAATTTTCCAATCATAAATTCACCCCAACTCACAAATTATAACCTATGAATTGATATTCCAAAGGGGGCTTCATTCAATGACTGTAATTACAAAATTAAAGCAAACTGTTTCTGGATTAAAAAGTGCACAAGCTAGCTTAGAGGGATTCGCTCTTGATACGGATAACCAACAAGCTAAGCAACTTTTCCAAACAGCTGCGCAGCAAACACAAACGATTATCGATTCTTTAAACCCACGCGTTGAAGAAGTCCAACAAGAAGAACCACAATACTCACAGCAATAACGCATCCGTCTTGCTGTGAAATAGAAAAAGGATGATATGCAGTCATCCTTTTTCTATCACATTACATATTGCAATAGAAATGGAATGATAATTATGCGAAAACTCGGCCTCATAACCGCATTATTTGCACTTCTATTTAGCTCTTTTACCGGATGTAATAATAGTCCTTTAGATAAAAAAGTGAAAGAAGAAGCAAAACGAACGGAGAAAGAAAAAGGTCCAAAGTTAACAAAGACGAGTACGGAATCCTTTAATCAATCTATATCACAAGGAGCGAAGAAAAGGGCTCTCGCTATGGATGAAATTATAAAAAGCACAGCAGTGAATTCAAATTTAGATCTCTACATAGCAGTTACACCTGAGCATCACGAAAGGTTTGGATTAAAACCGCTGCGCAGCAAACTTCAAAAGCAATTAAGTGATGAATACCCCACTTTCGATGTTCGTGTAAGTACAGATAAAAAAATCTTTATGTTACTCGAAAAACTTGAAAACAAAATTAAGAAAAAAGAAGTATCTAAAGATGAAATTAATAAGCAATTAAAATTCATCGGCAAAAAAATGGAGTCTAACACTTAACGCTTTTTAAAAGAAAAGGAAGGATTGCAATGTCTAGTAAAGATAAAAACTTAACCCCTGTACAACAGGAGTATAAAAAATTCGAACAAGAACGCGAACCGAAACGACCTGTCTTAAAAAATTGTATAAAAGCCTTTTTCGTCGGTGGTTTTATTTGCTTCATAGGACAACTAATCTCTACTTTTTATATTACTTATTTCGATTTCACTGAACGTTCGGCAGGAAATCCAACCGTCGCAACTCTTATTTTTATTTCTATGTTACTAACTGGATTTGGTATATACGATCGTTTTGGGCAGTTTGCCGGTGCTGGTACAGCTGTACCTGTTACTGGATTTGGTAACTCTGTTATTGCCGCATGTATCGAACACCGAACGGAAGGATTTGTACTCGGCGTTGGTGGTAACATGTTCAAATTAGCTGGTTCTGTTATTTTATTTGGTGTATTTTCTGCTTTCGTCATCGCACTTATTAAAACGATTCTCGTTCAATGGGGAGGGCTATAAATGTTACAAGGGCACCGAACGTGGGTATTTGAAAACAAACCAGTTATTATTTCGACAGGAGTCGTTGGGGGGCCATTTGAAGCAAAAGGGAAAATCCCAGAAGACTTCGATACCCTCCATGAAGATTTATGGCTCGGACAAGATTCCTATGAAAAAGCACATAAAATTTTATTCGAAGAAGCTTGTAGTCGCGCAACTGAAAAAGCAAAACTTCGTAAAGATGATATTCAATTCGTACTTGCAGGAGATTTAATTAATCAAATTACCCCTACAAGCTTTGCTTGCCGTACACTGGGCACTCCTTATCTCGGGCTATTCGGGGCTTGTTCTACTTCTATGGAAGGTTTAGCACTTGGAGCAAGTATCGTAAATGCAAAAGGCGCAAAATATTTATTAACCGGGGCATCAAGCCATAACACCGCTGTAGAAAAACAGTTCCGCTATCCTACCGAATATGGTGGACAAAAGCCACCTACCGCACAGTGGACAGTAACCGGTGCTGGGGCCGCTATTTTAAGCGATACTGGTCACGGCCCTAGGGTAACATCTGCAACAATCGGACGAGTGGTTGATATGGGATTAACAGATCCGTTTAATATGGGAGGTGCAATGGCTCCAGCTGCCGTCGATACAATTGAAGCTCATTTACGTGAACGTCAAATTGATGCCTCTTACTACGATTTAATTGTAACAGGCGATCTCGGACATGTAGGCCGTGAAATTGCTTATGACTTACTACATAAACACGGAACAAAAGTAACGAGCGAACAGTTTCAAGATTGCGGGCTACTCATTTATAGAGAAGGACAGCCTGTCATAGCTGGTGCTAGTGGACCAGGATGTTCCGCAACAGTCGTTTATGGTCATTTATTAAACCGAATGAAAAGAGGAGAGTTCAAAAAAATACTTGTCGTTGCGACAGGCGCTTTACTATCTCCACTTACATTCCAACAAGAAGAAACGATTCCGTGTATCGCTCACGCCGTTTCGATTGAATTTGGAGGTGCAACGCAATGATTTTTTTCTGGGCTTTCGTCATTGGCGGACTCATATGTGTAATCGGACAACTTATGTTTGATGTTGTAAAACTTACACCAGCTCATACAATGGCAACACTCGTTGTTGCCGGAGCTATATTAGATGGATTCAATTTGTATGAACCATTAATTGATTTCGCTGGAGCTGGTGCAACTGTGCCTATTACAAGCTTTGGTAATGCTCTCGTTCATGGCGCAATGGAAGAAGCTGCAAAACATGGCATCGTTGGTGTTATCACAGGCATGTTTAAAGTAACGAGCGCCGGCGTATCCGCAGCTATTATTTTCGGCTTCATTGGAGCATTGTTATTCAAACCGAAAGGATAAGGAGTGTTTGTATGACTGTTATCGCTAGCGTTAAAACTTGCCTTGCTAGTGTAAGAGGAGCTCAAGCAAGCTTAAGTTCCCTTTCGCTAAATTCTACAGACGATGAAGCTAAACGCATATTTCATGAATGTATGTTAGAAATGGACAGTATCATCGCTGATTTACAAAATAGAGTTTCAGTATTGGAACGTGAAGAACCTCAATATAAAGGGTTTTAAGTAGACTGGAGGAAATGACTATGTCTCACCTGCCGGAATGGACACTTGTCATTATTCGCTCTGTATTCATATTAATCATTTTATTCACTATCACAAAGTGCTTAGGAAAAAGGCAAATTTCTCAGCTTTCCTTTTTCGAATACATAGCAGGAATGACAATCGGTGATATCGCCGCTCAAATATCTACAGGGCTTGACCAAAAGTTTTTCCATGGCGTCTTCGCTATACTTATTTTCGCCTCAGTACCTTTTTTCGTTGGCATTCTTTCCTTAAAAAACAAAACTGCTAGAGACTTTTTTGAAGGAAAATCTACAGTGTTAATAAAAGATGGCAAAGTACTTGAGGATAATTTAAAGAAAGAAAAATATACTAGTGATGAGTTACTCGAACTTCTTAGAGGAAATGGTGCATTTAGTATAGCTGAAGTCGAATTTGCTGTCTTAGAACCGAGCGGAGAATTAAATGTATTATTAAAGAAAGATTCTCAGCCACTTACTGCAAAAGACATCGGTTTAAAAGTACCAAACGAGAAAGAACCACAAACTGTTATTATGGATGGAAATGTACTAGATGAACCTCTTTCAGCAAGCGGACATAACCGCGCTTGGCTACATTCAGAATTAGAAAAACTCGGTGTTGTTATTGAAAATGTCTTTCTCGGTCAAGTGGATTCATACGGACAACTTACTATCGACATTTACAATGACAAACTCCAAATGCCTTCTCCTCAAAACAAACCTTTATTATTAGCATCTTTAAAAAAATGTCATGCTGATCTTGAACTATTTTCCTTAGAAACAAAGTCGAAATCAGCAAGCGAAATGTATAGTAAAAACGCGAAACAAATCGAAAAGATTTTAAATAAAGTAACCTATCTTTTAAAAGACTAATTATCGAAAGAACGCTTCAGTTAAAAGGCGTTCTTTTCTTTTTTTCTCCAGTTTTCATAACGTTTAAATTTATGTAATTCGGTTATGATGTTGAAGATACATAAGCAGGGAATTTCGAAAACATAGCGAATATTTCATGGTACAACTACATATTTTTTTGATTTAAAGTGGTTTCGTTTGACCTTTATTGACCATAATTGTATTATAAGACTAAGAAAGCTTTAGAAGGAGGAAATAACAGATGAATTTAATTCCTACAGTAATTGAACAAACAAATCGTGGAGAACGCGCTTACGATATTTACTCTCGACTATTAAAAGACCGCATCATTATGCTTGGTAGTGCAATTGATGACAACGTAGCTAACTCAATCGTTTCCCAGCTTTTATTCTTGGAATCTCAAGATCCAGAAAAAGATATTCACATCTACATCAACAGCCCTGGTGGTTCTATCACAGCGGGTATGGCAATCTATGATACAATGCAGTTTATTAAACCACAAGTATCAACAATCTGTATCGGTATGGCAGCATCTATGGGTGCCTTCTTACTTGCAGCAGGTGAAAAAGGAAAACGTTATGCACTTCCAAACAGTGAAGTAATGATTCACCAACCACTTGGTGGAGCACAAGGTCAAGCGACTGAAATCGAAATCGCTGCAAAACGTATCCTATTCTTACGTGAAAAACTAAATCAAATTCTTGCTGACCGCACTGGTCAACCACTTGAAGTACTACAACGCGACACAGACCGCGACAACTTCATGACAGCAGAAAAAGCTTTAGAATACGGTTTAATCGATAAGATCTTTACAAATCGTTAATACTTAAAAGCGGAAGCGGCTCGTTTAGAATCGCAGGGCGATGGAGCCCCTGATTCCGAGGCGCTTTTTGCCTCGAATGAAGGGGCGAAGCGACCGGAGATTCTAGCCGCTGGAGCTGGATATAACTAAAAGTGGAAGCGCCCTATAATTGGGCGCTTCTTTTATATATTGTTCCCCGCTCACATACCCCATCCAGTATCCCTCTAAATATATCAACGATTTTTCAATTATATCGAACAAAACTTAAATTATATCAACGATTTTTTTAATATATCAACGGTTCGACACAACATATCGATTTACCGACAATCTACGACAAGGACAAACCACCTACATACCCCCTATCCCGAAAACTCCCTTTAAGTAAACCGCAAAAACAAAAAGCTATCGCATATACGCGATAGCTTCTTATTGTACATATGCAGCTAATGCTTCTAAAGCCTCTTCTGCATCTGAACCTTCTGTTGTAATTGTTATCATGCTTCCAGTTCCAATTGCTAAGCTCATAATCCCCATTATGCTCTTTGCATTTACTGTCTTTCCATCTTTCTCGATGAAGATATCTGCATGAAAGCGATTTGCCTCTTGTACAAACAACGCAGCCGGACGTGCTTGTAAACCGTTTTTTAATGAAACCCGAACTCTTTTTTGAACCACAGCTCCATTTCCCCTTTAACCTCTTATTTTTTTGCTACCGTTTCCCCCGCGCGTAATTTCTCTGCAATTTCATCGATTTTACGCAAACGATGATTAATACCCGACTTACTAATCTTCCCCCCGGATACCATCTCACCTAACTCTTTCAATGTTACATCTTGATAATCTCTTCGTAATTGCGCAATCTCTTGTAGTTTATCCGGCAATATATCAAGACCAACTGTCTCATCAATGTAACGAATATTTTCAATCTGCCTTAGTGCTGCACCAATTGTTTTATTTAAATTAGCTGTTTCGCAGTTCACTAAACGATTTACAGAATTACGCATATCACGTACGATTCGAATATCTTCAAATCTTAAAAGCGCATTATGAGCACCTATAATATTTAAAAACTCTGTAATTTTTTCTGCTTCTTTCAAATACGTAATGTACCCTTTTCTTCTTTCCAACGTCTTACTATTTAAATCAAATCCGTTCATCAGTTCACATATAGCATCATTATGTTCCTTATATAACGAAAAGATTTCTAAATGATAAGATGATGTTTCTGGGTTATTTACTGAACCACCTGCTAAAAATGCACCTCGTAAATACGATCGTTTACAACATTTCTTCTCAATCAATTCTTGTGATATATTTCGAATAAATGAAAAGTCATCTCGAACGATATGAAGATCAGCTAATATTTCACGAGACTTCTCAACAAGCCGCACAATATATACATTATTTTTCTTCAATCGCATTTTTTTACGAACAAGTAATTCTACCGTCACGTCATATCCTTTTTTCAAAAGCGTATAAATCCTTCTTGCAATTGCCGCATTTTCCGTTTGAATATCGATAGATAGACGACGGTTTGAAAAAGAAAGCGACCCGTTCATTCGAAGCAACGCTGATAATTCTGCTTTCTCACAGCATTCCTTCATCTCAAGATTCGTCAACTCTTTCTTTGTTTCTGATGCAAATGACACAGTCAACACCTCCTTATACGATTATTGCGGAACAAAAATCTTGTCCTATATGAATGAGGAGCGCTACCTCAAACGAGGCAACGCATATTTATAACAATGAATATAAAATCGAAGCTAACTTTAACGTATCATGCCTTACAACATGATCATCATACTTCGCTAATCCCTCTTGAATAACATCAATATTATTTTCAACAAAACGTTCTTCATCCACTACAACTGGTGTAGACATTTCTTCATCATATAACTTACGTAATTCACAAGGAATCTCACGGTTATTTACAATTGCAGTATTAATAAATGGTTGCCCTAAATGATCGTGTAACGCCTGCACATGATCAAAAGCAGTATATCCCATCGTTTCACCCGCTTGTGTCATAACGTTACATACATATACCTTCTTCGCCTTTGCAGCAAGAACAGCGTCTCCAATTTTGTTAACAACTAAATTGGGTAATATACTCGTATACAAACTTCCTGGGCCGAAAACAAGTAAATCAGCTCGTTTAATCTCAGCCAACGTTTCATGCAATGGCTCTACATCTTCTGGAGTCAAAAAGACGCGATTAATCTTCTTTCCGTAATAAGGAATCTTTGATTCACCTGTTACAATTTCTCCATCTTCAAGTTCCGCATGAAGTACCGCACTTTGATTCGCTGCTGGTAATACACGTCCTCTGACATTTAATACTTTACTTGTTTCCGTAATCGCATGGAAAAAGTCTCCTGTAATCGAGGTCATACCTGCCAACAATAGATTTCCTAACGCATGACCTTTCAGTCCGTCTCCTGTTGTGAAACGGTGCTGAAATAAAGCTTCCACCAGTGGCTCTACATCCGATAACGCAACAAGTACGTTACGGATGTCACCTGGAGGTGGAATTTCTAGCTCATCACGTAATCTACCTGAACTGCCACCATCATCAGCAATTGTAACAACTGCTGTAATATCAACAGGATATTGCTTTAATCCTCTTAATAAAACAGAGAGTCCAGTTCCGCCTCCCATGATGACAATTTTAGGCTTTCTCTCTTTTTTCATCCCTTAATGGCCCTTTCTCTTCTCCACATCACGATGAGATACATGAACACTATACTCTGGTTTCAAATGTTTCCCAAGGTATTCTGTAAGCGTAACAGAACGATGCTGTCCACCTGTACATCCAATTGCAATTACAAGTTGACTTTTGCCTTCTCTTTTATAATGAGGCAGCATGAAAGTAATCAGATCCGTCAACTTCTCTAAAAACTTATGTGTCTCATTAAATTTCAGTACATAGGAAGAAACTTCTTCATCTAGTCCTGTTAATGGCTTCATATGTGGAATGTAATATGGATTTGGTAAAAAACGAACATCAAATACTAAATCTGCATCAATTGGAATACCGTACTTAAATCCAAATGACATAACATTTACACGGAATGCTTGCTCAGTTTCTGTTGAGAACAAGTGAACGATTTTTTCACGTAATTCTTTCGGTTTTAAATCCGATGTATCAAGCACAATATTCGCTCGTGCCTTCATATCTGTTAATAAATTGCGCTCAGCTTCGATTCCCTTTAACGGCAAACCAGTTGGTGCAAGTGGATGCGAACGTCTCGTTTCTTTATAACGAGTTACAAGCGTACTATCTTTCGCATCTAAAAATAAAATATGAGGAATAATCCATGTACGTTCTGATAAATCATCAAGTGCTCCCCATAAATGTTCGAAAAACTCGCGGCCACGTAAATCAATACCAAGTGCCACTTTATTCATTTTCCCTTTTGAATCCGCCATAAGCTCAATAAACTTTGGCAATAACATCGGTGGCAAATTATCTACACAAAAATATCCTAAATCTTCAAAACTTTGTAAAGCTACTGTTTTTCCAGCTCCAGACATTCCTGTAATAATTACCATTTTTATATCATTATTCTCTGTCATCGTATCCTCTCCTTGACGGTTTAACTCGGATCTAATCGATATGAAAGCAACTCAAAATCTGGGGTATATACAAATGTACCGTAGATTATGCCATTTCCTTTAATTAAATAATCAATAATGTGATAATCTCCTGGCGCCATTGCTAAATCATCAATTTTATCAAATGTATGCCAACCAATGATGCCTTCTTCGCTCTCTAGTTTGTTTTCTCCTGCAAAATCTGTCGCTAAAAAGGAGAACATCATCCATTCAGAAACAACTTTATCACCTTCTTGGATGACAAAGGTGAAGACCCCCTTTAACGCTGGGTTTTTCAAATAAATACCTGTTTCTTCACGATACTCGCGAACAACGGAATCTCTTACAGTCTCCCCACGCTCCATTTTCCCGCCTGGTGCAACCCACCAATTCCGGCGAGGTTTTTGGAGTAAGAGTACTTCATTATCTCTAATTAACACACAGTTTGTCACTCTTTGCATGTTTCTTCACCTCAGCTACTTGCAGTAAAATTCCTCACTGCATACTTATTTCATTATACTATCAAAAACAGTTTGCTACAACGAAGGAGCCAGTCCTCTTTCGCTAAGCATATGCTACTCAGCAATTTTAAAAAAGCTTTCTATAACAAGCAATGTAAATGCTTAGATTTTTAATGAATAGCATGAAAAATCCCCTTAACGATTTTTATCGTCAAGGGGATTAAAATCCTTATTTCTTACCGAAATAAGTAACAATCGCAAAGCCTAAAATAAAGGTAATAATTGAACTTATAATTGAAAATCCGCCAGTCGGAATCCCAGGGAATACAATTACAATCGAACCGATTACAAGTCCAATAATTGCCGCAAATGTCATACTTTTATAACGATCTAATAAAAAACTAATGCCTTTACTACTTACAACAAATCCAACCATAACACCAGCACCGATAACCACGATTAAAGGTAAGTTAAGTGTAGTTAAAGCGTTAATTGCTGTCGGATACACACCAATAATTAATAAAATAAACGATCCACTAATTCCAGGAAGCAGCATGGCCATACTAGCCATCCATCCTGCGAAAAATAAACCAATTGCATTTAAAATTGTTAAAGTCGTAATTGGATCTGCTGCCTTATCTGGTTTAAAGAAAGCTGTAATCGCAACAAGAATTGCTGCAACTATTAATAAAACGATGTGCTTACCTTTAAACGACGACTTTGCATCAGCTTCCCTCATTAGCATCGGTAATATACTAATAATTAAACCGAGGAAGAAAAATTGAGTCGGTTCATAATGATTTGCAAGTAAATATTTAATAACGTGACTTAACGTTAAAAATGCCGCTGCCACGCCAGCTGCAAGGGGAATTAAAAATCCTAAATGTTTTTTCCATTCACGACTAAAGAATCCACTAATTGCCGCAAGCAATTGTTCATAAATCCCTAACACAACAGCGATTGTACCGCCGCTCACACCAGGAATTAAATCACTAACGCCCATACAAAATCCACGATGTATATTACGCCATTCCATACTGAATAAATTCCTCATTTCTTATAGTGATTTTTTCCGTAAAGTCCAGTATATCAATAAGAAAGCTTATAATCCTTATATTTTTTGACAAAACTTTGACATTTTCACACAAAAAAGAAGAAAGCTCCTGTCGGTAGCTTTCTTCTCACAAGGTATATTATCCCTTATTTTTCTGATACAGTTTTTAATTCCTCTAATAATTCTTCTACGTAATGTTGTGCACTTTGCGCTGCAATACTACCGTCACCTGTTGCAGTTACAATTTGACGAAGCATTTTCTCACGAACATCACCAGCTGCGAAAATACCAGGGATTTTCGTTTCCATACGCTCGTTCGTTTCAAGGTAACCATTTTCATTTGTAATACCTAGTTCAACAAATGGTTTTGATAAAGGTAACATACCGATGTATACGAATACGCCATCAGTTTTGACTTCTTTCTCTTCTCCACTATTTACGTCCACAAGTGTTACACTTCCTACTTTACCACTTGCTTCGTTGATTTCTTTTATCGTGTGGTTCCAAATGAAATCTACTTTTTCGTTTTGGAAAGCACGGTCTTGTAAAATTTTCTGTGCACGAAGCGTGTCACGACGGTGAACGATCGTTACTTTTGATGCGAAGCGTGTTAAGAACACACCCTCTTCAACAGCAGAATCTCCGCCGCCAATTACGATAAGTTCTTTTCCTTTAAAGAATGCCCCGTCACATACTGCACAATATGATACACCGCGGCCGCCAAGTTCTGTTTCACCCGGTACACCAATTTTTTTATACTCTGCACCGCTTGCAACGATAATTGCACGTGCTTTATATTCTTTTTTACCAGCAATAATTGTTTTGTATTCCTTACCATCGATGACTTCTTTTACATCACCGTATGCATATTCGGCACCAAATTTCTTTGCATGCTCGAACATTTTATTTGATAAGTCTGGTCCTAAAATAGACTCATAACCTGGGTAGTTTTCTACATCTTCCGTGTTTGCCATTTGGCCACCTGGAATACCACGCTCAAGCATTAATGTGCTTAAATTTGCACGAGATGTATATACTGCAGCTGTCATACCAGCTGGTCCTGCACCAATAATAACGACATCATAAATTTTTTCTTCTGACACACTATTCACTCCTATCCATTCCTACACAATTAAGTTACCCTCATTATACTGTTAGCATCATTTTTTTCCCAATGATTTGCTTATCTTATGTGTGCGTACGCTTAACAGCTTGCACATACTTTCGGACAGTCGCTACAGATACATTATATACATCTCCAAGCTCCGACTGTGTCATTTTATTTCCTTGTTCGCCGCGTACAATGTATTCAATCGCAGCTGACCAGCCGTACACATTTGTAAATATGTCTCCAGATGTATATAAACGTATGAACGTACAAAACCAAAAGTGTAAACACTCTTCAATTAATTCATCATCTTTTTTCGTATAATTGTATAATGCATCCGCGATTCGTACGCACTGCTCAAATTGTTGTAAATCAGCTGGAATACTCTTATGACTATTAAGTAAAAAGAAGTACTTTGCAAGTTGCGACACGATGGGAACACCGTTCTTCGCTTGCGTTATATCAAAAAAGAATCCAACCTTCTCCGGCGTTGACAATTCATTCATTAAATATAAAGCTAGCATTTGTTCTTCTAGCGTCGCACTTTGCTGAAATGATTTTCGTAATTCTTCAAATAACACGTTTTGTCCTTCATCTGCTAAATTCAGCGCATTCCACGGTTCTTTTCCCTTTTTATCAGGATGCAATTCCACGACATGTTGCCACATTTTTTCAGCTAGTTGTTGATCTTTCACCATATACGCAGAATATGCAAACCAATAATAAAAACTAACGTCTCCCTCGTATCCTTGACGCTTTAATAGTTTGAACCATTTATATGCATGCTCGAAATAACCAATTGTTGCAAGTGTAGTTCCCAGTTTCAAACGATGTTCAAATGAAATTGGATATACTGAAACTAGCTGTCCCGCTAACGCTTCTACTTGTTTATGCTCTCCAATTGAATATAGAAAAATAAGCGTATTACAAAGCGCATGTATATTACCAGGATTTTTCTCTAAAATCATTTCTGTTAACTTCAGTGCTTTGTCTACATTACCAGATTGAAAATGTGCAATGGCTAAATTATTATGCCCTGACCAAAACTCCGGATAATCCTTAGTAACAATTTCTAATGTAGCAATTGCTTCTTCCAATTGTCCATTACGAATATAACGATTCGCTTCTTCCTGCATAACAATTAAATCATCTTCATCTTCAATCTCTTCCGCACCCATTGCTTCTTCTTCCATAATCTCAAGAAGTTCTAATGTATCTTCTACGAATTCCTTCTCTTTTGCAACTTCTAAATAACGATCTGCATATTTCTTCGCCTGTTGAAATAACCCCATATATGCATAATTATTTGCAATAAAATAATAGCACTGTTCAAGTTCTGGATTAGATCTAACTAACTTTAAGAAGATTTGATTCGATTCTTGATATTCACCAGCCTCAGATAATACTGTTGCTAATTGACATAGAATAAACGGCTCCTTCTCACTTTGTGCCGCTCTTCGAAAATATTTAATTGCATCTTGCAATTTTTGTCCTTTGTAAGCTCTCATCCCTTTTTTATAAAAGAAGTCCGCTAATTGATTAAAAGAGATAACTTGTCCGTTCTCCTTATATATCCTTTGATTTTTCCCCATATATCCTCCAGTTTTTTGTTTTCTTCGTTCACACATTCTTCTATCTATAAGTATAAACGATTCCGTAAAAAACAAAACAGTATATTATACTCAATTATTTCCTTTTTATTCATAAAAAAAGAGGAGAAATGTTACATTTTCACCATGAACCTTCTCTTGCGGTCATTTGCTCTTTCGTATAAATAATACGCATTGGATTTCCACCTACGAAAGCACCGCTCGGTACATCTCTATGAACAAGTGTGCCAGCTGAGACAGTCGCACCGTCTCCAATTTTCACACCTGGTAATATTGTTACATTCGCTCCAATCATTACTTCATTTCCAATGACGATTTCGCCAAGTCGATATTCACGAATTAAATATTCATGTGCTAAAAGCGTTGTGTTATAGCCAATAATCGAATTCTCTCCCACAGTTATCTTTTCTGGGAACATAATGTCCGGCATAACCATAAGTGCAAATGATGTTTTCTTTCCTACTTTCATCCGTAAAAAAGTACGGTACAACCAATTCTTCACAGATAAAAATGGCGTGTAACGCGCAATTTGGATAATAATAAAGTTTTTCATTACCTTCCAAAAAGACACTGTTTTATACACATTCCATAACGAATTTTCTCCTGAAACAGGATAGCGCGTTGTCCGTCGCACTTAGCTCGCTCCTCTACTAACTTACTTGGACCTTTATGAACGGTTCATATTAGACAAAATCGGTAGCAAATCACTCATTTTATCTAGCATAAAGTCCGGCTTGTAAGCCTCTAAATACGCTCTACCTTTCAACGTCCATGAAACCGCAGCTGTTTTCGTCCCCGCATTTTGACCACCGACAATATCATGATGATTATCCCCAACCATCAATGCCTCTTCTGGTTTTGCATCTAATAATTCAAGCGCTTTTTGAAGTGGCTCCGGATGTGGTTTCACATGCTCTACATCATCAATTGTCACGACAACATCAAAAAATTCATCAAGCTTTGACAACTGTAATCCCATCTCAACGGTTTGTCTCGCTTTCGTTGTAACAATACCAACTTTATAACCTTGCTTCTTCAACTCTTGAACTGTTTCATATACAGTTTCATATTCTTCTACTAATTCATCATGATGATCATGGTTAAATTGACGATAGCTAGTAATCATCTCTTCAACCTTACTTTCATCAATCTTGCTGAAAGTATCATGTAAAGATGGACCGATAAATGGCAACACATCTTCACGCTTATATTGATTTGGATAATATGTATGTAAAGTATGTAAAAAAGAAGAAATAATAAGTTCGTTTGTATTAATTAAAGTTCCATCTAAATCAAATAACACTGTATTTATTCTCATCGCCTTAGTCCTTTCGCCTTCCTGAATATGAAAGAAGCAGCATCTTATAATAAGATGCTACTTGTCTCTAATTTTCTAAATATCTTTTATCAGCTTGCCCCATTTTTCGTCTCACAATAATGAAAATAATAGAAATAACAACAAGTCCAATTGACATTACTTGTGCAATACGAAGTGGTCCTAGCATTAAACTATCTGTACGTAAGCCTTCTACGAAGAAGCGTCCTACTGAATACCAAATTAAATATGTGAAGAATAATTCCCCGCGACGTAAATTCACTTTTCTTAATGCAAGTAGTAAAATTACACCTACAAAATTCCATAATGATTCATATAAAAACGTCGGATGATAGTACACACCCTCAATATACATTTGATTAATAATGAAATCTGGTAAATGAAGACCTTCTAAAAACTGTCTCGTTACTTCATCACCATGCGCCTCTTGGTTCATAAAGTTTCCCCATCGGCCAATTGCTTGTCCTAGTAAAATACTTGGAGCAGCAATATCTGCTAACTTCCAGAATGAAAGTCCGCGTCGTTTCGCAAAAAGAATCCCTGTAATAACAGCCCCGATTAAACCACCATGAATCGCCAAACCACCTTGACGAATATTAATAATTTGACTCGGATTTTGTGCGTAGTATTCCCATTCAAAAATAACATAGTACATTCTCGCAAAAAGAATAGCGATCGGTACCGCAATTAATACAAGGTCAACAAATGTATCTTTTGGAATACCTAGCCTTTCTCCCTCGCGAGTTGCCAGCCAAAGACCTAATAGCACACCTGTACCAATAATAATCCCGTACCAATATACAGGAAACGGCCCAAGTTGGATAGCTACACGGTCAAGCTGTGGTACAGAAGCTAACAGCATATGTATATGACCTCCCTCTCCAAAGTTTACTCCTGATTTCCTAACTCAATTGCACTCATTAATCGTTCAGAGAACTGCTGTGCTGCATTAACTCCCATACGTTTTAAACGGAAGTTCATCGCTGCTACTTCAATAATAACAGCCAAGTTTCGACCAGGACGAACTGGAAGTGTAATCTTCGTAAGTTCTGTATCAATAATTTTCATCTTCTCTTCATCAAGACCTAAGCGATCGTAATTTTTCTTTTGATCCCAAATTTCAAGATTAATAACAAGTGTAATACGCTTATAATTTCGTACTGCCCCTGCACCGAATAACGTCATAACGTTAATAATACCTAGACCACGAATTTCTAATAAATGCTCGATTAAATCTGGTGAGCTTCCTACTAATGTGTCTTCATCTTCTTGGCGAATTTCTACACTATCATCAGCAACAAGGCGGTGGCCACGCTTTACAAGCTCAAGAGCTGTCTCACTTTTACCAACACCACTTTGACCTGTAATTAAAACACCAACACCGTAAATATCTACTAATACACCATGAACAGCAGTTGTTGGTGCTAACTTACCTTCTAAATAATTGGTTAAACGACTTGATAATCTCGTCGTCGTTTGAGAAGAACGTAATAAAGGCATGCCTGATTCACGTGATGCTTGTAATAACTCATCTGGTACATCTTGATTACGAGTTATAATAATACATGGCGTCTCCTCAGTACAAAGCGCTTTCATTCTCTCTTGTTTTTGCTCTGTTGTTAACGTATCAAAGAACGTAAGCTCCGTTTTACCAAGAAGCTGCACACGATCTGCTGGATAGTATGTAAAAAATCCTGCCATTTCAATTCCAGGTCGTGATAAATCACTTGTATCAATCGGACGATGAATGCCTTCTTCACCACTGATTAACTCCAATTGAAATTGTTCAATTAAATCTTTTGTCCTTACTTTCGGCATATGTATAAACCTCCACTCCGCTGCGGGTTCAGTCTCGTTTGATGTGAAATTCCATTCTATCGGATATTGTACCATTTTTTTCTGGAAACAAGAAATACGGTTTCTAATAAATAGAAAAAAACATTTCATACGAATAATGAAATGTTTTTCTTTTTGTCACTTTCTCTTTTTTTCATATAGAGGTTCAACAATTGCCTTTTCAATTATCATATTAAAAATTGAAATACAAATTGCCGCAACAATCGCTACACCAAATCCTGATATATTAAAAGCATCTCCTAATAATGAATCTGCTATTTTTAACGTAATCGCATTAATAACAATTAAGAAGAACCCGAAAGTTACAACCGTAATTGGTAACGTAATTAAAATTAAAAACGGTTTTACGAACACATTTAAAACAGCCAAAATAATACTCGCAATAATTGCAGTTTGTATATTTGCTACGTAAAATGCATCTGGTGCAATCCCTTTTAAAAGTCCCGATACAGCGATTAACACAACGCTATTTACAAGAAGTGATACAATCCATCTCATTTCGTTACACATCCTTTTAACCATATATATTTCATCATACGCTAATAGATAATAAACGCAAGTATCATACAAATACTTATATCAACTTATTCTACTCTTCATGCTTGTATACCTACTAACACTTCCTCGCAAAATAAGGACCACACCACCTATTTTCATGAGTTTTTACAAAGGTCCAAGTGAAATCTTTATCTACAATATAGATATCGCCTTTATACGCATCGTCTGTCTCACACAATATATCATCCATATGTAACAAACTCGCATCCTTTATTAACAGTACTTCATCACAGTGTTGGTAGAAAACATAGCACTCCTTTTTCGCTTCATTATGAAACGCTCTCTCTGCTTCTGTTCCTTCTAAACACTTCTTTTTCTCATAACTAAATATGTGCCATAGATAACCACATGCATACCTATCTCCATAAAGAAAAATATCTTCTTTTTCTTCATCACTTAAATGATTTGCAAAGTGATCCTCCCAGCGCTTGCGAAAATATATACCCCAACTTTGAAATTCTCTTACCTTCATATTTTTCTTCCTTAACATCTCTAAAAACTCCATCTTCTCCCCCTATACAATAAAAAACCGAGCGTCATTTCCACTCGGTTTTCATCAATAAACTTATTGCGATAACTCTACTTCTTTTATTTTCTCTTTCATTCTTGCTTTATCACGATTTAAGATCTCTTTTAAATACTTACCTGTGTACGAGCGCTCTTCTTTCACTACTTGCTCTGGCGTTCCAGAAGCAACGATTTGTCCACCTTTATCTCCGCCCTCTGGTCCAAGATCAACGATATAATCAGCTGTTTTAATTACATCTAGATTATGTTCAATTACAAGTACAGTTTCACCGCTCTCAACAAGACGTTGCAGCACTTCTAAAAGACGTGCAATATCATGCGCATGCAAACCAGTCGTTGGCTCATCTAAAATGTATAACGTACGACCTGTAGAACGACGGTGTAATTCAGAAGCTAATTTCACACGCTGTGCTTCCCCACCAGATAATGTTGTTGCTGGTTGACCTAATTTCATATAACCAAGCCCAACATCTACAAGCGTTTGAAGTTTACGCTTAATTTTAGGAATATTGGCGAAGAATTCTACTCCATCTTCAATTGTCATCCCTAACACTTCAGAAATATTCTTATCTTTATATTTCACTTCTAACGTTTCACGATTATATCGTTTACCGTGACAAACTTCACACGGAACGTATACGTCTGGTAAGAAGTGCATTTCAATTTTAATAATTCCATCACCACGGCACGCTTCACAACGGCCACCTTTTACGTTAAAACTGAAACGTCCTTTTTGATATCCGCGCACTTTCGCTTCATTCGTTTGTGCAAACACATCACGAATATCATCGAATACACCTGTGTACGTCGCTGGATTAGAACGTGGTGTACGACCAATTGGCGATTGATCAATATCAATTACTTTATCTAAATGTTCAAGACCTCTAATCTCTTTATGAGTACCTGGCTTCGCTTTCGCTTTATATAGCTTTTGCGCTAACGATTTATATAGTACTTCATTAATCATCGTACTTTTACCAGAACCAGATACCCCTGTTACCGCTACAAACGTACCGAGTGGAAATGACATCTTCGCATTCTTTAAGTTATTCTCTTTTGCGCCGACAATCTCCACTTTACGTCCGTCACCTTTACGTCTTTCAAGTGGAACCGGAATAAACTCTTTACCGCTTAAATACTTCCCTGTTAATGAATTCTCATCTTGCATCACTTCAGCTGGTGTACCTGCTGATACGACTTGTCCACCGTGAATACCTGCGCCAGGCCCGATATCAAGTAAATAGTCAGCTGCCATCATCGTATCTTCATCATGCTCAACAACAATTAACGTATTACCTAAATCACGCATTTCTTGCAATGTACGAATAAGACGATCGTTATCACGCTGGTGTAAACCGATAGAAGGCTCATCAAGAATGTAAAGCACGCCAGTAAGACGAGAACCAATTTGCGTCGCTAAACGAATACGCTGCGCCTCACCACCTGATAATGTTCCGGCGGCACGACTTAACGTTAAATAATCTAAACCGACGTTTACTAAGAACCCAACGCGCTCCTGAATTTCTCTTAAAATTAAATGAGCAATTTTTTGTTGTTTCTCCGTTAACTCCACATTTGAGAAGAATTCCTGTACTTCTTGAACAGAATATTTCGTTACATCAGCAATCGTTTTCCCACCAACGAAAACAGCTAAACTCTCAGGTTTTAAACGTCCACCTTTACACTTCGGACAAGCTTGTTCTGCCATATACTTTTCCATTTGCTCACGAATGTAATCAGAACTCGTTTCGCGATAACGACGTTCAATATTTGGAATAACACCTTCAAATAAAATCTCATTTTCCTTTACTTGACCAAATTCATTTACATAGCGGAAATAAACTTTCTCTTCACCGCTTCCGTACAACACTTTATCAAATAAATCTTTCGGTATATCTTTCACAGGCACATCCATATCAACGCCGTAGTGATTACATACAGATTGTAAAAGTTGTGGATAGTATTGTGAACTTGTCGGTTCCCAAGGCGCAATCGCATGTTCATTTAATGATAAATCCCAGTTCGGGATAACAAGCTCTAAATCGACCTCTAGCTTTGAACCAAGTCCATCACAACAAGGACATGCTCCGAACGGACTGTTGAATGAGAACATACGCGGCTCTAATTCTCCGATTGAAAAACCACAATGCGGACAAGCATGATGTTCACTAAATAGAAGTTCCTCTTCTCCCATTACATCAATTAACACTCGGCCTCCGCCAAGCTTTAATGCACTTTCAAGTGAATCAGCAAGACGGCTTGCGATTCCTTCTTTTACAACAATACGGTCAATTACAACTTCAATGGAATGCTTTTTATTTTTATCTAACATAATCTCTTCAGATACATCAAGCATTTCACCATCAACACGTACACGAACATATCCTTGCTTCTTAATATCTTCAAGTACTTTCACATGTGCACCTTTACGCCCAGACACGATAGGAGCTAACACTTGTAATTTCGTACGTTCAGGATATTCAAGAACACGGTCTACCATCTGCTCTACTGTTTGTGATGTAATTTCAATCCCATGATTTGGACAAATTGGCGTACCAATTCGCGCAAATAATAAACGTAAATAATCATAAATCTCCGTTACCGTTCCGACAGTTGAACGTGGATTACGACTCGTTGTTTTTTGATCGATTGAAATCGCTGGTGACAATCCTTCAATCGTGTCCACATCCGGCTTATCCATTTGTCCTAAAAACTGGCGCGCATACGCAGATAATGACTCTACGTATCTGCGCTGCCCTTCTGCATAAATCGTATCAAATGCTAATGATGATTTCCCCGAACCAGACAATCCCGTTACAACGACAAGCTGATTTCTCGGAATGGTTACATCAATATTTTTTAAGTTATGTGCTCTAGCACCTTTTACAACGATAAAATCCTTGCTCTTACTCACTTTTTTCACCCTTCCGCTTTTAATTCTAATAGTAAATCTCTTAGTTCAGCTGCACGCTCGAAGTCTAACGCTTTTGCTGCTTCTTTCATCTCTGCTTCCATCTTCGCAATTGTCTTTTCGCGCTCTTTTTTCGTCATCTTCTTAGCTGGCGTTGCTTCATACGTTTCCGTTTCTTCAGCAGCTGTCGTTGCACGGATAACATCACGAACGCCTTTTTGAATCGTTTTCGGCGTAATACCATGCTCTTCATTGTAAGCTTCTTGTATACTACGACGACGCTTCGTTTCTTCAATCGCAATTCCCATAGATTTCGTTATACGATCTGCATACATAATAACGCGGCCGTTTTCATTACGTGCGGCACGACCGATTGTTTGAATTAATGAACGCTCTGAACGTAAGAACCCTTCCTTATCAGCATCTAAAATAGCGACAAGTGATACTTCTGGAATATCTAATCCTTCTCGTAATAAGTTAATACCGACAAGTACATCAAACTTACCAAGGCGAAGATCACGAATAATTTCAATACGTTCTAACGTTTTAATTTCAGAGTGAAGATAGTTCACTTTAATTCCTACATCTTTTAAGTAATCCGTTAAATCCTCTGACATCTTCTTCGTTAAAGTCGTAATTAATACACGCTCATTTTTTGCAATACGATCTTGAATTTCTCCTAATAAATCATCAATTTGACCTTCAATTGGTCGTATATCAATTGGTGGATCTAAAAGCCCTGTTGGACGAATAATTTGCTCTATTACTTCTGGCGACTGCTCTAACTCGTACGGTCCTGGCGTTGCTGAAACATAAATAACTTGATTTGTTTTCTCTTCAAACTCATCAAACATAAGCGGTCTATTATCTAAAGCCGATGGCAGACGGAATCCATGATCCACAAGCACTTGCTTACGTGCTTGGTCACCGTTATACATCGCTCTTACTTGCGGTACTGATACGTGCGACTCATCCATGACGATTAAGAAATCTTCAGGGAAATAATCTAATAACGTATACGGTGTTGCCCCTGCTGGTCGAAGCGTTAAATGGCGGGAATAGTTTTCAATGCCTGAACAAAAGCCCATCTCACGCATCATTTCTAAATCATAACGTGTACGCTGTTCTATACGCTGCGCTTCTAACAACTTACCATTATCATTTAATTCCTTTAAACGCTCTTCTAATTCTTTTTCGATATTTTCAATAGCGACCTTCATTTTCTCTTCACGTGTAACGAAGTGAGATGCTGGGAAGATTGCTACATGATCACGTTCTGCTAATACTTCACCTGTTAACGCATTTACTTCACGAATACGATCGATTTCATCACCGAAAAACTCAATTCGAATACAATGCTCATCAAGTGATGCTGGGAAGATTTCAACTACATCTCCGCGCACACGGAATGTACCACGCTTGAAATCAATATCATTACGTCCATACTGTACATCAACAAGTTCACGAAGCAATTGATTGCGGTCTTTTTCCATACCAACTCGAAGCGAAACAACTAACTCGCGGTATTCTTCTGGAGAACCTAAGCCATATATACACGAAACACTCGCAACGATAATTACATCGTCCCGTTCAAATAATGCAGACGTTGCCGAGTGACGCAATTTATCAATTTCATCATTAATCTGCGCATCCTTTTCAATAAACGTATCTGTTTGTGGTACATACGCTTCTGGCTGGTAATAATCGTAGTAACTAACAAAATATTCAACTGCATTATTCGGGAAAAAGTCTTTCAACTCACTATATAACTGCCCTGCTAACGTTTTATTATGAGCCATAACAAGTGTTGGCTTTTGCACTTCTTTAATGACATTTGAAATCGTAAATGTCTTACCCGTTCCTGTCGCTCCAAGCAACACTTGCTTTTTCTTTCCACTATTAATTCCCTCTACAAGCTTCTCTATAGCTACCGGCTGATCACCTTGCGGGGAATACGCTGAGACAATTTCAAATTGACGTTCCAAGAAAATCCGACCTCCTCATAAAAATCTGTATTATTATTTTACCACGAATACCTATAAAAAACCTAAAAAAACGAACAGATATTCGGTAAAATTTTCGACAATATACACGTAGAAAAAGGAAGGAGTAAATACTTCCTTCCTCTACTAATTCTATTTTTTAGGTACATATACTAAGTCATATCCATTGCGCCCATTTTCATTCACACAGTCTATTAACCTATAAGCCGTTTGCGATTCACACTGCTCTTTAACAATCCTTTTACAGCTATCTTTATATAACCTCTTATCCTCACCAGCAAATTTGTCTTGTCTACTATCTAACACATAATGTATATCTTTCCCACTATGCTCTAATGTTTGAAAAACCGGGTCATCTTCTTCGGTATACTGTACAATTCTTATTTCATCAACTTTCCCTTGTTCCACATTCCAAACGAACTGCTCGAATTTATCTAGATTGGAAATCCTGGTTCCCTTTACAATGACATCATTCTTCTTGTTAATTGTAGTGTTAGATGGTGAACATGCTACTAAACTAAAGAGAAATAGATATATATAAATGGTTCTTTTTCCTATTTTTATCCTCTCCTATAAAAATTATTTGTATACCCAAAAGCTACTTTCAACTATGAAAGTAGCTTTTCTTTTCCTTTCTCCTTCTTCGGAAAAATAACATATGAAAATGAAATTGCTGTATCAATTAAAAATACAATCGCCCACACTTGGCTGACGCGACTTGCAGCTTTATTTAAAACGATTCCCGATTCTAACCAATTACCCCATTTTTCAAATGGAATAAATCCATACGCGAAGTAAAAGAATATGTGCACACCAACGAATAAAACAAGATGTAATACCCAATTTTTTATTTCCTGCTTCGCATAAGCCATACCTGTTAATTCTACGTGCTCTTCCATAATTGGCGCTGGTTCATTCCGCCATTTCGCAACTAGCTTTTGCGCAAATATATCAAGCTTCTTCAAATCCTTTTTCCCGTAGAAAACTGCATACAATAAAATAATTACAGTAATGATCTGAAAGTTAGAGAACTTTCCTGTTTGATAATAGTCCACTACTCCTAAGGATAAAATGAACACTTCATTTACGAGTAGTACAATCCCCATAATAAAGCTTGCCTTCTTCAAACGGAATCCGTAACGGAGTAAAAAGAAACCGATAGCCGATAACCAAAATACAATCTCTGCCCCAATTAAAAAATACCAACGATATTCTGCGAGTATACTCATTTACCCTTCTCCTTTTCATCATATATACGAAAAGCTTCATCCATATATAATAAAAATTCTTCTTCAATTGGATACATGCTCATTTTCTGTGAATCTTCCTTCGATTTTCTAACTTCCCATAACTTATCTAAAAATGCTTCATCACCATTGGCCATTTCTAAACACTTCTGCATTAATCTCTTCGTTGCCCTTTGTACCTCATCACTCGCGACTTCTTTGCCGTATTTCATAAAAGTGCGTAATTGCTTTAATACATCTACCCACTCTAAAACATTCGGATCTTGTTCACTCATATTTGGCAAATTATGAAGCAATTTTTGTTCTTCCTTTGAAAACACTTCATTTTGAAATATTTCACGTATACGAGAAGACTGTTTTGAAAGCTGAATCAGTTCAAACATAACTTTCCAATCAAGTTCTCCCTCTACATCTACCGAATAAACAACAGCTTGTAAAACACGCTCCATTCGATTAAACTTCTTTTGTTCTTCCTGTACAAATCGAAGTTGTTTTTCAAGCAAATCCTTTAAATTAAGCTCACCTTTTACTAACATATTCGCAGACTCTTTTAATGAAAATCCCATTTCCTTTAAAAATAAAATTTGTTGCAAACGAATAACGTCATTTTCACTATATAACCGATGCCCGCCTTCTGTTTTCCCGCTCGGCTTTAATAAATCTATTTGATCATAATAACGTAATGTACGTACTGTTACCCCTGTTTCTTTCGTCAATTGTTGTATTGAAATCACTACCATCACCTCTTCCCCTTCATTATAAAAGATGACGTTACGTCACTTTCAAGCCTTTTGTAAAAAAATACAAAAAGCTGTTTATACTCTTCGTATAAACAGCTTTTACGGAAATAATCCTTTTTGTACAGCGCGCCCACAAAATAAAATAAGTGCTCCAACAACAACACTCGTTGCCGTTTTATGATAATGGGCTAATAATAATAAATAATACGATAAACCTACAGTACCAATCATAATACACATACTCGGCACTGGATTACGAGAAAAGTTTTGCATTCCCCAAAGAAGCGCAAATATAGCTGTAGCGACACATAACACCGGTAATCCCATCCCAGTTCCCCTTTTTCTATCTATTATTCCTTGTTGCCAACACGCTCGTTGATGCCGTACTAATTAAACTAATTAATAAACCAAAACCAATCCTTATATATTTAAACGTTTAATTTAATTGAAATCTCTCAAGCTTGTCAGTTATTTTCTTTCTCCTTACTCCAGCGTAAAGATTTCCTCCACCTTCACTCCAAAATATTTGGCGATTTTTAAGGATAGCTCTAGACTCGGGTTGTAATGATGATTTTCAATCGCCACGATCGTCTGCCGCGTCACCTGCATCGCCTTTGCCATTTCAACTTGTGTTATATGATTTTGCTTTCTTAATTCTTTTATTTTATTTTTCACACCCATAGAATCCACCTTCAAAAGTAAAGATATCTTTACTTGAATTATAAATATTTTCCAATTTTAAGTAAAGATATCTTTACAAATTTCAGAAAAATATTTCACTGAACATCTACTCTAACGAAGTACAAGAGTAATTCAATTTATATCAGCGATTTCCCAAATATATCAGCGCAACTTAAATTATATCGGCGATTTCCCAAATATATCAGCGCAACTCCATTTATATCGGCGATTTTTCAAATATATCGACTTACCGACAAATATCGACATCCGTAGCGCTACTATAATCATAAGAAAAAGCTGTCCCCAAATACCTTCAGGAACAGCTTTCTCCTCTACTACATAAATCCTAACGCATATACAAGAACGTATCCAAGAACCGATAAGCAAATCGAGCCAATCAGCCCTGCCACGAATGCTTTACTTCCTAACTTACGGAACGTTTTAAACTCTACATTTAAACCGAGCCCCGCCATCGCCATTGCGATTAGCATATAAGCAATGACAACAATGTATCCCGCAACAACTTCTGGAATAATCCCAAGCGAATGCACTGCACTCATTGCTAAAAACCCGAAGATGAACCACGGAATTGGAAGTTCGCGCCATGATCTTTTTTCCTCGCTACCTTCACTCTTACCAAACCATAATCCGATTAAAATCGCTACTGGCACAAGCATTGCAACGCGCGTTAGCTTCACGATAACTGCGATATCTACAGCCGTGCTTCCTCCTGGCGCCGCAGCTGCGATGACATGAGCGATTTCGTGAAGCGTCGCACCTGAGAATACACCGTAACCGTACGGAGATAAACCAAGCACTGGATATAATAACGTATAAATAAGCGTAAATATAGTACCTAAAATTGCGATGATTGCTGCTCCAACTGCCGTTTCGTCATCTTTTGCTTTCACTTGCGGTGCAATTGCCACGACCGCGGCTGCGCCGCAAATTGCCGTACCGCATGCAGTTAAAATTCCAAGTTTCTTTTCTACTTTAAATACTTTCGTTAATCCGTATACAACAAAAATAGTAAATGTAATAACAACCGCCGCGATGACCAATACTTTCGGTCCCGCCTTCGCAATATCAACAAGATTTAATCGCATTCCAAGTAAGATGATTCCAAAGCGCAGCAACTTCTTACTCGCAAAGTTCGTTCCTGCAATCGCATCGTGAGGAACTCCAATTGCAGCGCGCCAAATCATCCCAATTAGAATAGCAATTACTAATTGTCCCATAATATTTAAAAATGGAAGCTCTGCTAAATACTTCGCGGCAATTGCGATTAATAATGTAATCCCAATTCCTTGCGAAAATCCAAAGCCCTTCTTCTTTTGTATAACAAGTGTTTGTTCCACCTTGTACCACCCCAATAATCGTATTGGAACATGCATGTTCTTTCTACTTACATTATAAGAGAGTTTCTATAATAAGTTTAATATCAATACCAAATCTCTATCATCAGAAATACTTATGATAAGATGATAGAAAAAGAAAGGAGCAGATTATATGAACGTAGACATTTTAAAAATTTTTGTTACTGTCGTTGAACAGAAACACTTCTCCCGTGCAGCAGAATTATTAAACCTTTCACAGCCTGGCGTAAGTATGCATATACGCAACTTAGAAAACGAATTTGGCACTACGCTTATTCAACGCTCCCCGAAACACGTCCAAGTTACGGAAGCAGGAAACATATTATATATACATGCAAAGCAAATGCTCTCTCTTTACGAAGATGCTAAACAAGAAATTAACGAACTACATAACGTTGTAACAGGAACACTTCGCATTGGTGCTAGTTTTACAATTGGTGAATACTTACTTCCAAAAATATTGGCTAACTATGCGAATGAAAACCCACACGTCGAAGTTCATACTTTCATCTCAAATACAGAAGACGTTTTGCAGAGCCTTCGTTCTAATCAAATTGATATCGGCTTAGTGGAAGGGCAAGTCGTATACGCTGACGTTGACGTTGAAACATTTATGCAAGATGAAATGAAGCTCGTCGTCCCGCCAAATCATCCATTGCTCTGCACAAATGAAATAAATGAAAGCACACTCCAAGATCAAGTATGGGTATTAAGAGAAAGTGGTTCTGGTACACGCGCTTATAGTGATCGCTTTATTCATCAACACCATTTAAAAATGAAACGATTCTTTACATTCAGTAGTATCCAAAGCGTAAAGGAAGCTGTTAGTGCCGGGCTTGGCATCGCTATACTTTCTGATTGGACTGTACGGAAAGAGCTACTAGCAAAAGAACTATTCCACGTCGAAGTTCCAAATGAACAACTCATCCGTCCATTCTCCATCGTACGCGGCAAATATTTCATTCCATCTAAAGCCATTCAAGTGTTCTTAAATCATGTAGGTTCTTTTGCGAAAAAACAGAGTTGACCTTCACATTAGTGTGAAGGTTTACAATACATGTAAAAGGAGTGAAACACATTGCGAATTGGAGAATTATCAAAAGAAACTGGCGTTAGCGAAAGATCAATAAGACATTACGAAGAAAAGGGACTACTCCCTTCTAAGCGCCTCGCAAATTGCTACCGTGATTTTAATGAAAGTGCCATCGAAAAAGTGGAGCTTATTCAAATGTACTTACAAATTGGCTTAAATTTAGAAGAGACGGCAAGGATGCTGCGTTGCCTTTCAATTGAACCGCACCTATACGACAATCCGTGCAGCAGCATTCTTACGCTTTATGAAGATAAACTTAATGAAGTAACAAAGCAAATCTCATTGCTTTCCAACATCCAAACAAATTTGCAAAAACACGTTTCACTCCTAAAACAAGCAAAAGAAAAGGGATGATTACATGTTTGTTATACATGGCAGTTCAAGACAAAACGGAAATACAGAAGCTTTAACACATATGATGATAGAGGGCATTGAAACAGAACAAATTTACTTGCGTGATCATACCGTCTATCCTATTACAGACCAACGTCATGATGCAGAAGGATTCCAACCTGTAAATGATGACTATGAGCAGTTAACGAAACGCATGCTAGAGCACGACACAATTATCTTTGCTACACCATTATATTGGTACGGAATGAGTGGACATATGAAAAACTTTGTTGATCGCTGGTCACAAAGCTTGCGCGATACATCTCTTCATTTCAAAGAAAAAATGAAAGGCAAAAAAATGTATGTTGTCATCGTTGGCGGGGACAATCCAAAGCTAAAAGCATTACCGCTTATTGCTCAATTCCAATATATCTTTGATTTTGTTGGTTCTTCATTTGAAGGTTATATTATTGGGGATGCGAATGGACTAAATAAAATTAAAAACGATGCTGAGGCGCTGGCAAAAGCACAATTGTATAATAATGAATTCAAAAATAGCGAACAGAAATAAGTTTGACAAACCCTTTTGTATGCGCATACAATAAAAGTAATATTATGAAAGGAAGGTACTTTGACCAATGAAGTTCTAATTCTCTTATTTATTTCATCCATCACAAATAGTGAACAAAAATGATGAAAACTAGCAGGGGATTAGTCTGTCCATTTGTCGATACTTTCTTTCGAAACGATCATGTAAAAAATCGTTTATTTATGTACGATTTTTTACATACAAGGGCGACGTTTATCCTCTCTAGTGAAACTAGGGAGGTTTTTTTATGACTATTTTATTCGCAAGTAATATTGAAAAGAGCTTTGGTGATCGCACACTATTTACATTACCATCACTGGAAATTCAAGCACAGGATCGCATAGGAATTGTCGGAGTCAACGGAGCTGGTAAATCTACGTTATTACAAATATTAAGTAAAGAAATAGAAGCTGACAGAGGCATAGTAACTCATCATAGTTCTATCGCCATCATTCCTCAGCTTAGCGAAGAACTACCGGAAACCGCTTCTTCTCTCGCAAAAGGAAAATGGAGTATTTCAAACGTTACCGACGCAATAAGCGGCGGTGAACGAATGCGGCTAAAGATTGCTCATGCTCTCGAACAAAATGCAGGCATTTTATTCGCTGATGAACCAACAAGCCACTTAGATATGGTCGGTACAGAGCAATTAGAAAAGGCACTTTCATCTTATAAAGGGGCACTTGTTTTAATATCGCATGATCGTGAATTTCTAGATAATATATGTACCAAAATTATTGAAATTGAAGACGGTATTATTCAAGAGTACAAAGGGAATTATTCAAACTATCGAAAACAAAAAGAACGTGAACGAATACAAAAACAAGCAGAATATGAGCAATATATACAAGAAAAAAATCGTTTAGAACAATCCATTCTACAAAGAAAACAACGTGCTTCTAACATGACAAAAATCCCAACACGGTTCAGTTCATCTGAATCTAGACTTTATAGGTTAAGTGGGGCTCATGGCCAAGAACAAGTTAGCAAAGCAGCGAAAGCATTAGAGACACGTCTCGAAAAACTAGAAAAGAAGGAAAAACCAAAGGATCTTTCTCAAGCTCAATTTGACGTACAATACCATACACCCATTCATAGTAAGGTGGCAGTACAATTCAATAAAGCAACAAAGAAAATAGGCGACCGCACACTATTTAAAAATATGAATGGAACTATTGCCCCTGGTGCAAAGCTTGCCGTTTTAGGGGCAAATGGAAGCGGCAAAACCACTTTGTTCAACATGCTTCTCACAAACGAGCGTGGCATGCAGTTATCGAAAAGTTGTAAAATTGGATACTTTGAACAAACATTATCTATTTTAAAAACAGATAAAACAATTTTAGAAAATGTTCTAGAAGAAACAAACTATACGGAAGCATTCGTTCGCACAATACTTGCGCGGCTTCTATTCCGCCGTGAGGATGTTCATAAACCTGTGCATATTCTAAGCGGGGGTGAACGAATGAAGGTTGCACTCGCAAAAGTATTTTTAGGAAACTATAATATGCTTCTGCTCGATGAACCGACAAACCATTTAGACTTAGCAACGCAAGAAGAATTAGAAACCATGTTACAGGAGTATCCTGGCACTATACTTTTTATTAGCCATGACCGTGCCTTTATTCGCTCTGTTGCAGACCATATTCTCCAAGTAGATGAGCGTGAACCAAGAATCTTCCACGGTAATTACGAGCAATACACAAAAAGAACCAGCGGAGATTCTGTAAATGTTACTGAACAAGAATTGTTACGATTACAAACAAAATTAACAGAAGTCATCGGCCGGATTTCCATTCCAAATCATCACGATGACATCACATCTCTCGAACAAGAATATGCAAAATTATTAACTCAAATTCAAAAATGTAAAGAAGCACTCTAATGTCTTCCCTATATATCGACGGGACCTTCCGCATTTCCCAAGAAATATTGAAACTTCGACATATAAAGTAAAAAGCCGTGCATCAGCACAGCTTTTTACTTTTATATACGGACAGCAGTCCCGCTCACAGCAACCATTAGCATTCCTTCGCGAACTACTTCGTAATCCACGTCTATACCAACAATTGCATTCGCATTTTTTTGTCTTGCGAAAGTTTTCATTTCTTCCATTGCGATGTCGCGTGCTTCTTTTAATTTACTTTCATAAGCGCCCGCACGACCGCCGACAACGTCACGAACAGAGGCGAAAAGGTCACGAACAATATTCGCGCCCATAATCGCTTCTCCATTGACGATATCGATATACTCAATAATTTCTTTTCCTTGAATTGTAGACGTTGTTGTTACAATCATACTTTATAGCCTCCCATATGAGATTTTTACCTACTTATGGTGCACTAATTCAGTACAAATTATATTTACGAACTAAACTGAGCTTCGTATAACCTACTATATCCTCCGCCTTGCTCAATTAATTCATTATGTGAACCTTGTTCTGCAATACCATCTTTATTTACAACGACGATGCGATCTGCATTTTTAATCGTTGCAAGTCTGTGAGCGATAACTAATGTTGTACGACCAACAGATAGCTCCGCAAGCGATTTTTGAATTGCAAGTTCTGTCTCAGTATCTAATGCAGAAGTTGCTTCATCCAATATTAAAATTGGAGGGTTTTTCAAGAACATACGAGCAATAGCTAGACGCTGCTTCTGTCCACCTGAAAGTTTCACGCCGCGCTCACCGATAACAGTATCTAAACCGTCCGGCTGTGAGTAAATTAAATCTTCTAACTGCGCACGTTTTACTGCCTGCCAAATTTCAGCTTCTGATGCTTTTAAATTTCCGTAAGCGATATTTTCACGAATTGTTCCTGAGAATAAGAACACGTCTTGCTGCACAATTCCAATTTGCTTACGAAGTGAAGATAACGTCATATCTTTCGTATCAATACCATCAATTTGAATCGATCCAGATGATTGCTCATAAAAACGTGGTAATAGGCTACATAACGTCGTTTTCCCAGCTCCTGATGGTCCAACGAACGCCACTGTTTCACCTGCATGTATTTTCAAACTAATGTCATTTAAAATCGGTTCTTTGTTTTCATATCCGAACGTAATGTTGTTATATTGAATATCACCATGTACATGTTTAACTTCCATTGCATCTTTAGAGTCTACAATGTCAGGCTCTGTTTCAAGAAGCTCTACATATCTTTTAAAACCAGCAATCCCTTTCGGATAGCTTTCGATTACCGCGTTAATTTTTTCAATTGGACGGAAGAAAATATTCGTTAATAGAACGAATCCGATAAATCCGCCGTACGTTAATTGTCCTTGCAAAACAAACCATGTACCGCATATTAAAACGAAGAGCGTTACGAGACGCATGAGCATATAACTAATCGATGAATTTAACGCCATAATTTTATACGCCATTAATTTCGTTGTACGGAAACGAGCGTTGTTCACAGCAAATTGCTCTTTCTCAAACTTTTCATTTCCGAATGCTTGTACAACACGAATTCCCCCAACATTGTTCTCAATGCATGCATTAAAATCAGCAACGTCTGAGAATAAACGTCTAAATGTACCTGTCATTTTTTTATTGAAGTAAAGTGCTAACCATAATAGGAATGGAATGACGAAGAACGTTAATAACGCTAACTTCCAGTTGATCATCATCATAAATGAGAATGCCCCAACTAAAGTCATTACGGCGATAAATAAATCTTCTGGTCCATGGTGAGCAATTTCCCCAATTTCCATTAAATCGTTTGTAAGGCGTGAAATTAAATGACCTGTTTTATTATTGTCAAAAAATCTAAATGATAGCTTTTGAATATGATCAAATAATTTCTGCCTCATATCTGTTTCAATGTTAACACCAAGCATATGTCCCCAATATGTAACGACATATTGTAAGCCTGCATTTAACATATAAACTGCGAGTAAACCGAAACAGGCCCATAAAATAAGCGTCCAGTTTTGCCCTGGCAATAACTTATCAATAAATTGATTTACGATAAGCGGGAAGCCAAGTTCTAATAATCCTGCGACAACCGCACAAGAAAAGTCGAGTATAAATAAACCTTTATATGGTTTATAGTACGAGAAAAATTTACGCAGCATATCTTACCTCCATTTTCCAAAATTAAAAAGACTCACTAAATGATAACCATTATCAAATAATTATTCAAGTTATCCGTCTATGAAACTGAAAATAAGCTTTCCGACAGTTGTCTTTTTTTGCCGGAAAGTCAATATATTCGAATAATCGCCGATATATTTCGAGTTGCGCTGATATATTTGCAAAATCGCCGATATATTTCAAGTTGCACTGATATATTCGGATAATCGCCGATATAAATTTCATTTACTAACTATCCTCCCCCCAAAAAACAAAAAAAAGGTACCACCACAAGGTGATACCATTCCTTCTATTACATCGCTTCTGAATCCCACTCGTGCTCCTGCTCAACGAATACAATACCTAATTCATGATGTCCACCAGCATATAATGCAGTTTGTGCAAGACGAAGCTCACCATTTGTATCTAATACTTCTAATTTACAAAACGCCCCTGTCGTCTTCGTTTGAAGCGCATCATAAAATTCCTCAGCGCTTTTTGGAATGACTCCATTTACTTTCGTAATAATTTCTCCAGGAAGTAATTTCAGCTCTGCTCCAATTGTATTTGGAATTGTATCTAATACAACGAGCCCATCATTGCGTGCAGCAAAATATGCTGGTCTTGTTTCATCGGCAATTTTTTCTTGCATCGAAATTGTGAAACGCCCAAGCATAGCGACTCCCATCGCGATAATTGCAAGTACGTGCCACCAGTAGCTTGCGATTCCTAAAACGAGCACAAGTCCCGCTAACCCATAAACACGTCTTCCTGTAAATAATAAAGCTTCCGTCGGCTCATAACTTTTAATCTTTCTCATAAATCCAATTAAAAATGGAACGAGGAATAGAGAATATGTATTTGACCCTATTGAAACGATAGGCCACCATGAAATAAACTGCGTTACCGCATCACCCGGTACAAGAATAAAAATAGGAACGATCCATAAACGCTTTGATTCGTGTAAACCAATCTTTAATCCACGCTTCCCCTTCCTAATCTTCGGCGTCGAATATCCTACTGCGTTTTTAGAAATCAATAAGCCTTCTACAATAAGCATCACGCCTAGTAAAATAACAAGGGATACAATGGTACTCTCTTCACCTTCTCGAAGCTGTAAAAAGGAAACTGGTAGCTTAGAAGATAATAGAACACATACAATCGCAATGCTAAATGTATAAGCTGCCGATAAATATCGATACATAGCCGTTAATCCAAATAGTAACGTCCAAATTAAAATGGCCCATAAGCTTGCTTTAGAAACAACAAGTCCAAGCCCAATCGTAACAATAGACACTACTAATCCATATCCAATCCCTGCAAATAGAGAGGTTCGCAGTTCAAACCAAATATCATAAACTTTAAAAGAAAAATCTTTTCGTTCTCTTAACATACGTAAGTATCCAACGAAGATACTACTTATTACAAATATATAGACAGCAGGGTGTAAGAAAAAACGTCCAACTGCCCGCATTATTTCAAAAATCCACGCCTCCATGAACTCATTCACCACCATTTATATCATTCTTTCTTTTTATATTATCATAACTAAACAAACGTTTGTTTAACACAAAAAAATACAGGCAGCAAACTGCCTGTATTTCTTCTTATTTTGCCATTAATTTTAATGCTGACTGTAATTGTAGATCATTTTCTCCAGAACGGATTTTTTCGATAATTTTAGTTTGAATCGCTTCAGCTGTCTTTTTATCAAGCTGTCCTGTCGCTTCCATCTCATTTGCATTTTGGAATGCTTTCAGAGCCGATTCTGTCTCTTTACTAAAGTATCCATCTTCACGACCTGGTACATACCCTAAGCTCTTAAGCATTTCTTGAGCATGTTTTACTTGTACATCATTTGAATTGTATGAAAGTGTTTTTTCAATTTGAATTGGTGTCGCATGATAATAATTTGGTTGCTTCACTTCTACTGTTGGCGCGATTCCTTTTTTATGAATCCAGTTCCCATCCGGTGTTAACCATTTAAACATCGTTAATTTAATGTTGCTGCCGTCTTTAAATGGAACAGCTTGCTGGACAGTACCTTTACCAAATGTCTTTTCACCAATTAAATCGTATCCTTCTCCTTCTTTTAGCGCACCCGCTAAAATCTCTGAAGCAGAAGCACTTCCATTATCAATTAATACTGAAATTGGATATGGTTTTCTCTCTTTCAGTTCTGTAGAGAATTTCTTCTTCTCACCATTTCGCTGCTCTACTTGTAGCATCGGCTTTTTATTCGTCATAATTTCTCCTAGTATATCTTCTACACTATTTAAATAACCACCAGGATTACCACGCACGTCAATAACTAAGCCTTTTATATTTTTCTTCTCTAACTCTTTTAACTGATCCTTAAATTCTTTCGCTGTATTTTCAGCAAAAGAAGTGATTTGCATATAACCGATATCTTTTCCACTCTCTTGCTTCACAGAACTAAATACTGTAAAGATTGGAATCTTTTCACGCTTAATTTTAAATACGATCGGATCAGTTACTCCCGCACGTTTAATTTCAATTGCGACAGTCGTTCCCTTTTTACCACGAATTTTTAATACTGCTTCTTCACGTGATAAGTCTTTCACACTGTTTCCATCTACAGATAAAATTTGGTCATTCGGTTTAATTCCTATCTTTTCTGCTGGTGAACCTTTAATTGGCGATACGATAATAAGCTTACCGTCCGTCTTGTTCACCTCAGCCCCAATCCCCTCTAATTCGGGATCAAGCGATTCACTAAACTGTTTGGCTGTTTCTTTATCCATATACGTGGAATAAGGGTCCTTCAGCGTAGACAACATACCTTGTATTGCACCTTCAACTAACTTTTCATCTTTCACGTCTTCCACATAACGTGAATCAATTAGTGCATACGCCTCATTAATTTTTGCCAAATTCCCTTGCGCAGTGCTAGCATTCCCACTCGAAATTGTTTGCGTTACTTCTGATGGGTTAACCCCAAATACAGACATGCCTGCAAACATTCCGCCAGCACCAATTAAAAATGCAACAACCATTCCAATAATTGCAACTCTACGTTTCAATGCGGAATTCCCCTTTCCAAAACACACAGGTGGTGTAGCAAAAGGCATCACACAGTGTGTGATGCCTTTACCTATTTCTACTATATGATAAGCTTGTACGAATTATGTTTGCAACTTTTTATACTTTTAAGAAGCGACGAATTGACATTACACTTCCCCACATACCGATTAAAGCACCGATTAACACTAGTAAACCAGCTAATTGGAATACGAACGGACTGTATGGTAGAAGCTCGAAAATTGTTCCGCCAAGTTTTTCATTAAACACACCTTGCAACGAATTATACGTAATTAGAATTAGGCCAATTGGAATAATTGATCCTAATACTCCTAAGAATAATCCCTCTAGCAAGAATGGCCAACGAATAAACCAGTTTGTTGCACCAACAAGTTTCATAATTTCAATTTCTGTACTACGAGCATAAATTGTAATTTTAATTGTATTAGAGATTAAGAACATCGCTGTGAATAAAAGACCAGCAATTAACGCAATCCCAATGTTACGACCAGTTTTTACAGTATCAAATAATCGTTCAACTTGCCCTTTTCCGTACTGAACATTACTAACAAACTGCATTTTTTCAACCTTCTTCGCGATTGTCGCTGTATCGGTTGGTTCTTTTGCTTTTACAACGAATACGTTTTTAAGTGGGTTATCTTGTTCAAATAACTCAAACGTTTTTCCACTATCACCTAAGCTTTTAATTAAACGTTTTAACTCTTCTTCTTTAGAAGAATATTTAATAGAATCTACTTTTGCAATCTTACTCATATCTTCTTCTAATTTCTTTTGATCCGCTTCTTTTGCAGCTGGATCAATGTGTACACGAATCTCTACATCTTGCTCTACTTTAGTCGCAAAATGGTTCATATTCATAATCGCTGTTAAAAAGACACCTACAAGTAATAATGTAACTGTTACTGCACTAACAGAAGCAAATGTCATCCATCCGTTACGTGATAGATTCTTTACACCTTCTCGCAAATGTCGACTAAGGGTCTTAGCCTTCATATCCGTATCCTCCCTCAATCTCATCTCGAACAATTTTTCCGCCTTCAATCGCGATTACACGATGACGGATTGTATTTACGATATCTGCATTATGCGTCGCCATAACGATCGTTGTGCCGCGCTCATTAATGCGAGTAAAAATATTCATAATATCAAGAGCTGTTTCAATATCTAAGTTACCTGTTGGCTCATCGGCAATTACAACCTTTGGTCTATTTACAATTGCTCTTGCAATAGCCACACGTTGTTGCTCCCCGCCCGAAAGCTCACTTGGAAGTGCGTCTGCACGATCTTCAAGGCCTACAAGACCTAACACTTCTGTTACACGCTCACGAATTGCATCTGGTTCTTCTTCAATTACTTCTAAAGCAAACGAAACATTCTCATATACCGTTAATTTAGGTAGCAATTTGAAATCTTGGAAAATTACGCCTAATTGGCGACGGAAATACGGAACGTCTCTTTCTGCCAATGTTTCGATAGTAAGTCCATTTACATTAATAGATCCTGTAGATGGTTTCTCTTCACGATACATCATTTTAATAAATGTAGATTTCCCGGCTCCACTCGGTCCAACTACGTATACGAATTCACCTTGTTTAATGTTAACTGTAAGACCAGCAATGGCTTTCATACCATTCGGGTACTCCTTATAAACATTCGTCATTTTTATCATTATTTATCACCCAATACTTAATGATTTTTTTCGAAATACTTTTCTGTACATCTGAAAATAAAAGACATCCTTCATTTTCATTTAGTCATCCTTGTTGAAGGTAGTTTACTTATGCTTTCTCATAAGCAATACCACTCTATGTAATATATTTCAGCAAAATTCTACAAACACCATTGTAACATCAAACGGTTTCCAATTTGGATACATTTTTGTTACAGTTATGTTACATACCAGAAAAAAGGAAAACGAGCTGACTATATTATCAACTCGCCCATTTCACCTTTTTATTTATGTTCAGCTAACCATTCAGATACTTTTTTGGCATCTTCACCTTGAATAAGTCCTGGTGACATTGAACCACGGCCTTTTTTAATAATCTCTTCGATATCTGCAGCGTCGTACTTACCGCCTACTTTTCTTAAATCAGGTCCAGTTGCCCCTGATAAATCTGTTGCGTGACATCCCGCACAACTTCTTTGGAAAATTTGTTCTGCGCTGTCTGTGCTTGCAGACTGTTTCGAAGACTTACTCTCTTCTTTATTTCCGCATGCTCCTAAAGCAAAAACAACCGATGTCCCTAGCGCAATAGCCAACAATTTCTTTTTCACTTCTATCGCTCCCCATTGTTGATATTCTTTTTATTCCTAACACACTCATTTTCATTATAAGCATTATCTTTATATAGAAAAACTAAGGTGTATTTCATATTCCTCAAAAATACAATGAGAACCTTGATAAAATAAAGCTTTCATAAGTTGTTTCAATTCTGTGAACAACTTAAAAAACTTCTATAAAGTATCCTTTTTAAAAGGAAAATTAGAAAAGTTCTATATAAATCTTTACCCTATTATCTCTCTATTTTACTATTCTCTACTTTTTACAAAACAATATACAGCATTGTAATCTACATATAATCCCATCAAAAAGAGAAGTTGTCGTTTCCAACTTCTCTTCCTCTTTACTTCATCTATAAAAATAGAATCAAATTCTTTATATCCTCTATTGTCCTCAGCATGCGCCAACAATTTCGTTGGCTTTTTTTCGCTTATTAGATGCGAGAACGTAAGTAAGCATCAATAAATGGATCAATCTCCCCATCCATAACAGCTTGTACGTTACCAACCTCCGTATTTGTACGATGGTCTTTTACAAGAGAATACGGGTGGAATACGTAAGAACGGATTTGGCTACCCCACCCGATTTCTTTTTGCTCTCCGCGAATTTCATCTAATTCTGCTTGTTGCTCTTCTAGTTTCTTTTGATATAATTTCGCTTTTAACATTTTCATCGCATGCTCACGGTTTTTAATTTGAGAACGCTCCGACTGACATGTTACAACCGTATTTGTCGGTGTATGTGTAATACGAACTGCTGAATCTGTCGTATTTACGTGCTGCCCACCAGCTCCACTTGCTCGGTACGTATCAATTTTTAAGTCTTCTGTACGTACTTCGATTTCAACTTCATCATTGAACTCTGGTACAACTTCACAAGATACGAACGATGTATGACGGCGCCCTGAAGAATCGAATGGTGAAATACGTACAAGACGATGTACACCTTTCTCTGCTTTTAAGTAACCGTAAGCGTTATGACCTTTAATTAATAAAGTTACACTCTTAATACCAGCTTCATCACCTGGTAAATAATCAACCGTTTCTACTTTGAATCCGCGTTTTTCAGCCCAGCGTGTGTACATACGTAATAACATAGAACCCCAGTCTTGTGACTCAGTTCCACCTGCACCTGGATGTAATTCTAAAATCGCATTATTTTTATCATAAGGATCACTTAATAGTAACTGAAGCTCATACTCATTCATTTCTTGAATTAAGCCTTTTACTTCTGATTCTAATTCCTCATGTAAATCTTCATCATACTCTTCTTTTAAAAGCTCATGCGTGATTTCTAAATTTTCGAACGTCTCATCTAACTGACGGAACTTTCCAACCATATCTTTTAACGCATTCGCTTCATTAATTACAGCTTGTGCGCCTTGTTGGTCATCCCAAAATCCTGCGCCCATCATTTTCTCTTCTAATTCTGCAATTTGTTTCTCCTTAGTAGGGAGGTCAAAGAGACCCCCTAAAAGCCGCTAATCGCTTAGCCATTTTCTCTAATTCCTGTCTAATTTCTACTAATTCCATTTCCTTCACCTCTATGTAATTGCTGTTACTTTCGTATGAAAACAAGGGAAACTCTCTCCACTTATTACGGAGAGAGTTTAATCCTTCTTAATTATACATTTTTGATATAAAAGTTTGCAAAACAGCCAAAGCTACCGTCCTATATTACTGAACGATACCACAGCAGTTTTTATATTTTTTACCGCTACCACATTTACATAAATCGTTGCGGCCCACTTGGTCACCTTTTACAACTGGCTTTTTCTTTGCTTCTTCGCCATCGCTAGAAGGATGAACAGCTTCACCTTGAACAACTTCTTGACGTTCTAAGTTTTGTTCAATTTCAGCTTTCATAATGTAACGAGAAATTTCCTCTTCAATAGAAGCAACCATTGACTCGAACATCGCGAACCCTTCCATTTGGTACTCACGAAGTGGATCGATTTGACCGTAAGCACGTAAATGAATACCTTCACGAAGGTGATCCATCGCATCAATATGCTCTGTCCATTTCGTATCTACAACGCGGAATACAACAACTTTCTCAAACTCACGCATTTGCTCTTCTGGCATAAGCTTTTCTTTGTCATTGTAACGCTCTATTAATTTCGCCATAATCGGTTCGCTCATTTCCTCAGGAGCAAGGCGACGTAATTCTTCTTCTTTTACATCTCCGTCTTGAAGAAGGTTTGTATTTAAGTAGTCAACAAGACCTTTAATGTTCCAATCTTCTTCAATTTCCTCTTGTGTATGAAGGGCAACAGCACGTTCTACTGTAGATTTCATCATACCTTCAATAATGCCACGTAAGTTTTCCGATTCCATAACCTCTTGACGTTGCTTATAAATAACTTCACGTTGCTGACGAAGTACATCATCGTATTGTAATAACTGCTTACGTGCATCATAGTTATTTCCTTCAACACGTTTTTGTGCAGATTCTACCGCACGAGAAACCATTTTACTTTCAATCGGCTGTGAATCATCCATACCAAGGCGGTCCATCATTGCTTTCATATTATCTGAACCAAATCGGCGCATTAATTCATCTTCCATTGATAAGTAGAACTGCGTCACACCAGGGTCTCCTTGACGACCGGCACGACCACGTAACTGATTATCAATACGACGGCTTTCATGTCGTTCTGTACCGATAACTGCTAGACCGAAGATTTTTACATCATCTCCAAGCTTAATATCTGTACCACGACCAGCCATATTCGTTGCAATCGTTACAGCACCTTTCATACCTGCTTCCGCAATAATATCAGCTTCACGTGCATGGTTTTTCGCATTTAAGATGTTATGACGTACACCTTTACGCGTTAACATTTTTGAAATAAGCTCTGAAGTTTCAATTGCAACTGTACCTACAAGAACAGGTTGCCCTTGTTTATGACGATTTACAATATCCTCAACAACAGCATTGAATTTACCTTCCATTGATTTAAAGATTAAATCGGCACGATCATCACGAATAATCGGTTTGTTTGTCGGAATTACAATAACGTTCATATTGTAAATGTTACGGAATTCCTCTTCCTCTGTTTTCGCTGTACCAGTCATACCAGATAATTTTTCATACATACGGAAGTAGTTCTGGAATGTAATTGTTGCAAGCGTCATGCTTTCATTTTGAATTTCTACACCTTCTTTTGCTTCAATCGCTTGGTGTAATCCTTCGCTATAACGACGACCTTTCATAAGACGACCAGTAAATTGGTCTACAATTACGATTTCACCTTCTTGTACAACATAATCTGTATCACGGTGCATAACAACGTGTGCACGAAGCCCCTGATTAATATGGTGAAGAAGTGCTACATGTTTTAAATCGAATAAGTTTTCAATATGGAAAGCTTTCTCTGCTTTCGTAATACCATCTTCTGTTAACATTACATTTTTCGTTTTCACATCAAAGGAATAATCTTTTTCATTTTCTAACGTACGAACAAATGCATTTGCAAACATGTATAGCTCTGTTGATTTTTGAGCTTGTCCTGAAATAATAAGCGGCGTACGTGCTTCATCGACTAAAATAGAATCGACTTCATCGATAATAGCAAAGTGAAGTGGACGTTGAACGCACTGCTCTTTATATAAAACCATGTTATCACGTAAGTAATCGAATCCAAGCTCATTATTTGTGCTATACGTAATATCAGCAGCATAAGCCTCTTGTTTCTCTTCGCGTGACATACTATTTAAGTTAATTCCTACTGTTAAGCCTAGGAACTCATGAAGTTGTCCCATTTCATTCGCATCACGTTGTGCTAAGTATTCATTGACTGTAACAACGTGAACACCTTTTCCTGTTAAAGCATTTAAATATACAGGTAATGTAGACGTTAACGTTTTACCTTCACCCGTTTTCATCTCAGAAATATTCCCTTCATGTAAGGCAATACCACCCATTAACTGTACGCCATATGGACGCATTCCAAGAACACGAGTTGCCGCTTCGCGAACAACCGCGAAAGCTTCAGGTAGTAGATCATCTACTGTTTCACCTTTTGTTAGACGTTCTTTAAATTCAAGCGTCTTTCCTTTTAATTGTTCATCAGTTAGTGGCTTAATAGATGACTCTAATGCATCAATTTGCTCAACTGTTTTCTGCATACGTTTAATTTGGCGTTGGTTTACATCAAACACCTTTTTTAAAATACCGATCATAGGAAATACGCTCCTCTTTTTATTAAAATAAAACTTCCGATTGTTTTCTTTTTCTCTATTACAATCAGTCGTTATAACAATCAAATGTATGTTATGCCAATTTTTCTCCTAATTAAAAAAACTAAAATGTATATACCTAATGATAATTGTAACACTTGTCTTATAACTATGACAACAATCGGCCGAATGTCTCGTTCTAAATTAAGAAAAGTTTTTTAAAAATCTATTTTCAGCAAAAAAAGCGCAGCCATTTCGGCTGCGCTTTCGAATTATTATTTAGTTTCGATTAAACCGTATTTCCCATCTTTACGGCCATATACAACATTAGTTTCGTTTGTATCAGCATTTGTGAAGACGAAGAAATTATGTCCTAGCATATCCATTTGTAGGATTGCCTCTTCAACGTCCATCGGTTTTAAATCGAATCGTTTTGTACGTACAAGTTCTAATTCATCTTCTTCTACCTCATCCAAAACAGCTACTGCTTCTGGAAGGATAAAGTTCGTTTTTATAGAACCTTTCTCACGTAACTTACGATTTACTTTTGTTTTATGTTTACGAATTTGTCGCTCAATTTTATCAACTACTAAATCGATAGCAGCGTACATATCGCTATTAGTTTCTTCTGCACGAAGTAATAAATCAGTAAATGGGATTGTTACCTCGACACGTTGCTTGTCAGAGTATACTTTTAAATTAACTTTAATCTCTGGGAATGTATCAAAATAACGCTCTAACTTACTTAGTTTTTTCTCTACATATTCCTTTAATGCTGGAGTTACTTCAATATTTTCACCACGAATGTTGAATTTCATAGATGAATTCCTCCTTTCAAGCCTATGTACTATAATTTCGACATTGGCTTAAAAACTCCTTCTAACTTTTTTAAAAAAATTAGTGGAATTGCGATTTTTTTATCGTTTTTTGTTGAAATGAAAAGATGCATCGTTTCTATCTTTATTTTATCCTATTAACATCGTGAATAACGAATATTTCTGTGGACAATTCGTTACAGAAAAGAAACAACTTTTTGACAACTTACCCTATAACAAAAACCCCTTGCGAAAAACAAGAGGTTCTACTACATATATATAACGTTGCCACAAACGCAGCTTTCTCTTCCAAAAACAATATCCCCTACAGTTTCACAACATTAGCTGCTTGTGGTCCACGTGCTCCATCTACAATGTCAAACTCTACTTGTTGCCCTTCTTCTAATGACTTAAACCCATCTTGTTGAATAGCAGAAAAATGGACAAATACATCGTCACCATCTTCACGCTCAATAAACCCAAATCCCTTTTCTGCATTGAACCATTTCACTCTTCCTTGCATGTTCATTCCATTCCCTTCACTCTAAAAATCAGGGCATTCGCCCCATATTTTGACTATAACGAATGACAACATATGAAGTCAAAGAAGACTTATCGCCTTTTTATTATCCCTTTCGACACTGCCATATTAACTTCTACAAAGTGTCAAACTAGATACTTCCCTTGCCCCTCTCTCATATAACAAACTTCCGATTTGCCTAACTGTAATTCCTGTCGTATACACGTCATCAACGAGTAAAATATGTTGTCCAGAAAACATCTCTTCTCCCTGAAAATAAAAAGGATTGCTTCCTGACACCCTTTCTTTACGTGTCTTCTTACTTTGCTTTTCTGTTTCCCTTCTTCTTAATGATGGATAAGAAATTTTGACAGGCAAACAAGTTGCTAATAACTCAGCTTGATTAAAACCACGTTCAACTTCCCTTTCCTTACTAAGCGGAACAGCTATAACGGTTGAAACGTTCGTAAAATACTTTTGAAATAGCTCTCGAAAGGATTGATGAAAAATACGAACTAACTCCGCATCTCCTCGAAACTTAAACTGTGCTACTATTTCTTTCATCTCATCATCGTACACATGCAAAGAACGATTTTTAAAAGGACGATACTTCTCCTCATTTATCCATCTTACGCAATCCATACAAATATCATTTTCTTTATATTCGGAAGGCAAATCCTCTAAAGGTTTCCCGCACTCCTTGCAAATTTCTCCTATAATATAGGAAAGTTTCTGTTCACATCTATCACATATATATTTTCTATGACACTTTACAAAAAAATTGTACCAACTAACCTTTTCTACAAAACACTCATCACAAAGTAAACAATGCATTAATCAATCAATCCTTGTTCTTCCGCATTTTTATTCATACCTTGAATATGTTTTTTCGCGCGCACCATCGCTTCTGTCTTACCATAGTGAAAATAAATAACCTCTCCATACGGCGCTTCAGAGCTCCGCCCTGCTCGACCCGCAATTTGTACGAGTGCACTTTCTGAGAATATTTCTTCTTCCGCCCCTAAAACTGCGACTTGCAAATTTTTCACCGTTACGCCTCGCTCTAAAATTGTCGTTGTAACTAATAATGGGATTTCTCCCTTTCTGAAAGCCGCTATTTTTTCTTTTCTCCCCGGATCTTCTGCATGTACACCTTCAATTCGATTGTTTAATGGTTTTAACAACAAGCTTATTTCTTCTATATATCGCACATGGGGGACAAATAAAAAAATAGGGAATTTTTTATTTAAGTATGTTTGTAACCACTGTAGTAAAACTCGAGGAATTCTTTTATGAATGAGGTTTTTTTTCCAATTCCCGCACCAACAAAATAAAGGAACTGGCAAGGGATGACGGTGATATCGTCCAGAAACAATAACACCTTTTTGTTTACCTTTTCTAAGTTTTCGCTTCCACGTTTCATCTGGAGTCGCAGTTAAATAAATACGCGCCGCTCTTTCTTTCATCGCTTTTTTTACCGCGTACTGTAACATTTGATCTACACAATATGGAAAAGCATCTATTTCATCTACAACCATGACATGAAATGCCCTATAATAACGTAATAACTGATGCGTAGTCGCAACCACTAGTACTGCATCTTTTTCTTTATCCACACTCCCTCCATATAAAGCCGCTACCTTTATATATGGAAATACTTCTTGCAATCTCGGTGCTAATTCTAGAACAACATCCGTTCTCGGCGTTGCGATACAAACTCTTTCCCCTTTTTGAAGCGCTTCGTTAATTCCGTAAAACAACATCTCTGTTTTCCCAGCCCCGCAACTAGCCAGTCTTGAATACCGAAAAAAATTCGAGACAAAACAAAAGAGCACAGCCTGTATATAAAGTGCTACCAACACTCTATATACCGTCCACCTGATTACGCCAGGTAAACACTTGCTATACTCTCATGAATTATTTTACATCATGCAGGGTTTATTCAGCAACGTTTACCAAATTGGTGACGTTGCTTTTTTGTTTCCACAAAGGAGACATATAATATGGAAAGAAAACGTATCGATGTTATCGCAACTAAAGAATCCTTCCACAACTTATCATCATTCAAAGATGTGGAAGAACTAAACAAAACTATACGTACATACAGAGATAATATCCGTATGTCTATTAAGCGTACGGATGTACAATCTAAACTCATTACATTACTTGAAATTTTAAAGCGCCACAGCTGCAAATATGTAGGTGTTAGTTTCCTATGCAAAAATAGAATAGCTGAAAAGATGGAAGTTTCATATAAAACTGTACAACGTTTAATGAAGAAACTTGTGGATCTAGAGATGATTAAACAAGTAGCAATGAAACGTAAAAAGGATATGCTTCAAACATCTAACGCTATTATTATTCAACCAATTGTGGAAGAAGTGTCCAACAAGGTAGCTGCAAAAAGTCCTACAAAGTGTCCTACCATTAAAACAAAACCTGTTTCCTTAAAACAAAATATAAAAGATATAAACAAACGTAATAGTAATGAGAATAGCAATACTCCAGAAGAGAATATTGAACAAGCTGATTTTGTTGCTCACTGGGTACCAGAGCGAGCGTTTTATCTCTTTAGTTCGCTCTTTTTACAGTGAATCTATAACAATTCAAGAACTGTGGAAGGTCGTAAGACAGTGCAATAAAGTTACAAACTTCTCTACAGGTGATAAAGCATTTACTAAAGACCAGGAACTTACTATTGGCTTAAAAGCTATTAAAGAATTTGTTATGAAAATTAAATCCGGAGTAAAAATGAAGAAAGGTAAATTCGCTTATTTCAACGGGATTGTAAATAAATTAATGGACAAGTTCTATTTCGATAAGGAATTTATGGGAATGTAATATTTACAGTTGTTGCATGAAATTGGTATGATTTAGGTATTATTTCAAGGAGGTTTCTTCATGAGTTATGATACGATTGCATCGCTACAACGTATGCAACAATTAGAGCAAGCTCAAGCTGCAAATGGGAAACGTATCGTGTTAAAAAGAGTTTATGAATCAGATAAAATTTCAGCTCTCATTCTCGTTCTTTGTATTATCGCTATCCCAGCAACAATGTGCATATCCCTTTTAGTTGGATTAATTATCTATTACATTAGGGAGTTTAAACGCACGACTTATCTGGTTAAAAACGTTGCTACTGGAGAGAAGTTCAGAGTCGATAAACAAGACTTCAAACAGTATAAGAAGAATTTTAAGAAGAAAGAAAAACAAGTTAGAAGAATATCTGATTTGTAATAACCTCGAAATATGTTCAAATAAATTAAGCCTGCTATAATAAAAAAGAAGGCAAAATAAAAAGTGAGGTACATATAATGATTAAAAACGTAGTAGAAGTAGCAGAGAATATTGGTAAAGAAACCCAAAATACAACAAAAATAGCTGAGTATAGCAACAGTGTAAATGTTGCTACAAACATTTATGATTTCACATTGAGCTTTGAACAAAAAAACTCTTCTGGCACAATAGAAATCAGCTCAATTATTATGAGTCCTGAACATACAAAAGTACTTGCAAATCTTCTTATGAGCTCAGTAAACGAATACGAAGAAAAATATGGAACAATTCCAACTAAATCTAAATAATAACTTAATATCTGTAGGTGAATACGATGGATAACACAACGTCAAGTTCAAGTTCAAGTTCAAGTTCAAGTTCCAATTCTAGTTCTAGTTCGGACTATAAATTTTCAACAACAGATCCACTGGGAAAAGAAATACGTTTAAAGTCTTCAACTTGGGAGAATCATATTACAGGAGGAGATCACCCCGAAAGAATCGAATTACTAGACCAAGAAGTGGTAGTAAAAGATGTCATAGAAGACCCTAAATACATTTACCATGACCATACAACTCCTGAAGGACACGAAAGATACAGATATGTAGATTTAGTTGAATTGTCAACTACAAACAAATTAAAATACCTAAGAGTTATTGTAGAGTATGATAAAGATAATACCAATGTAGGCCATGTAGTTACGACTATTGCTCAATCAAGAGTTTCACAGTCAACGGAAGGAGGGGCATATTATGTACGCCCAAAACGGAGCACATAATAATTCATTTAGGTATAATTACGATTCTAATTTCGATATTTTATATCTTTTTATCGGTCCTCCAGAATTATCGTATGAAGACGAACTCGAACCCAATATTTTCCTTCGCTATTCAGAAGAAAGTGAGGAACTTAGGGGAGCACTTATTATGAACTACAAATATTTTGATACAAAAGAGCTAAAACGTAAATTACCTTTACATGTTGACTTCAATAAAATCAATAAAGATATTTTTCCATCAAAAAAAGCCGACTCAAATTAAGAGCCGGCTCTTTTATGTTTACTATTTTACTCGCACATAATATGGACTAGCTGTAACATAGTACACGCTACCCCTGCTATTTTTCACTTTATATTGTGGAGATCCATTCACAGATACTTTATCAAGGATTGTAAATCCTAATCCTTCATCGACAGTTCCTGCAACATCTCTATCGGCCCAGGAAGCTTTTGAATAGAATCGTAAGTCATTCACTTTAGAAACAACACGTTTACCTTCCACAGATGAAAATTCTTCTTTATAGCGAATGTATGATGAATCATTATAAACCCACTGATTTCCTCCAAGATTCAACCAGTTTCCTACTTTACCCCAGACTTTATATGCTTCACCTTTTTGTAATTTACGAATAACACTATTTGTTGTGGATGGACCAGAACGAAGGTTTATATTGTATCCATCAATATACGCTACTCCCACTTCATTAATAACACCAGGTACTTCATTTGGTTGCTGTGGCTTCGCTTCAACTGAAATAGAATCTCCATTATATGCTTTTAATACATCAGCACGGAATTTTGATTCCGAAATACCATGACTGCGAAGATAGTCAATCGGGTCTTCGTGATCTGTGCCACCAAGCTTATACGTAATATCTTTATGCGTCCACAATCCAATGGATGGATCAATGTTTCTATCACGTAAAATTTTAGCGAGTAACTTCACATATCTCTCATAGGATTTTTTAAATTTAATAGGGTTACTAGTTTCAGAGAGCTCTACATGAACAAATCGTTTATTGGCTGCTGGGCCTGCCCCCCATGCTTGATAGTTAGTAGAAGCAATTTGAATTGTTTCATCCCAATCTGTTGCATAATGTACAAATGCAGAACGCCATGTTCTTGCTTCATAGTTTCGGATATTAATAGCAGGCGCTTCAGGAGTCGCTGTAGAATGTGCTACTACACCTTCATACGCTCCATATCCATTGCGATATTCGACTTTAGGTAACCCTGGAATAATCATTTCCCGATCAGCAAAGACACTACCTGTTGAAGTGAATGCAATAATAGCTGCAGTAGAAATTGAGGTTAATAATTTAATAGATTTTTTCATTTGTCGTCACCATTCCCCATAATTTTTTGTTTAATATCTGATACATCCTTTGCAAGTGAACCAAATGCTTTTGCCTGTTCTTCGATGACTGCCTGGTTTTTTTCGATTACTTTTTGATACTGTTCTTCACGCTGTTCATTCTTTTTTTGCGTAGTAAAAAGCATCCACACAAATAACGCTGCGAATGCTCCTTATTGAATCATTGAATTGAAAATCTGTTCCTCCACTGTTCTCATCTCCTTTTTAGCAAAATAAAAAAGCCTGCTTATGCACGCTTAATCTGTAATATCTAAATTAAAAAGCTCATCGCAATATGAATGACATTTCCATTTTGAACACCATTCAAGAAAATTCCACCATCACTTTTAACTGTAACTTCACAAGCAGTTGGTCCATTGCCATATGCAAGTGCTGGGAAAGCAATATTTTGTACAGGGCGAAATCCAGCCGGAAGGGTTGCAAATACTGTTGTACTTGCTAGATATTTAACTGATCCGATTACAGTAATCTGATCCCCACTTCTCTTGTACTTCAAAATTCTATCAGGAATATTTTCTACCCCAGTTGTAGGCAGTTTAATCCATCCAGTATCATTATCAGCGGTTGCTATCTTTTTACCTTTCAAGGTTGCTGATCCATCAGGACGAACTATTAAGCCGCTTTGAGAATCCCAAGGATTAGTACCAAACCCCATGTACAGATATTCTTCACCGTTGTTTGCCCCTTTGAAACGTCCAATTCCGCCACGATTAACACTTCCGTCTGTGTCTTTATCCGCGTAGTGTAACCCACGAGCAGAAGGACCTGTTGCTGAATCAGGTTGTGCGATCAACATTTGACCTAAGGAATTAAACCTTAAAAGCCCTGTTATTATATCTCCGGTTTTCTTAACCAAGTTAGTGTTAGCGCCGACAATAAATTCCTTCTTATCTGGCGAATACACAAAAACATTGAAATTACTATTAATCCTATCTTCTAAAAAGAAGGTACCATTTTTAGCAAATGCTAATGAAATTAAATCCTTATTTCCGTCAGTAGATGTTAATCTTTTAAGTGCTATAGCGGTATCTAACTTCAAGTCACCTGTCATGGTGTCTCCGTTTTTCTTAACAACATCCATAGTATTTAACTTTCTCTGTAACTCGTCTATCTGTTTCTTTAGAACCTCAAAATCAGAAATGTAATTTTCGATTTTAATATTACCTTCTTTTACATCTCGCCTTAATGTAATACGAATGTCTGGTGTACTCATTCGTTCTGTACTTTTTTCCATAACAAAATAAGCTGTCCAATCATCCGATGTGGAAACAGCTTGAGATGTAAACGTATATGAAAACACACCATTCTTTGCATCAACTATTTGAGCATCATCTCGAATGAATACTCCTGTATGATTTGTCGCTTCATATTTAACCGCATATCCTGTTAAATCCACATTCTGTCCTTTTTCTCTTGCGTACACAGTAAGCTTCAATCCATTCTTGTCATTCTGCCGAGAACGAATTGTTTTTGTAAACACAGGATCTGCTAAATCTATAATGATTTCCTCGTTTCGCATGACTACACCTCTTTCTAGCTACTCCTTTTTACGTGTCTAAGTGTCCTTTTCTGACGTTTTACTCTGTTCCTATGCTTTATATTCCCTTTAGGCTTTAATGGCTCTAATTCTTCCAATCTAGCATCCGTTTTTATCACATGCTCTTGAAATGCGCTTGTCAATTGTGAAAGCATCCCGTATAAGCCTACACCATTTTCTTCTGCTTCTTTTGGAATAACTAAACCATAATGTGTAGGAATTGCATCTGTAGTAATTATCGGCTCTCCTTCTTTACGATTCATACGCATCTCATACAGTTTTGGAATATCGGTTTTCAAATTGTACTGTTTAATTTCCCATTCCATTACCTTTTCAAGTAAGTTGGATGTAATAGGACGAATATTGGTTTTATACGTTTCTTTTGAAGAAACTTTGAAGTCTGAAGCAATTACTCCTTGATAATATGATCCAAGAGCTGTCTTTATTTGAATATAACCATTTTCGTAACTCGAATTTCGTATCATCGCATTTGGAAGTATGATATCTGTATCTCCTCCAGATGACACTCCAATACTCGCAATCCAATTGTCATTACGATAAAAGCGGAACTGATCTTTGACTTTAAACCTCATATCAGTTTGAGCATTTAGGACAATCATTTTGTCAGCATCAAGCATTGCATTCCCTGTTTGCGAAAAGTATAAAGAAGCTGCATTCAAGTATCCATTGCCATCGAGTCCCTTTGTAATTCCAATTCCACCAGACTTAACACTTGTATCTGAGAATTGGTATACCATAATAGCTCCATTTGCCCCTGTGGAATCTGAATCTCCACCTAAAATAAGAGTAGGTTGTATTTCATTTCTACTATTTTTGTAATACCCTACAAACACCCTTGTTCTAGATGACTCATACAAGCGTATAAATTGCTTTGAGATATTTACATAGTTCACACTATCTGAAGTTCGTAATGTTGCACCTGTTATTTCTCCACCTTGCACAAGATTTCCACTCAACGTACCTGCAGTAATAAAATCAGCAACAATTCTTCCATCACTTGTAATGGCAGTTCCATATGGTCCATTCACACCTGTGGAAGAATACCCTAATCCATTCAAGTTCCATTGCCAAACCTTTTTAGCACTCTTTTCATCTTTCGTGTCCATAATTAAAATACGATCTGGATAAATACGGACATGTCCTCCGAATCCTGAATTAATAAGGCTTGTAGCATTTGCTTTTGCTGCATCCAAAATAGAGCCTGGCATATTGGATAACTCTTCTTGTACCAGATCAACCCTACCAGAAACGTCCGTAAAGGATTCTTTGAAGTTACCAATGGTTATATCCAGGTACTCTTTTTTTATTGGATCATACTTATAAGCAATTACCTTTGCTTTTATATCAATGCCATCTTCTTGATGTTCAACCGTAACAGTATCTGCCATATAAACACTTTGTAAATGCTTATAATCCTTATACTCTTCCGTTTGTGATAACTCCTGAAACTTAACGTTATAATTTGCTTTAGGCTGATCAACCTTTTGAATAGCAAACATATCCTTCGCTGCCTGGCGTAATAACCTATATGCTTCTTCTAACGGAACTGCATCTTCATCGTCAGCATTTTCACCAATAGCTGCTTTAATATGTTTAAATTCAACCACTTTAATTTTAGGATGAGGATACTTATTTATAAGTGGGCTATCCACATACTTTTCAGGAAGAAATAACCCATCAAAACCTTGTGGCATGATTCTAGTTATGGGACTTTTCCAATCCACATTACCTTCATATCCTAATAAATCTTTCTTATGGCGAATCACTACTCCACGATCCATACCGCGATTTAGTAGCATCTTCACATCAAAATTATCTCGTTTTAATTCGCCGCCCCAACGATTAACAAATGAATTATCTTGACTAGAATCCAATAATGCTTCCACAGGATTTTTACGGACAATACGTGCACTGGCTATCTTTGGTACATCTGAATAAAACTGAAAAGGATGCTTGTATTGGCATCCTGCTGACATACGATTCATAGCTCCATTACCATTTGTTGTTTCAGCAAAAATGTCTTCAATTAGATTTTCTGTTAAGTCATAAAAAATGTGATAACATTGCGCTGTAATCTCACCCATACTGACTTTAGGAGCTGCCACTCGAAATAGTTGTTCACCATCAGGAGTTGGAACTTTAATAATGCTCATTCCCTCTATTTCCAGACCACGTGGTGCAAACAATGGATAACTAAATGAAAATAAAAATAAACCATTGAGTTCTTCCTCAACAGTTGCGTTATAAATATTTTTATCTAAAGCCCCTATACCATTGTGTGTAAAGTCAGTCTCATTTGGTTTATATAAAGTAATCATTTATATCTCCACCTAGGTCGAATTTCCATAAATTGTATTTTCTCCTACGTTGAATATAGGGAACTGCCCAACCATTTTATTATTCATTGATATGGTATCGGTATATGCTTCAAGTATTTCTGAGTCTATGACAACAGAACCATTCACATCTTTTATTTGAAAAGAGAAGTCATTGATTGTTATACGGAAAGTACCATTTCCCACAATCCAAAACTTAGGATCAGATTCAATTGTACCTGGATTATAAATTACACCAGGTTTGGTGAGCTTTAGATTTACATCCTCTGTATATTCAAAGGGATCTAGCTTAAAATCCACTTCAAATTCACCGTGTTCTTCAATTTCATTTACAATATCACCTACTACAACATGTTTAATTTTTCGATACACATCATCATCAGTAAAATATAATGTTTTTCCATTCATCAACCACGCCTTCATACGTCGCACTAACGGCTTAATATTCTCTTCTTCAAGCATATTGAACTTTATTTTTAAAGGAACGTCTTTAAACGCTCCTTTTTTTGTAAGTGAACCATGTCTACCAGACACTTCAATATGTTCTACTTCTTGTTCTGCTGTAGGAATAACAGGGCGTCCTACTATACATATTCCGTAGTCACTTGCCAACTGATTATCGATACCTATGTCTAGCAATTTAAGTCCTCCCTATTCCTATTTTTGAATTACGCCCTTTTTGAGCAAGTGCATCATCTATTTTTCCGACCATGCGGTCGATATCACGATCATCCCTCACTGAAGGATTATAAATATTAATTACAGTTGGTTCAGTAGACATCGTTGCTGCAATCCCTTCACCAATCTCACCTAATGTCTTTTTATTCAACGGTAAAACTGCTTCTCTCCCCGCTTCTCCTGCACCTTGCAACTGACCATTACTCATACCGAAAATGGTAGGTCTAGTAAAGATACCTCCTTTTGCACGCCATTGGACATCGATCCCAGATGGGAAAGTAATGTCTTTACCCAAAATATTTTTCGTACTAGTCTGCAGACTAAAGTGTGGCATTTTAGGCATTTCCGGTTTCGGAATCTTTAATTTCAAATCACTGAAAAACCCTTTGATTTTATCAATGAATCCCTTTACTTTATCTACCGCATCTTTTATCGGATCAACGATAAATCTCTTTGCTGCATCAAATTTTTCTTGCGCTGCATTCTTTACAGAATCAAATTTTTCCCGTGCCGTATTGTACATATCATTGAACTTCTCTTTTGCAGAATTATAAGCTGAAATAACTGGATCAATAATATATTTATAAACTAGATTCCATGCCGTAAGTGTATAAGATTGGATTTTGGCCCAATTACCTAGTATCCAATTCGCTAAATCATTCAACTTTTCTTTCGTTGCATTCCACAATTCCTGAACAGGCTGAATGACATATTGTTTTACTAGATTCCACGCTGCAGAAGTATATGATTTCACTGTCTCCCACTGTGAATTTAACCAAGAAACAAGCGTACCGATCTGTTCTTTAACCCAATCCCATGCTTCTTGAACAGGTTGAGTAATATATTGTTTAAATAAGCCCCAAGCAACTTGTGCAGCAGCCTTTATAAGTTCCCACTGCGCACTAAGCCATGTGACTAATTCGCCAATTTGTGCACTTATCCAATCATACGCTTCCTGGATCGGCTGTATAATATATTGAGATATTGCCGCCCATGCAATTTGTGCCCCTGCTTGAATGAGTAGCCAACCTGCTTCTAAAACTGTGGAAACTGCTGAAATAATCGGATCTAAAACTGTGAGTATTGTATCCCAGGTTTCTTGCCAAGCTGTCTTTAATTGATCCCAAATAGAAGTTGCCGTTTCAACAATACCCGTCCACAATCCACTGAAAAATTCACCTAAAGGAGACAATATACTATCTGCTAATTCAATGAATGAAGACCACGATTCTGAAAAATAATCAGTAATACCTGTCCAAATTTCCGATGCCGTATCAGAAATTCCAGTCCATAGATCAGCAAAAAATTGACCGATAGGTTCAAAGAACTCATTTACCATATTTAAAAAATCTGACCAGGCTCCAGAAAAGTAATCAACTGTGGATGACCAAGCATCTTCACAAGTTTGAACTATGCTATCCCACAATTCACCAAACCAATCTTTAAATTCAGACCACTTTTCAGAAAGCCAATCCGTTATGGCACCCCAGTTTTTTATTAACATGATAATACCAGTTATCACTAAGGAAACTGCTGCAATGGTAGCTATCACAGGTAAAAACGCCAGATTCAACGCACCAAATGAAACAGCTAGAGCTGCTACAATTGGAGTTAAAATAATAAACGCCGTACTCAATGCACCCATCACGATTAAAAGCGTTTGATCGGCTTCGGACAATTTACTAAACCAATCCATTACAGCTTTAACTCCATCAACAATTGGAGGTAAAATATCTTTAGCTAATTCTGCAAATTTCTTTCCAAGTGGTTCTAACGCAGCCTGTGTTTCTCTTAATGCTTTTTGAAATTGCTGCCCCAAAGATTCTTCCTGAAGTTTCTTCATTTCATCCATACGTCCAGTTACATCACCAAGCCCACCAGCTGTTTCATTTAGTCCTAATACAGCTTTAGCACCCATGTCTTCCCAACGAGTAGCAAATAAACCAACTCCTATTTGATTCTGTTTTACTTTGTCATCCATGCTTCCTAAATCGCCTATTACAGCTTTAAACACATCGGCAGCTGTTGCTTTACCATCATTAAATGATTTCCAAACCCCTTGTGTTTTCTCAGAAAGCCCAGCAAAAGCATCTGCAGTTCCTTTTGAACCGTCTTGTACTTTCTTTCCAAATTCAGCAACTGTGTCATTGATATAATCCAAATTATAAGCGCCGTCACGCGTCCCGTTTGCTAAGATTGTAAACATCTCTTCAGCGGTAAATCCTGCTTGCTTAAATAACGGTACATATTCAGAAAGGTTGTCAAAAAGTTCATCTGAATAGTTCAATCCTTCTTGAGCGCCAGCTGCAAGTAAATCAAATGTTTCTTGTGTCGATAAACCAAATTGACTCATCAACTGTCCTGCACCTCGAGTCGCTTCATTTAAGTCCACATCATAAATTTTCGCTAATGTTAAAACATCCTCCGATGCCATTTGCAATTCCTCATACGGGACATCACGCATATTTTGAAAGACTTTTATTAACGCATGATCAACTTCCTCAAGATTTTCACCAAACCCCTTTTTCCATGTATCTACAGCAATCTTTTGAAGATTTTCGGCACCTTTACCAGTCAATCCTAATGACGCCTGAATTTTCCTCTGCGATCCATCAAACTCTATTGCTGTATTTACAATCGACTTTCCCATTTCAATTAACTTTTCGGATATTCCTTGTAGGACTTCAGCGGCTTCCATTAAATTATTCATATCAAGTTTCTTATTTATTTCCGCCATACCATCCGCAGCTTGTGAACCACTTCGCCCAACACTCTGTAAAGAGTTTTCGAATTGCTTTAATGTAGTTTTTGCTTGGTTTAATTTAGCCTCAAGTTGCTGCACTTCAGTAGAATTCTCACCATACACACGCTTTGCGGCACTTAATTGTTGTTCTAAGTTGTGGACGACCCTATCAGTCATTTCCATTTGCTGACGTAGTTGTTTCTGCGCTAATTCCAACTTATCCGCTTCACTAGCATTTGCTCCTAGTTCAGCATTTTGAAGTTTGAATGAGCTTGTTAATTTTTTTTGTTCTGCTTCAAGCTTCTTAGAATTCTCTTGTAAATCCAGTAAAGTTCCGCGTGCTTCCCTGGCTTCAATTGCTTGCTCGGAAAGACCTTCATTCACTCTTTTCATTGCATTATCAAGAGAAGTTTCAGCACGTTCTGCATCAAGCAACTTCCCGTACATTTTATTGAGTTGTTCGGCGGTTGTACTTGTGTCCTTGGACATAGCTTGATATTCAGCACGTAACATAGCCGTACGTTTCTTGGCTGCTTCCATTTGAATCTCAAGCTTCTTCTTTTCAGCAAGAAGTTTATCAGTCATCGTCGCATCTTGGCCCATTGCTGCAATATGATTTTTATATTCTTTCGCTGCATTATTCATAACCATATTGATTTGTTTCAATGTATTTGCATACTGAACTTGGCCATCCATTTTAAAATTAAGAACAACGTTTCTTTCTTTACTATTCCCAGGCATTTTCTCACCTCATTTCTTATAGGAATGGTGTTTGATCTAGCGTGTAAATTTGTTTCGGTTTCTGCTCATGTAATGCATCCGGATTGTTATATCTGAGGTGCATGATGAATTGTTTTAGAAAATGTGCCGGTGTGATTTTCCAAAAGTCATCCATACTTAAACCAAGCAACGTATTACCGACATAAAAATAAAAATCCCAGTCCAATTCGGACTGAGATTCCTCGTTTTTTGTCAGTATGTTTTTTACTTTTTTTCTTGCTTCAGCTTCTCCATATCAGAAGTTTGGCCACTGAAAATTTCGTATACAACGATGAAGATATCGGGTAAATCATTCATAGGAATGGCACCTTTCAATTCAGCTAATGTACATTCTGTACCACCACTACGTACCATCGCATAAATTAATGCACGCATCAATTTCGCTTCATTTTCTCCCAGGCTAAATTGACCTTTTCCTAACATATCATTCATTTCTTTTTCAAATTCATGATAGGGTGTTCCATACGCCTCTTCCACATAAGGAAAAGATTCAAAAGTAAAAACAACAGGGATTGAAACACCCTGTATCTTAATGCTATTTCTAGTTATATTAACGTTAACTAAATCACTTAAACGTGCCATACTATCACTCCTTATTTCCCTGGTGTCGATGTTCCACCAAGTTGTGTTAATTGAGATTCATCACAAATGACTTGTTTTAAGAAATCTTCAGCTTTAATTCCTTTTGCCTCTGGATCACCAGTATCTAATTCAGCTTGTGTTACATCATTAAATAACAATGGATCTGCTGTAATTGTGTAAGCAATGTCATCCACAGTCATTTCATCACCTTGTGTTTTCCAAGATTCTTCTACTGGAGCAACTGTACATTTTGGGTACCAACGTAATATTTTTGTTCCATCATTTAATGGGAATACAACACCTACTGCAAACTTTGGATATTCCTTCGCCTTCGCTGTTTCAAAAGACACGCCTTTTTTACGTGTTTTAGCAAAGATTTTATCTTTTACTTCACGATTTAGACCAGCAAGATTAAAAGCTAATCCAAACGCTGTATTTTTGACAATGTTAATAATTTTTTTGTTAGATGCCCACTTTGTAAAATTAGTAGATGTAGTGGAAATCGTTAAATCAGAAATATTGGTTTGTCTATAAACGATATCCTCATAAGTTGGTAGTGCACTAGAAGTTTCATTTCCCTTCATCAAGCACAGATATAAATCTTCAATCCCTACGGAATATTGAATTTCTTTATTTTCAATTGTCATGTATATCATCCTCACATTCTATCAATTATTTTTTGTGCCATAATATCAGCAATTTTGTCACCTTCTGCATCAAAGGTATTCTGGACAAAGTGTTTTCCTTTCACCCGACCCTTACCATTTGCTTTTTTATGGCCATGTTCAACTAAATACCAATACCAAGCTTCATCTTTAAATTCCACAGATACACGATCATCTTTTACAACAACCTTTAGGCTATCTCTTAAATGTGTCCGCTTGTTTTTACTGGATGCTTTGATTTTTGGCTTTAATTTACTAGCAAAATACTTTGCTGCTTCATCTAACACATCCAAACTTACTTTTTTATTCACCCGTAATAGCGTATTAATATCTTCTAAAGCTTCAGCAAAACCATTGTTATTTGAAGCCATTACTAGATACACCTCACATACGTTATAAACTGCGTGATAGTGTCGTCGTTCTCGTCATAACCCATTCCATCAAATTGAGAATAAGACACGCCTGCTTCGTTAAAAACAACCTTTAACGGAGCGTAATCTTTTTCAGTTCCGTTTGTAATAACTGCAATTTGATAAAGTGGCATATCCTTTATAACCTTATTAGAAGCTCTTTTCTGTTGCTCATTCACAAATTCATACACAATGTAAGGATAATTTGCTGTTGTAGGTGCACTATCACGATAAACTGGTATACCAGATTTCTTCATGATGTCTCGTAACTCTTGAAAGCTAATTTGCATAGGATAATGACACCTCCATCAATCGGTCTTCTTCACGTACATAAATACGCTCAATATCATAGATACGGCCACCAACTTTTACACGATAATCCTTTTGGTTGTTTTCAATATCACGATCAATACGAACCTCAATTTTCTTTACAATTTCATTCGTATCTTTCGTTGTAAATTTATCAGTGGCCGTAACTCCAATGTTGTTATAACGAATGTTACGTTCTAACGGATATCCCATCACAACACGGTCATTTTCCGGATCAATGGTTTCTCCTAATTTAAGTAGCTCACCCATCCATTTGAGTTTATTCGTCTTTCTCTTCATCGGCATAAACCTCCTGGACAAACATCGGCGTTAAAGCATCAAGAGCTTGTTCTAATTCTTTTTCAGCAACCCTGTAATCATAGTAAATACCGGCGACCATAATAATTAAATACTCGGTCTGTTTGCCTGTCGCATTCTTTACATAAGTCTTTGCTTGAGTGATATAAAAAGAGAGCATAGATTCATCCATACCCTCTTCCCAATGAATATGAGATTTTAATTTCTCAATTAATTCATCCATATTAAGCTCCTGTTGTTTCTTTTAAAACATACTTATAAACTGGCACTTCAAATGGTGAATGAATTAATTGTGCATCTAGTAAGTTCCAGATACGGAAACCTACACGGTTTGTACGTGAGAATAACTCAACTAATTTTTGGACTTCTAATGATCCAATGACATCTTGAATATAGAATTTAGAGAAGTCACCAAAATAGAATACTGGTGTATCTGGTAAATCAGGAATGTCAATTGCATCTTCTTCCTCAACTGGGAAACCTAATAACGTATAACCAATTCCACCTTCCGCTTGATTAAACGGGCGAAGTAATGGGAAACCGTCATCTGTTTTCATAGTTTCAATTTTTGTTAGTGCTGCTGTATTTAACACCCATCGTGCTTTTTTACGTACTTCTTTAACAGGTGTATTTTTCATTTTTACTAATGCATCATAAAGATTCTTTTCATCAGTTTTAAATTCAACAGCTTTCTTTGCTAATGCACCGTCATTTATGTTATTAGCTTCATCACCATTAACCATATACTGAGTTTCTTTACGAACATAAGCTTTTTTCAACTCATCCATAACAATTTGTTCAATTGGTAAACCTGTACGTGCCAATAGCTTTTTCGTTACTGTAGCAAGCGCATCAAATTCTGTTGGTGATAATTCAATTTCATCGAATTCGATATCTGTTTCTGGAATTTCATTATTTGTTCGCTCGTTTTTATGACCTTGAGCTTCTGCCTTCTTAACTAGAACAGGATACTTAATATTTTCTTTTGTTTTTACTCCTGTACCTAATCGACGTAAGAAGTTTTCTTCTTGAGCATACGTAATAATTTCTTTACTTAAGAAATCTGGAATCGTAACAGAACCATTGCCAGTAACTAATCCTAATGCACGAGCTTCTCTTTCATCAATATTACCCACAATATAATTAGCAAAAGCTGAATGAGTTTCCTTTTCTTTATTTTTAGTAGATTTATGACCTTTAGTAGAAAGACCTGTTGCAATAGCTGCCATGATTTCAGAACGTTCTTCTTTTGGAATTTCTTTTGATTGATTTGGATATTCTTTTACTTCTGGATCTTCTTTTTTATCTGGATCGTCATCTTTCTTTTTGTCTGGATCTTCTTCCTTTTCGTCTGCTTCTAATTTTGCTAATTCATCAGCAAGAGTTTTCGCTTCTTCTGTTAATGCTTCCACTTCAGCCTTAACTGCTGCTAATTCTTCCGAACGAACTTCACCCTTCTCTACTTTCCCTTGTAATTCTGCTAATCGAGCTTTATTTCGTGCTTGAGATGCTTTTAAGATTTCTTTTAAGTTCATGTTAATTTTCCTCCAGGACTTTTTTTATTTGTTTAATAATGTTGTTTCTTTCCTCTGTATCATCTTCCACAACTGTTTTTACAGCTGCTTCTTCACTTCTCATTTCAATCATGGCTGTATTTTCGCCCCTGGTTTCAATAGAAGTTGCAACATAAGCTGGCGTCATGTCCAAAATAGAAACTTCTAAAAGCTCTAATTCTTCAATAGATCGTTTTTGAACACCAGATTCACCTTCTTCCCATGAATCTTTTTCAGAAACAAAACCAAATGACCAACCACGTAATTCTTTATTCCTTGCCTTCTTAATCACTTGCTCATCTGTAACCGTAGCGATGGCTCTTAAACCAATATTGTCTTCATACAATTCCAGATTTCCGTTTTCAATAGAACCAAGATTTCTATTCTTATCGTGGTTAAAAAGCAAGTCCACATTCTTTGCTTTCTTTAACGCTTTTTCAAACGTCTTAGGGACAATTCTCTCTTTGAAATATCCCCTTGGAGAAGGCAACATTCGACTTTCTCTGTCCACAACATTTACATATCCATCAAGTATGACTTGATTCCCTCGGACCTCAATTTTCATTCTCTTCACCTCCTCCCAATGAACCATCGTTTGCTTCTTTCTTACCGATTTCAGTTAAATCATTTGAAATATAAATAGATTGTGATTCCTTTGTATTTTGTTTAGGGAATCCAAGCATATCAGCAACATTGTCAGGTGAAGTAATAGCGGTACGTACCAGGTTGTAACCGATATTTGTCTTGTTGCTATAAGTAACAAAATCAAGAATATTAATCTTGAATTTAATTCGTTTCCCCGAATTTTGGCCATAAAAAAGAAGACTCAAATGGTCTTCAAAATTTTTCATTATTGGTCTAACTGCTTTATTGTGGATATACATCATCGCTTTCTCAATATCTTCTTTGATTAACTCTGTGTATGTATCCACATTTATACCTAAAAACTTACCCAAATCCTTTTTGTATACATTTAGGTATGCTAAGGTCTTTTCATCATCTAATGGGCTTTTAAGCGTTTCTATTTCATAACCTTTTCCTAAAGGAATCATCTTAACTGACCTTGCATCATCAATTGATTCCAACTGATCTAAAATCTTTTTAATTAATTTTGACTGTGTACCATTTTGTGGATTGATATGCGCATCTAATTTTAATAGAAATGCTAGTAATCCACCTTTTTTGTACTTATCAGTCAAAGTTTTCTCAGCTGACATAACGCCCTCAAGTGTGTCTCTTCCCAAATCAAGAAGGCCTTTTCCTCTTAAATGATCTGCGCCAATATTTTTCACATGACGAATCATAAAAGAGGGAACCTCTTGACCACCAATATTAAAATGTTCTACTAAATTATCATCTAGCTCTGTAAACACATTTGAAGCTAAATGTATTTGAGCACCATTTAATATCGGGAAGGTTTCCCCCTCGAGTAAATAGGTATTTGTCATTAATTTAATGAATTCAGATTGCGTTAGATAATTGTTAGGATTCCTTAAGATTTGAAGTGCAATATCATCTTTGATTTCATTACCAAATTCATCTTCCACAACAATATCAGCCAATACCATTTGATTACTGATGTCTTGTAACAGTTCATATACATCACTAGATTGCAAGATGTTTGAATCCGTAACATACACACCACCGTAACGAATGCTTTTTCCTAAAACATCATCCAGATAACCACGCTTTTCAGCTTGTTTAAATAAAAAATTTGAAAACCTATCTCTTAAACCCAATTTCTCACCGCCTTTCAATTAACGAACATTAAAAGTATCCATTAATATATTTTTATTAGAACTTTAAATTCAAGCTTTTTTTTAATAATTTATGTTGATATTCCCAAAAGAAAAAGGACCTTTTTTAGTCCTTAAATTTGTTACCACCTTAAAATTCAACACCATCATAAGCTTTGCTATGCATGTTAGACAATTATCTAATTATGCATGGACAATTTTCCAAAAAGTATATAGCTAAATATAATATTGTGGAAAATAAGATTAAGATAAGGAGTGATTGTCTTTGTATCGTCAATATCGACTTGAATATCCACCTGAATATCATGAATGTATGGCAAATTGCCAAGGTCCACCTCATAACTATTATTTTGAGGAATGTCACCCTGCATGCAGCCATTTTTTTCCACCGAGACCTAGCTACTACTCGTACAATGCTTACTCAATACCAACAACACACGCACCTATGGCACCTTATAATATCGGTAGCCTTTTGGATCGTCGTTTTTGGCATATTCCTTGTTATAGAGAATGCAGAAGATTGGGAGTGGATCATCTGCACTGTTGCTTTAGCTGCGAACTCTGCTAACAAACATGTTTAGAACAAAAGGTAACAAATCCATCTTATCTAAGATGGTTTTTTTATTTTAACGAATATATAAATTCACATAAAAACGTTCTTCTCCTGATTTAGGTGCCCAACACTTATGAAGGACTTAAAAATACACGCTATTATAACGATTAGAGTTTTTTCTGTTACAACTCTAGAAGTTCCATTTTCACATATACAGTTTGTTGAGAATTTCAGGATTTTTTTCGAATAATCTCTGTTACATAACAATGTTGACATTCCATCAAAAAAAGGACCATTTTTGGTCCTTATAATTAATCCCTTCGACTTAGCCCTTAAATTCAAGAGCTGAAAGGCGTGCCTCGAGGTTAGCTAATTTCTTATGTAACTCATCATTTTCAGCCTTGAGTTTTTCATTTAAACCTTGAATAGCAGCTAATGTTACACCCTGTAAATCTACGCTTGAGATGTGTGTATCATCATCTCCATTAAATCCGAAGGTGGCTTTGAAATCCTGAGCAGTTGGGCCAATGTGACGCTCATTGGGTGGAGTATTTTTGTAGTTCCAAGACTGGATTGGTATATTTACCAATTTATCAAGGATCTCGATTGTACTGACGTCCGAGAAATTCTCCTTGGTATTCTTATCACAGGTTTGCATCAAATTACGCACAATGGTATCACCATTCTTACGGACCCTGAAGTTCACGTAGTTAGTCTCATCTTTACCCATAATCATGTCCCCTGTACCCCACTGATTAATGATGAGGGCGGGCATCTCTCTTCTATTTCGAGTGGTGACAACGAGGGCTGTATTCGTATCACTCTCTGCTACTACACCAAATAAATTATAACTATGACCAAACACCCCAGTCCCAGTGTCACTCTGACCCCATACTCCTCTTCCTCTTTTACAGGCTCCTGCCACACCAATTCCACCATCTTCCGAATTATCTCCATAAACTCCAGCAATATTTTTAACATTAGAATTACCAACTAAGTTCGGCATTTAAATTCCCCCTTCAGTATCCTTTCAATTGATTAAACGATAAATGTTTAACATTAGAAATATATTTTGTGCATTGTATTTAAGAACTCAAAATTCACCATGTACCTTATTTATTCTCGATATACGTAATAGTTCAATGAGAGAATAAACGCTGTAAACATTGCCTATTTTTTTAAGTACCAATAACTTCGAAATGATTAATCGTATTTCATCTATAAATCTCCTCTAAATAATCATCATAACTTTCATCTAAAATAGCATCCTCCATCATATTCAATGTTTCTTTATGCCCAATTAACATGGCCACGAAACCATCGATGTGCTCCGGTGATTTACGTTTAGATGGTGTTTTTAAATTATTAATGTTTGTAATTATTTTTGCGTTACTTGCACAGAAAATAAGTAAAGGATTATCCGTTTTAATACGATCCTGAAGTAATAGTATTTCGAAATCATCAAATGGTTCATTCATATGTGTTGGATACTGAGGAACTTCTACACATTGAATCCCAAGCATTTCCCACTTTTCAACGAGTTTTTCAGCAAGGGCTGGGTCATAGTTTATTTGACGTAAATCAAAATTCTCAAATACCCATTCCACATACTGATTTACCATTTCTTCATCAACTGTTTTCCCAGGACAAATTGTTACAAAACCTTTTTCAGCTAATGCCCGATAAGGAACATTTCTTTGCTGCTCTTTATCTTCAATTCCAAACTCCGGAATAAAGTACATTTGCTTAACGATTAATATCGCATTTCCTTCATCATCGTATGTTGGAATATTTATTGATACACACGTTAAATCGGTACGCCGTGATAAATCTACACCAATAACACAAGTTAAACCTTCAACCTCTTTTAAGTATTCCACAAGCATTTTATCCAATTGGTCTTTATCAAAATACGTTTCAGCATAGTTAACGAATACATCTAAGTGCTTTGATAAGAACTCAGCCTTATTAAAGCTGTTATTTTGAGCTTCTTTAAAGGCATTTTCAAGAAACTCCATACTTACAGAAACACCCATGTTTGGATTGACCATCTTCCAAACTTCACGGTCTGTCCAATCAAACTTTTTGTTTGGCTCATAGATCATTGCAAACCATGCGTCATCGTTATCATTCTTCAATACTTCTTTTGCATAAGCATAAATTTGAGAACCAAGTGACCCACTTTGTTTACCAGCTGTGGAAGTAATAATGTTGAGCGGTTCTTCTTGAGCAATTTGCGCTGAACGTAAATTATCGTATTGTTCACGGTCCATTTGAGCATGAACTTCATCAAAATAATTGATATACGGATTTTTACCTTCGTTACCGGCATTATCTTTCGTAAGGACTTTTACAGTATTGGCATATTTAATACCATCTTCTACAAATGTGTATTTAATAGAACGAATGGTATCTTCTTTACCTTTATAAATACGAGTACCAGGACGTAAATCAGGGCTATTTTCAATGGTTAATCCAATTGGAATGGCTGCGTTTTGGCATTGCTCAAATGTATTAGCTGAAATGTAAACATCTGCACCTTTTACACCTTCACCATATGTTCCATAAATAACAGGACTTCCGCCCATAATCGTTTTTCCATTTTTCTTTGGAACCTGCAAATAAGCCGTACGAATTACTCGCACCGCTTTATCATCATTATATTTTTGCCAACCATAAATATTAGCAAAGAAAAACTTCTGCCAAGTTTCCAGGATTAATGGTTCCCCTGCCCACTTACCTTTTGCATGTTTTAAGAAGGTTTCAGTGAAATACAACATGTAATTAGCTTTGTCATTATCCCAAAATATATCTTTTCGTTTTTTCCATCGTTTATAACGCTTCACCATTAGATGGATAGTATCAGGATATGACTTTGGATTCGCTTCGCACTCTTTTAAGAACTCATCAGCATAGTTTATATTAAAATCAATCATAAACTAACCTCGCATTTGCCTTTTCCTAAATTGAACAAGCTTGCTGTCTTCAGGTTCAGGCTCTTTCTTTTTCTCTTTTCCTTCTTCTTCATCACCTTTTGCAAGAAGTACTCCAGATTTTTTAATAAGTTCTTTGTTTTTCCCATCAAGTCCGAGCTGTCCAAGTAACTTAGCCAATTCTTTACGTAACTTCTCTGTATTTTCACCGGTATCTTTCATTCGCTGATATTCGTCGTAGCAATCCAAATAAACTTCAATAAGAAGGTCAAGCGCCGGTGAATAGGTGCCTGCTTCAACTAATGAATCGACAATTCGTTTTTGTTGCTCATCTCGCTTAGATGGTTTCTTTTTTGTTGTAGTAGTCTTTTTTGTTGTACAACATTCAATTTTACCTTCTAACTGTTGAACCCACTTATCACGACTTTTCCAAACTGCAATTTTCTTTTCATCAATTTCTAAAACCTTTGCAATTTCACGATTTGAAATACTTCCATCATGTGCTTTAAAGATTTTAAATGATTGGTCACGTTTTGGATCTCGTTTTCTGGCCATACCTATTCACCCCTTTCATTTGTTGTACTAAAAAATTTCAAAAAACCATTTTGAGGTGCGCGTTTGCACCCCCACTCCCTATCCCCCCATAAGGCCATAGTTTCTTTTTTCGATAGGGGGGCTTATAGTTTCCAGTCGAACTTTTTCTTTTCTTGGTATTTTGCATTTGTTTCTCTTTCTACAATCGGATGACACTTAGAACAAAGTGTATCGATATTATCTGGATCTAATCTTAATGAAGGATTGATTTTAATTGGAACAATATGATGATGATGTGCTTGCTTACCAAACACAAACCTTCCACATCGTTGACACAATCCTTTATCTCTTTGATAACAGAATGATTTTAAATCTTGCCAGGCCTTTGTACGATAGAATGATCTGTTCTTTGAATATACAACTGTCTTCTTCTGTTTACGTTTATGATTGAGACAGTATCGTCCTTTATCGATTAATGTCTTGCAGCCTTGTTCAGCACAGTACTTCATGATAGTAACTTAATGATTTCTTCTTTCTTTTTAACATCAGCTGGAACCTCGACATTAATTGATGCAGCATGATCACGTAATTCTTTTACTGTCATATCATCTAAAGATAGTTCATTTACTTTAACGTCAACTACTTTATCATCAGCAAACTTAGCAATCATACTCTCTGGATTAACAGTTACTTCGAATCCTGGTTCTTCACCAGTTGGAACAAATAGACTTCGCTTTTCTTTGTTATCCCAATACTCTGTACCAGATATTGTTTTTCTAATTTCAGTAATCATTTACTTAACACCATCCTTTTCAAATGCAACACGTTTGCGCTTATCTTTACCTAGATAATCTCAAGAACTCTCTCATGCCATCCACAACTTCTTTATCATTTTCAACAAGCTTACCTTTAACAAAAATATCCCCATTGCTTTTCAGAGATACCATTTCTTGTTCACCAACTTTTAAAACGATACTGTCATGTGAAGTATCTCTTGCCAACTTATTCAAATCTCCATTATGCAACGTTAGATTCATCTCTTCACCACCTATGTAAATTTTATATAATAAAAAGCACTCCCTAAGGAATGCTTTTAGCTTACAATCTGATTAACTTCACAGTGACCGTATGTTCACCAGGATCATTAAAAACATTGTGATGAATCACTGATTCAACTTTGTATTTATCTCCGCTTGGCCCCGGGTCTTCAATAATATCCCCTGTACCTGGAACTGTTAAATATTTAGTGGAAACAAGACGCTTCTCTATTCCATCTTCTACACTGATAAATTTGACATTCACAACACTCACAATTAACACCTCCTTCTATCTACTAAATTCGACAGAAACATACATTCTCCTTTTAGGATATACATTTTCGGTATATTAATTGTTACATAATAAAAGAGCAACCGTGCACCAGTTGCCCTTTCGTTGAAATCTTATGTTATTACTATAATTGATATTTTCAAGAGTTAACATTCATAAAACTGGGTGTCAGTAAAGTGCAAGTTCTTCAGCAAACTTTAATCTTCTTATTATTTCAGCATGTTTCTTATAGATATAACTAGAACTGTAATTCATATCCTCGGCTATTTCTTCTAATGTCATTCCGTCCACATACTTCATTTTTAATAATTTATTTTCTAATCCTTTGAACTTACTAATCAATTTCAATAAATCATGCATCGCATTCATCTTATGTGCTAATTCATATTGAATTGCTTCAATACGTTCTTCTACCTTTGCACCTTCCGATTCAGCAGTTAAACGTACCTCTCGCAAATCACCACTGACCCAGCGTTTTAATTCAGCTTTTGTTTTATCTAAGTTGTAATCTAAGTACTCAATATCTTCTTCTAATTTCTGATAGTCTTTCAGCCAGTCAAACAAATGATGATTCACCTACTTTCTACTTAAAAACTATAAATCTCATAAAACACATTTAATTTCATTTCTAAGACGTTTTAACATTTGTACACCTATTTGTATTCAGAAAGAAATAGAACTTCAAATTACTATGATTCTGGCGTTCATTTCTATGTCGAAATGTGTCGATTTTATTCGGTTAACACTTTCATTTACTTTTCTTCACATTCACAATCATGCAGCCACTCATCACACTTTCTGCATTCGCATTCACAGTTCTCTAATTTTTCTTCACACTTAGCACAATGATCTATAACTTCATAAGTCATGCTGATTCCTCCTCATTATTTCTTTACAAAATTCAAATTGTATTAATATCCTGAGCCGAAGCCCAGGACAAATATTTATTCATCGATACTTCCATCTTCAACAATTTTCAATTGACCAGAAGCAACATCCGTGGTTCCATCAGGATTAACGCTATACTCAACACCTTCATGCGGTTCTTCATAGAACTCATCAATCGACATTTGAGAAGGCTCAAGAATGATATCAACATTTCCACCAGCGAAAGGATAAAGCTGATTTACTATGCCTTTCGCATCACTTTTTACATTTAATTTAATTGCTGTTTTCTTGCTATCGCGTTGAATATTTGCGAACTCCGCACCGATTGGTTCAACTTCACTTTTCTCCAAAGTTAGATAGACAATTGTACCTGGCATCTTTAATAGATCATCAGCATGTGGCAATTCATCACTTAATACATGGAACATCAAAACTTCCTTTTTATCGTCCTTTTGCATCTTTTTAAATAGTACGTTCAATTTAATTTTAGTCATGGTTTATTTCCCCTTTAATTGTTTTAATTTTCATCATATGACGCCCTTCTTCAGATACTCACGAGCCATATATAAGAAATGATGATATATGTAATTACCTGTTGTAGCTGGCTCAATAAATACTGTTGAAAATCCGTATCGTACTTCAAATGTTTTTAAACTACCAAGCAACGCTTCTGGTTTGTATTGACTTATATACTCACCTTTTAATATTTTGTGATAGCCTTGTAGATCTTCCACAAGTAGAACAAATGGATGTTTAGCAGCACGAATCAATTCATTTTCAAATCTTGTACGATCTTTAATTGATTGAACCAATTCGTCTACACCGTTTTTACGTTCTACCCCAGCGCTAAAATAAATATCTCGCGTAATACCCATTTCAGGATTTTTAGGAATTACTGCTGAATAATCGGCTGTATCAATTTTTCTAAGTCTGAATTTAACATCTTTTTTACGGAAATAATCAAGTACATGTTGATTTTTCTGTTCCCTTGTATCCACCATGATTTCTAATGTATCCAGGATTTCTTTTAACTCTTTTTCTGAGTATCGATAATGTATAGCACTCATATTTATCGCTCCAATAACTCTGGGTTTTCATATGCTTGGAAGGAAACTTCTACCTCACCAGTTTTATAGTTAACTTCTATACCAGCATTCTCCCTACTCAAATGTTCTATATCATCGTAAAGTACATGCTCTCCACAATACGGACACTTTTCCTTTCTGTAATCAAAACCATACCCATGATTTCCATTTTCAAAAAACGTTTTCCCACATAATTTATGTTTAATTTTATCCACTATCAATGTTTGTAACCTTCTCATATTCAAGCCCCTTTCCTAAAGTGCGACATTGCACGATTGAATATTTCTTGTGAAAGCTCGTCCGTTAATTTATTTTCATAGTTGGCCACAGATTTTTTTACATATAACCAACCGTTAAGTGAGAAGTTTAATGTTAATTCCATAACTAACCTTGCAGCGGATTCATCATGATTGAACCAATCATTTATATTTGGATTCATGTCTTGCTCAACACCGATAAAAAAATTAATAATTTTATCTATGGTTTGTTTTACTGCATGATCTTGATCGGAATAATTACCTTGCAAATATTTAATAATCCGTAGCTTGTATTCTTTAATAACTGATTCAATTTCAGGAGCAACCTTTTCATGATTCTCAATGTATAAATCATTTCCATCAAGAACGAGCTTTGCTCCCATCGATTGAACATCTGCACATATCTGTTTTGGATGCATATTACACCTCTTTTTTCATAAAGAGTTATCGAATAGTTACTGAGTTATTTTTCAGTAACTCCCTACAAACCCAGTAATATCAAGGGTTTAAACGTTATTTAGTTACCTAAGTTACTAAAGTTACCCATTTTTCTATTAAAGGCTATATATTATATATATTTTTTTATTTATTTATTTTCTTAAGAGCTGATATAGGAAACTCAGTAACTTAAATAACTATTTATCTAAAAACATTGTCATATCAACGTTTATAAGAGTTATCGAAAAAACAGTTTAGTAACTCTCAGTAACTATTCCCTAAACTTTTTTCCTATTGATGGAAGTTACATTATTTTTTTCTTCTTTATTTTCAGTTGAAAATAGATTCGCTCCTGCAAATTGATTTAATGTAATTCCAGTAATAAATGTTTTATTACCTGTACCTTTTTCTTTCTTGAATCCCCGAATTTCTAACTGGCGATAAAAAGCACGATTCTTTAAATCCATTTCATTATTTTGATAGCACCACTTGGTATAACTTTCATAAAGTGATTTCGCTTCAATTTGTGCCGTAGAATGAACCGTACAATTTTCATCGATAAATGGCCCTAATATATCCATGTCTTCACGATATTCGGCTGTCGCTGCTTTCACGGCTTCCGGAGCGCGCAACCCTTCAGCCTGCCACTTCATACACCCTTCCACAGCCCACCGTAAAACGCCTGGCATTTCTTTTGCTAATTTATCAGGCAGATCATAATCAATCTTGTCTTTTGGTATCGTTACGGTAAATGGAATGAGCATAATCCTTCTCCATATACCTTCATCTGAACCTTTTACAATTGGCTTATGATTGGTAGTGAAAAACACTTTAAACTCTGGTGTAAACTCGAAATATTCCTGGCGTAAGAAACGAGCTGACATTTTCTCTCCACCGGTGATTTGTTTCACCAGGGCTTCAGATAATTGTTGCCCTTCTTCACTCTCAACAGCTGATACAAAACGTGCTCCATCTAATCTGGCCACATCGTTATTGATTCCTGAATCATTTCTCTTTTTTAAGAAAGTGTCACTGTTTGTCTGTCTTCCATAATCACCAAGTAGATCCTGGATGATATTAATAAAAGTAGACTTACCATTTCGTCCATTACCGAATAAGAAAAACATTACTTGCTCTTTTGTTACACCGGTTAATGAATAACCTATTGCTTTTTGTAAATAATTAATAAGCTCATGATCCGCTTCACCGGTATGTGTTTTAAAAATACTTTCTAAGAAAGCTTTCCAGTTTGGACACTCAGCATTTTTGTCATACTTGATTGGGGAAATCTTTGTTAATAACAAGTCACGGTCATGCGATAATAATTCACCAGTCTTTAAATCGATAACTCCGTTATCACAATTGAATAGAAAGCTATGAGAATCCAATTCTTTCTTTTTCACAGATACCATCGGTCTTACATCCAATATGCTATTTATCCTAATTGACCGTCTTTCACACTTCTTAGCCCAATCATGCAGTAACTTTGATTGATATTTATCTTCTGTAGCCTTTGCTTCCCCATATATGGCTCTCAACGTTTTGGCCGTGATAGCTTCAATTTGTCTCTTACTATCCTCATGCCAATGCTTACCGTTCCATATAAGCCATTCCAACTCATTACAATAACGAACATTCTCGCCATGATAATATGCAATACGTTCTGCATTTCCTAGCTCAGTTAAATGAAACTTTGGTGCTTCATCAATAATTTCCTCAGTATCTTCAATTGAGTTATCAGAAATATAAACTTCATATTTTTTCTCTTCAGGCGGTTCATAATCAGCTATTGTGGAAGGAGTTGAAAGAATTGCTGTATCAATTGTCATTTGGCCATATGTACGACCATCACTTGAATGTGGTTTATCCCACTTCTCACGAAGTAAGGAAGACTCTCTAAACATTGAATCCATCTTTGCAGCATCTTTATCCGTCCAAAATGCTAAATGGTTACATAGGGCCATATCAGTTGAAGAATGATCATCGTTAATCAACATGCCCTGGAATAAATCTTTAATGGCTGCACCACTTTTGCTATCAAACATTCTCTCCCATAATTCTGCATTCGATAAACTAGTAATATCTTCTCGTTCAAATGAAGTAGTGCTTTGCTTCTTCTCAGGCTTTGGCTTTTCTTTCAAATACTTCTCAAATAAAACTTTTAATTCATCCGTCCTATCTTCCACAGGAACTTGATCTAAACAATCACCGGTGAAAGTAAAATACCGTCCATGTCTATATACTTCCAATCCAATATCAACATTTTTCCGTCCTGTACCTGGTCCTTTTAATGGCAGCTTACCTTTTGCAATAATGTGGATGCCATCACCACTTGGTGAATATTCCGTGTAACTATTAACAGTTTCAATAACGTCCTCAGCTAAGCTTGTAAGCGCACCTTCTTGAATACAATGGTCAATGTCTATTCCTACAAATGGATCATCTTTAGAAAACATAAATCCGATTCCGTCATATCCACCTTGTTCATAAAACTTTATGATTGTCGGAAATGTTGACCAGCTCCGCTTATTATTTGATTGAGCCATTTCCCCATTGATTTGATAAGGAACTTTTGTTTTCTTACCGTTTCTTACTTCTGACCGCCATAAGATCCAATGAGGAGTGTTTCTAAGCTCTGCCGGTATTTGATTAAATTTATATCTCATTTGATTTTCTCCCTTTGGAAAAGGGAGCCCTTAGCAGCTCCCTCCTATTTGAATCTTGTTAATTAATTTTTAAAATGGTACATCTGAATCATTAATCGGAGCTGAAACTACTGGCGCTGAAACTTGAGAAACTTTGAAACTTTGTACTTCTGCATAACCATTGTTATTTAATTTAACTGATAAACGAAGAGGTTTATTTAAAAATGCATCTGCCCATTCCTTAAACGAACCGAATTGAATACCGTCAGGAAATTGCGCTGCCTTAGATGCAGCTTGGAATCTCCACATTGTATTGTCAGAAACGGTAAAGTTATCAAAAAGAATTTTCTGCCCTTGGCATGGTTGCTCTACATCAGAGCGAATTTCATAATCTACAATAACTCGGTTATTTCCTGACTGAGCTTTCTTTAATTCATAATTGACAACTGTAACTTCATATTCACCTGGTTTAATTGTTTCGAATTCCTTAACTTGACTGTGATCTACTTTAAACATTATTTTTCCTCCTTAGTTTTAAAAACTTGTAATCTATCTAATGCAACGCTTAAATACTTCATATTGAAATCTTCAAGCTTTTGATTAGTCTTAAATTCAATTTCAGAAAGCATCTTCGTTGCATCATCACTCGTACTAACAATTTCTTTAATTTGATCAATAAGAGCATTTCTCTCATTTTCTTCTGCAGCTTTAACATCAATACCCAACTCAAGCCATTTATACAACTTGCGACCAACTTCAGCAGTAATCTTTTGTGGGTGTCCTTCGAACATTTGCGTATTATCCTTTGAAGTATCAGCTATATGATCAATGTCGATAACGAAATTAAGCATGAACTCATATTCCATTTCATCTTTCTGTACTGGCTTAGTACCAACTTTACGTGGAGCCATTTTTCCGTTGCCGTCCGGTTCTACTACATACTCAGTTTTAGTTCGTAAAGTTGCTAAAATATGAACATTGTTCTGAGTTAACGTTTTTATTAATTTAGTAGTTTCCGATGAAAGCTTGCCCCAGTTTTGAAATGAATTACCTGCCATGTTCCCATGAGTTTCTACAATACCGCCTTCACCTTGCCAGTTATGTGATAAAGAATCGATGATAAGTACTTCAGCACCAGCCTTCTTCATAACTTGAACTGCTTCGTTATATCTTTCAGTTGTGTACGGTGCATTAAAATCAATATGCAGGAAGTTTCCTATTTTTGTTTCTCCATACACAAGACCTACATGAAGCTTTGAGCGTCTATGTTCTGTATCAATTACGCCAATCTTCCTCCACAATTCTTCTTCTGATAGATCGGGATACGCTTCTTGCATCATTCCAAAGGCTGTAAGTAATGCACTACCTGTTTTACCTGATCCACTACAACCGATAAAGCCAATTACTGCTTTCATCTTTTCACGTTTCGCTTCCGTTACTTGGAACATTTAATCACCCTTTCTAGGATTACAAGGCTTATCTAATCCCGCTTCAAATTCACCACATATTTTACAAATAGACAGTCCCCCATCTAATACCAATGTAACTGTTCTATCGCTTTCCATTTCTTCACCGCTCATATTTTTAAAATCATCTTTGGTATAAAGTACATGCCCACTCATTCCTTATACCTCCACACTATAAGAAATGGACTCAGGCTTAATCGTCACCCCTGGGACAATTTGTCCATCTTCATCCACAACTACTTTTTCACCGCTGATTTCCGCAATCTTGAATTTCTTCTTCAAGTCACCCCATTTAACTTCCGTCTTTAGACAATCATCAAGATGGTTTTCAATAGCGTATTGAAGTACCTGCTCTTTATCTTTTTGCTCTGGCGCTTCACTACTCTTACGAGTCTTGGATTTACCGTAAGGCGTACTAATAGTTTTCTGCTTTGGATCCGCTGCAAGTTGTTCCGCATGGTAACGATGGATATGACTTTCAAAGAAACTAATGCTATCGTGGATAGGCTTTAATTCTTTTTGCTCCCATTGTGCAATACGGTCACGTTCAACATTTGCCAACGTTGTAATTTTCTTTTCTTCCACTTTAAGTGCAGTCAATTTACGAAATGCCCAATTAAGGCCTTCCAAATCACTAATTTCAAATCGCTTCTCCGCATCCTGTAATTCATCCACTTCCGCTAATTCAATTGCTTGTAATGAGTTCATCGATATTACCTCCAAATATATTTTTAATTTCTTCTTCAGTGTGAAGGGAAAGATACGTTAAACCGTTTTTGGTGAAAGTAGCTTCAAATGGATATTCCGAACAATCACGTTTCACTACTTCAAGATTTCCTTGCTCATTTATGAGTTCTTCAAACAATTGATATCTGACATGTATTCGGTCATTATAGACACCCAAAATGCCACTTTTCTGCGCTAAACGTACAGCTTGTACATATTCTTCAATCGCTTTAATATCCATTAGGATTCCACCCCCCTGGCATATTCCACTGTTTTACGGATAACTTCTCCCCCAACATCGTTGGCTACTTGTTTTGATATTTCATATTCGAATTCCATTGCATCTTTTGGTAACTTCGTTACTACCAATGGACCTGGATTGCTAATAAATAAATTACCTACCCTTACTAGATATGCAGTTTTAGGCATTAATTGCTTATCCATCCTTTTAGACTCCTTTACACGAAATCAATTCATGCTATAATGACCTCAACATGTGTTTTTATTAGACCGTCAGCCCCAACTGGCGGTTTCTCCTTTTATACAGCTCGAAAGCATTCAACATTTTGTTCCGCAATTAAGTAATTCGTTAGATTCCCTTCAAGTACAGCATTCTGTCCAAACATAAAATACTTATCATCTTGCTTAATTTCACAACCATAGAAGTCTTCAATTGGATGATCAGGCTCCTTAATAGATTCCTTTTCAGCGATGTCTTCCACAAATATTGCATCAATATTACTTAAACCAATGTGGAATGGGATTTTCTCATTAGCACCTGCATATTCGATTTTTGTTAAAGAACCAAACCCATTTTTAAATGTTGCAAATTCCTTAGCTGTAAAGCTTACTGTTGCTCCTGACTTAAAAATAACCGTTACTTCCTTCAATTAACTCACCTCATAGCATTATTTTTATTAAATTCATCCAGGAACTTATTAAACTCATCAAAAAAATGTGTAAACTTATCTGGTGAATAATCATTACTTAGAAAAGCTAAATCCATAATCAAATGACTTTCTTCTTTTTCACTAAGATTTTTACGATTAAATGATACTGGATTGGTAATTCCATAATTAGAAATTGCAACAAACGTAAATCTTTCCTTAGGCTTAATTGGTACCTGATATTCCATTTAACTCACCTCCCTTCAAGATGAAACCTTACGGTTAATTAGGTACATTTTCCGCTTTGCTTCTAATTCAGTAATAAGCAATAAAGCTGGACTTTTTCTCATTTCAGCACATCTTTTTACAACCTCTGACGCTTTCATTAATCTACTTGCGGATAATACTCCGTTCATGATTGGTCACCTTCCTTATAAATGAATTGTGTGGACAAAACTCCATCTTTTAAAACAACTTTACTTTCATAATTCGACAAAAATTTTTCATCAACTGACGACTCTACTTCTTCGTCATATCTCCAATATCCAGCCCGAAGTAGAAAATCAGAAAAACCTTCTGGAATAGGTAATTCATAGCCATCTAAGGTTATTCTAGTTACCTCAATACCTTCTCTAATAATCATTTAATACACCTTCTACATTTCAATAGTGACTCCACCTTCAACTCTACTTAAAGTAGAGTCTACATTAAAAAAAATTTGATCATAACTAATTTCTAGCAAATCACAAATTTTCTTTGCATTTCCTACAGTCACCTCATCAGGGTGATTTTCCATGTTTCTATAAGTTTGAACATGGACATTTAGCTGTTGCGCCATTTCATTTTGCGTAAAACCTTTTAGTAATCGCGCTTGTTTAATAGTGAGAATCATCACTGTCACCTCGTTTCTATTCGCTTGTAAACTCATAATAATCTACTAAAAGTAGAATGTCAACACTAAAAAAACTATATTAATCTACTTTTATACTATATTCCAGAATTTAAAGTAGAATTTTTTCGACTTTTTATTGAATAAACTCTACTTTTAGTATAATATTATAGATATAAAGTTGACGGAGGTCACTAAAATGAGTATAGGAAAAAATATTAAAAAATTAAGGGATAAACATAATCTTTCACAAAAGGAACTCGGAGAAATAGCTGGTGTTTCAGATAAAGCAGTATCAACTTGGGAAAAAGGAATAAAAGAACCAAGAATGGGATCACTTCAAAAAATAGCCGATCATTTTGGGATTTTAAAAAGTGACATAATCGAAGATAAAGATTCTAAAGTTACTCACATCAGACCTAACCAGCCAAAAATTGAAAACAACTGTAAGCCTGTACCACTACTTGGAGCAATAGCTGCTGGAACTCCACTTGAAATGGTAGCTGTGGAAGAGTGGATTAATGTTCCAGTCGAAATAACTGATTCACATCCTCATGCATTTTTATTAAGAGTAGTTGGCGATAGTATGAGTAAAGTAATACCACCAAATATGCTAGCGCTGATAGATCCAGATGTTGAAATTAAAAATGGAGATATTGCTGCAGTTGCGGTTAATGGATTTGATGCAACTCTAAAAAGATTTTATAAGTTCCAAGATGGAATTACTTTAGAACCTGAAAGTTATAATCCTGAATATAAAACACAATTCTATGATTCTAAAGCACAAGAACACACTCCTGTTGTAGTAAAAGGAAAATTAGTTTGGTATATGGCACCTCTTAACGCTAAATTTTAAATGTAAAAGGTGATTATTTTGACTAAAGCAGCTATATATATTCGTGTTAGTACGCAGGACCAAGTTGAAAACTATAGTATAGAGGTTCAGCGAGAAAGAATAAGGGCGTTTTGCAAAGCTAAAAATTGGACCGTATATGATGAATATATAGACGGTGGTTATTCAGGTTCAAATTTAGAACGACCAAGTATAAAAAAACTTTTAACCGATTTAAAAAATATAGATGTAGTTGTTGTATACAAATTAGATAGGCTTTCACGCTCTCAAAGGGACACATTAGAATTGATTGAAGAACATTTTCTAAAAAACAAAGTAGACTTTGTATCGATCACAGAAACATTAGATACTTCCACACCATTTGGTAAAGCGATGATTGGTATTCTATCTGTATTTGCTCAATTAGAACGTGAAACAATTGCAGAACGTATGAGAATGGGACATGTCAAACGTGCTGAGAATGGATTAAGAGGTAACGGTGGAGACTATGATCCAGCTGGTTATACTAGACAAGATGGACACTTAATAATAAAAAAAGACGAAGCTAATCATATCAAAAGGCTCTTCGATTTATATGAGCAACAGCATTCAATTACTAAAGTTCAGGAAGTTTTAAAAGAGGAAGGTTATCCTATTTGGAGATTTCGAAGATATAGAGATATTCTTTCTAATACATTGTATATAGGACGTGTAACTTTTGCAGGAAAGGAATATGAAGGTCAACATGAGCCTATCGTTTCATCAGAACAGTTTAAACGTGTACAGGCGCTTTTAAAGCGTCACAAGGGACATAATGCTCATAAAGCTAAACAAAGTCTATTATCAGGGCTCATAACCTGTTCTTGTTGTGGAGAAAACTATGTGGCCTACAGTACAGGGAAATCTAAAGATGTTGAATCAAAAAGATATTATTACTACATTTGTAGAGCTAAAAGATTCCCAGCTGAATACGAAGAACGATGTATGAATAAAACCTGGTCCAGAAAAAAACTTGAAGATATTATTATAACCGGTTTAAAACGTCTAACAGTGGAAGACAATGTAAACAACAAACAAAAAAAGAAGATTAATTATGAAAAACTCATTAAAGCTATTGATAAAAAAATGGAACGGCTTCTTGATTTATTTACAACTAATACTAATATAAGCAGACAACTATTAGAGCAACAAATGGAAAAATTAAATTTAGAAAAAGAAAATCTTATTCAAAAACAAAAAAGACAAGAAGAAGAAAAAACAATTGCACAGGACACACTTATTGATAGTATTAAATCCATTGATTCACTTGAATTCAAAGATAAACAAGTTTTAATTAATAACCTTGTAAAACAAATAAATATTGACCATAAAAACGTCGAAATCATTTGGCGTTTTTAAGTAATTATTTTATGTATTCATTTCGGGCTATTCATACAGCCCAAATAAAAAAGGATTCTTTTTGCTTAACGGCCTCTATAACTCCTTGCGCCGCAAAATCTTGTCCAGCAGACAACGTCCCGTTCCACTGTAACAAGTTTAAATTCTTTTCTCTCTTTCTTTCACCAATCCCGCGAACAAGTACAGCACATTCACTTACCCTCCCCATCGTTATACACTTTCGGCAATATGTGCACACTTTACTACACGTTTTACATAAAAACGACGCAAATAGTCGCTGCTCTATATTTCCACAGCGCTGACATACATATTTAGAAGCCTTCTTTTTTACACCTTGTACACACACGACCTCTCCCTTCTTTTTCAAATCATTTAATTCCCTCTGTAAATCTGAAGAAAGTTCGTCTAATAGCAACTGTTTCCCCGCTAGCATCAACAATCACCTCCAGCACTACTATAAACCTTTCTCATCATCTCGTAAAAACTCAAAAAAGCCGATAACCTACTTATAGAATAGTAAGCTATCGACTTTATACACATGTTTTATTCTTTTATAAATCCTAGAATCGACCGTATCCTAAGAAATGTTTTTTGTTATACGAACTGTTAATATCACCGTACGCAATTCCTTTATCGCTAGCATGGATCATTTGGCCATTACCAACGTAAATACCGATGTGAGATGGACCTGCTTTATAAGTACCTTGGAAGAATACTAAGTCTCCTGGTTGTGGGCTACCTACTTTAGAAACTGAGTTCCAGTAACCCCTAACGTCTTGACGACCTACACCAAAGATGTAAGAAATGAATCCGCTACAGTCAAAACCACCGTTTGATGGAGATGCACTTCCCCAAACATATGGCATACCTAAGTATTGCTTAGCTTTACCAATTACGCCAGTATCCGGTGGAGTTGGTGCTGGGTTTTGCTCTGGTGTTTTCTTTTCTGCTTTAGGTGCCTCTTTTTTAGGCTCTTCCTTTTTAGGTTCTTCTTTTTTAGGCTCTTCTTTTTGAGCTTGTCCACCATTGTTTGCTGGTGCAGCTTGCTCTGCAGGTGCTTGTGCTGGCTGAGCTTGCGCAGCTTTAGCAGCTTGCTCTGCTTGTTTTTGAGCAGCAGCTTCTTGTGCAGCTTTTGCTTGTGCTTCTTCTTCTGCAATGCGTTGTAATTGTAACGCTTGTTTCTCAAGCTCTTTCAATTGACCTTCCGTACTTGTCATTGAAGTTACAACTGTATCCATTTTACTGCTTAAATCGTTTACCGCTGTTGCTTTTTTCTCTTTTTCAGCGTCAAGTTCTTTCTTAGCAGTTTCAATTTGAGCTTGTGCTTCTTTTAATTCTTTTTGTTTCTCTTTTACCGTTGCAACATCTTTTTTCACACTAGCTTGATCTTCTTGTTGTGTTTTCATGATATCTTCATCAGACTCAAGAATTTTAGAAACAGAAGTTAAACGATCAACTAAATCTGCAACGTTTTTAGAGTTTACAAGAACTTCTGTTACAACGTTCGTATTTGGTTGTTCTTGAAGTGCAACTAAACGCTTTCTTAATAGCTCTTCACGTTTTGCAATCTTTGTTTGTAATTCTGCAATATCTTTATTTTTCTTTTCAATTAATTGCTCAGTATCAGAAACTTTTTTCGTTGTTTCATCAAGCTTTGCAGCATTCTCTTGAACAGATTTATCTAAACCTTGAATTGTTTTGTTTAAGTCATTCATTTGTTTTTGTAATTCATCACGTTCTTGTTGTTGTTTATGTAAAGTGTCATTTTGTGTATTAATTTGTGATTTCACGTCAGAAATTTTATCTTCTGCAAATACATTTGGTGTTAGCCCTGAAAACATTAACCCTGCAACTAATGCGCAAGATGTCATTTTTAGCTTTTTCATTTTATTTTTTACACCGCTTTCTTTTTTCTTTTTCCGTATATAACCTATAAAATTTATACCATAATTCGGGATTTTTTTTGCTAATGTTACGTTTTTGTAAAACAAATGTAATATTATATGTGACTATAGTGCAAAATTCGTATATTTTTGTATGTGTGTGTAGAAATTTATATACTTTTCTTACTTCTATAAACAAAGAAAAAACGTAAGGAATCCCTTACGTTTTATTAAATATACGAATAGAAATGAAATGCTACTTCATCCATTTCTCAGCCCAATTTTGGACCTCATCCATAACACTTTCTAACGCTTTTCCCTTGTCAGTTAAGCCATACTCGATTCGAACTGGTACTTCTGGATAGACATTACGAACTACAATGCCCTCGCTTTCCAATTCCTTCAAACGCTCTGACAACATACGATCGCTCATATTTGGGATAATATCTGCGATTTCTCTAAAACGTTTCGACTCTTCAAGCAAAGATTTAATAATTAAGCCAGTCCACTTCTTACTAAGCAGAGTAAAAGCTGACTCAAACTTTGGACATAAACAAGAATTATGCTCCATATGTTTCACCTCTCTTCCATTATAATATAGTTTCTTGTAAAAAGTAAGTTATAAAACTTTCCTCATTATTTTATTTTACGTACATTTTACCATTTCCAAATATTAACTTGTCAACTAAACGTAACATACCCGTAAAAAAACCCTCTTAAAAAGAGAGCTTTTTATATCTTTATTACTTCGTATACCATCCAAGACCTAATGCACCTTCACCTAAGTGCGTACCAATTACAGCTCCAAAATAACCTGTACGAATTGTGACGTGAGGATATTTTGCTTCTAATTCTTTCTTCCATTCATTCGCTTCTTCTTCACGTTGTGCATGAATGATAACTGCTTCCATAGGTACACCTTTACTTGCTTGCTCATCAAAAATTTCAATGATACGTTTTAATGCTTTTTTACGTGTACGAATCTTTTCAAACGGAATAATGATTTTATCTCTAAAATATAAAACTGGCTTCACTTGTAACAGACTGCCGATGAAAGCTTGTGCGCTATTCAATCGACCACCACGCTGTAAATGATGTAAATCATCAACTACAAAATAGGCGTCCATTGTTTTCTTCATTTCATCAAAACGAGCGATAATCTCTTTTGGATTCTTTCCTTCACTTGCTAACTTTGCACCTTCACGCACATAAAATCCTTGTACTTCACAACTAATTTCAGAGTCATACGTGTACACATCAATACCCTCTACCATCTGTCCAGCTGTCGTTGATGTTTGATATGTACCACTAATTCCACTTGATAGGTGAATACTAATAACTGCATCATAATCTTTAGCTAGTTCTTCATATAGCTCAACAAACTTTCCGATTGCTGGTTGAGAAGTTTTTGGAAGTTCCTCTTGTTCACGTACTTTCACATAAAAATCATCTGCTGAAATTTCAGCTTCTTCTTGATAAGATTCTGTTCCAAACACAACGTTTAATGGAATCATATATATATTGAGTTCATCACGAATTTGCTTCGGTATATATGCCGTACTATCAGTAACAATAGCTATTTTCATTTTCGTACCTGCCTTATAAAAAGTTTTATTTCCTAATTTTACACGAAAACTACAAATGGTGCATCCATACATGAAAATGCCGGTTGAAATTATACCTACCATCTCGACAAATTACAACAAAAAGATAAAATACTCACCAAAAACTTCAGCATATTTAGAAAAAATGTTTGAATATAAAAAGGCTCGCTTTTAAAATGGAAAGTACTAGTCATTTTGATAGATAGGGGCGTACACAAGTGCTATTACAATATTTTACAATCAAAGACTACGGCGAACACGAAATCGTCATTCAAAAATCAAGATTTATTTGTTATATTAGCCGAGCAACGACTGAGGAAGAGGCTCAAGCATTTATACAAAAAATAAAAAAACAACATTGGAATGCAACACATAATTGTTCCGCTTATTTAATTGGCGAACAAGACCATATTCAAAAAGCAAATGATGACGGCGAGCCTAGCGGTACAGCTGGCGTACCAATGCTAGAGGTACTTAAAAAACGTGGACTAAAAGATACCGTTGTTGTCGTAACACGCTATTTTGGTGGTATTAAACTTGGCGCAGGTGGATTAATTCGTGCATATGGAAAATGTACAAGTGAAGGCATTAATCATGTCGGTGTTGTCCAGCGAAAACTAATGCGTGTGATGCAAACCGAGATTGATTACACATTACTTGGCAAAGTGGAAAATGAATTACACAATTCAAAATATGCCATTAAAGATATACATTATCTAGAAAATGTCACATTTGATACGTATGTAGAAGAAGACGGCAAACAAGCATTTACAGATTGGATGATTGAATTAACAAACGGGAAATGTACAATTACAGAAGGAGATATGTTGTACTTAGAACAAGATGTTATCTAAGCATAACCCATTTATCACCTTCAAAGATTAATGTAGTGAATTACTTCCCTACGAATGAACTAACGAACTAAGGAGATTATATATGGAAGAACGTTATTATCATCTCCAAAATAGCAGAATAAAAAAGAAGCGAAGAAGGAAACTTTTCTTCTTCCTTATTTTCGCATTTTTATTTGGCAGTATAGGAGTTTATGTGTTAAATTCTTACTCTTCTCTTATGGGGATGTATAGTGGTTTTACTCGTGAAAAATCGGATTTAAGAAATAAAGATGTAGAAATTACAAAGGAACCTTTTACAATTCTCATTATGGGTATAGAAGATTATGCGACAGACGGTCAAAATGGTCGTACAGACTCATTAATGTTTGCAACAGTCAATCCAAAAACACAAAAGATTTCACTTATGAGTATTCCTCGTGATTCTCGAGTTAAAATTGTTGGCAAAAATAAAGAAGACAAAATTAACGCTGCCCATGCTTACGGCGGAGAAGAAATGGCAATCAAAACTGTCGAAGGCTTTCTAAAAGTTCCTGTAGACCATTATCTTAAAATTGATTTCCAAGGCTTTAAAGGTATCGTTGATGCTGTTGGCGGCGTTACCGTTGACGTACCCTTCGATTTCTGGGAGCGATCTGACGTCGATTACTACAAAAAAATCCAATTTAAGCAAGGACAGCAAAACTTAAACGGTGAAGAAGCACTTGCTTATGTACGTATGCGAAAGCAAGATCCAAATGGCGATTATGGTCGAGCTGCTAGACAAAGACAATTACTAGCCGCTGTTGCTCATAAACTAAACTCCACTTCTACTGTATTTAAAATTAAAGATTTAACAGCTGTCGTTGGAAAATATATAAAAACCGACATTCCTATTTCAGACGGACTTGCTCTTTACAATAAACTTTCTGGATTTGATCCTTCTACAATGCAAACGTTAAAGCTTGAAGGTGAAGATAAAAAGATAGGCGGTATTTATTACTTCCTTCCAGATCCAATCAGTATAGAAACGGTGCGTAACGAAATTGAAAAAGAATTAGGAGAAAAAGCAAAAAATCCAACTACAAAAAACAACTCAAATCCTGATTCAAATTCAAGTTCAAGTTCTAATTCTAACGAACAAACAAAAAAAGAAACAAACCAAAATAAAACACCAACTGATCCGCCACCTTCTACAAATGCTCATGCGGAGTGGATTATGCGCAATCAGCCGTAGCAAAAAGGCCCAATCTATCCGATTGGGCCTTTTTTATTTACTTATTAAAGTGTTGTAAAATTGCTTCTACAATACGCTCTGATGCACGACCATCACCGTAAGGGTTAGATGCTTTCGCCATCTTATCATGAGGTTCTTTATCTGATAACAATTCATCAGCAAGACCAAAGATTGTCTCTTCGTCTGTTCCTGCTAATTTCAGCGTACCTGCTTCAATACCTTCAGGGCGCTCTGTTGTATCACGAAGAACAAGAACTGGTACACCAAGTGATGGAGCTTCTTCTTGTACACCACCAGAATCCGTTAACATTAAGTATGAACGAGCTGCAACATTGTGGAAATCAATTACATCTAGCGGCTCAATTAAATGAATACGGTTATGTTCACCTAAAATTTCATTTGCTATTTCACGAACGACAGGGTTCATATGAACAGGGTATACAACTTGTACATCTTCATGCTTATCAACAAGACGCTTAATTGCACGGAACATGTTACGCATCGGTTCACCTAAGTTTTCACGACGATGAGCTGTCATAAGTACAAGACGATCATTTCCAAGTTTCTCTAGTACAGGATGACTATATGTTTCTTTTACAGTCGTTTGCAGCGCATCAATCGCTGTATTTCCTGTGATGAAAATACGTGATTCATCTTTATTTTCCTTCTGTAAGTTCGTTGCTGATTTTGCTGTCGGTGAGAAATGAAGATCCGCCATTACACCTGTTAATTGACGATTCATCTCTTCTGGGTATGGAGAATACTTATCCCACGTACGAAGGCCCGCCTCAACATGACCTACTGGAATTTGATTATAAAAAGCAGCTAAGCTTGCAATAAATGTTGTTGTTGTATCACCATGTACAAGTACAATATCCGGCTTCGCTTCTTTCATTACTTTATCCAAACCTTCTAAGCCACGCGTTGTAACATCAATTAAAGTTTGGCGATCTTTCATGATATTTAAATCGAAATCTGGCGTAATTCCAAAGATACTTAATACTTGGTCTAACATTTGGCGATGTTGTGCTGTTACAGTCACAATCGATTCAATTTTTTCTGGGTGTTTTTGCAACTCTAATACAAGAGGTGCCATTTTAATTGCTTCTGGACGTGTCCCGAAAATTGTCATTACTTTTAAACGTTCAGTCATGTGATTGCCTCTTTTCTTTCACTAATTACAGCTTCTATTATGACATATAAAAATAGGCATGAGTATATCCCTTTTTAACGTATAACAGAAACTTTTCTATTACAAATACTTTTTCTTCCCACCGAGTAATAATCTATCTTTTGTTTCTTAACATCTTCATCAGTATAACAATTTCTCCCATCAAATAAAATAGGCTCCCTCATAAGTTGTACGTACTTTTCTAACGGATAAGTTTGAATATCTTCCCATTCTGTTACGATAAAAACCGCACTCGCATCTCTAATCGATTCATCTATACAATTGCTATATTGTATAGCATCTCCAAATATATTTTTCACATATTGAATTGCTTTTGGGTCGTAAAGAACAATATCTGCACCTATATTAATTAATGCTTCTATTATAATAAGAGATGGTGCCTCTCTAATATCATCCGTATTTGGTTTAAAGGATGCGCCAAGAACTGCAATCCGCTTTTTATTCATGTTCATGACTTTTTTCGCTTTTTCAATCAATAGCAGTTGTTGCTTATTATTTACTTCAATAACCGCTTTTAACAAACGAAAATCATGAGCAACATTTCCCGCAATTTGCACCAGCGCTTTCGTATCTTTCGGAAAACACGATCCTCCGTATCCAATGCCCGCATTTAAAAAAGACGCACCAATTCTCTTATCCATTCCCATCCCTTTAGCAACATCCAGTACATTTGCGCCTACCTTCTCACATATATTTGAAATTTCATTCATGAAACTAATCTTTGTAGCTAAAAAGGCATTCGACGCGTATTTAATCATCTCTGCACTTTTAATATCTGTAACATACGTTTCTAAGCGTAATTCGCTATACAAACTCTCTACTCTTCTTGCTACTTCCTCACTATCTGCTCCAATTACAATACGATCTCCATGAAAGAAATCATAAATACCTGAACCTTCACGCAAAAACTCTGGATTCGATACGATATGTAATGTATATCTCCCCTTTAACTCCTCCTCAATCCATCCTTTCATTACATCATTTGTACCTACTGGAACTGTACTTTTCGTAACAACAATAATATCGTTCGTCGCATATACTCCAATATCATTACAAGCACTCTGAATATACGTTAAATCCGCCGTCCCATCTAATAAAGGTGGTGTTCCAACTGCAATAAATATAAACTCTACATCCTCAAACGCCTCTTCTTTATTTGATGTGAAAGTTAAAGCATTATTCTCATATGCATGATTTATTAATTCATGTAATCTAACCTCATAAATAGGTAAATCCCCTTGTTTTATCCGTTCAATTTTCTCATCATCTATATCAAAACATGTAACTGAATGCCCCAACTTTGCCAATCCTACTCCTGTAATCAATCCAACATATCCAGTACCTACTATCGTAATTTTCATTTCCTTTTCGCACAGGAATATACAATAGAAAAGATATGAAATATAGAATTCTCCCTGTGCTTCCCCCTCTCACATTAAAAATGAGAAAACTCTTTTCCTTTTTCATTATATGAATTACTTCCCTCATTCTTTTTAAAGTTTTTGTAAAATTAAATGCACTATAATATAAAGTGCAACTTAATCATTGGGAAGCCAGCTACCAGCTCACTCCAGATAAATTCCCACATTTTAACACGAGACTTACTCATTTCTACGTGTAACACTTATAATACTGAAATAAAAGTATTCACTATTGAAGAAAAAGAGGAAATGTCATATTCCAAAGTCCAGTACGATTAACCTTCTTATATGATTCAACATTCTATATACAATTGTCATATATTCTATCCGCTTCCATTAAGCGTAAAAAGAAAAAAAGATTGAATTCTAATCTTTTTGTGATACCATATGTTATGAGCCTGTAAATAAACATCATAATTTTCAGATAAATATATTTTCAAAAAAAAAAATTACGTTAGACTATAAAGGGTGGGGTATTAATGGACTCACAAGTGATTTATGCCATTTTGGCATCTTTCATCACTGTACTCGTCGTTACTCCTTTAGTTATTAAATTAGCTTTTAAAATAGGAGCGACAGATAAGCCAAACGCACGTAAAGTGCACCAAAAGATTATGCCTCGTCTTGGCGGGTTAGCAATCTTTATCGGTGTAGCTGTAGGATTTGTTGTTGGCGGCTTATATGAGCAAAGAATGTTATCGATAACGCTAGGTGCGATTATCATTGTAATCATCGGAATTTTAGATGATATGTACGAGTTATCTGCGAGAGTAAAATTCGGTGGACAACTGTTAGTTGCCATTATGATTGTAAAAAGTGGATTATTAGTGCAAGTATTATATATCCCATTCCTTGGGGATACTGAACTTGGATGGCTTGCTTATCCAATTACAGTATTTTGGCTTGTAGGTATTACGAATGCAATCAACTTAATTGACGGCTTAGATGGATTATCTGCGGGGATTTCATCTATCGTACTTGCAACGCTAGCATATATGGCCTTCACTAGTCCATGGGGTACTGGAACAGCTATTATATTGCCACTTGCATTAATTATATTAGCAAGTACAATTGGATTTTTATTCTACAACTTCCATCCAGCAAAAATTTTCATGGGAGATACAGGAGCACTATTTTTAGGATACTGTATTTCTGTTATATCGTTACTTGGATTATACAAAAGTGTAACGTTATTCAGTTTTATCGTTCCAATTATCATTTTAGGTGTACCTATATTTGATACGATATTTGCAATCATCCGTCGTATCGTAAATAAAAAACCTATTTCAGCACCAGATAAATCGCATTTACATCACCGCTTACTTGCAATGGGATTCTCTCATCGCAAAACGGTACTAATTATATACGCATTCGGTATTTTCTTTAGTGTAAATGCCATTATTTTCACTAGTGCAACATTATGGTTATCCATTATTCTTCTTTTCGCTTTGATTTTCTTCACAGAAATCATTGCTGAAATAATCGGGCTTGTACATGAACGCTACAAACCAATTATTTCCTTTTATAAAAAAGTGAAAAAACGCGAAGACTAATTGTAGTATAGCCTTTACCATTATGAAATATTCAAATAGCATCCTCTTTCTTATAAGAGGATGCTATTTTTTATTCCTTATTTTATATTTCCAAAATATAGATTGTTTGAGAGTTCCTCTATTGGAGAAAGATATACATAATAAGAAACGTATCAAGTTTTCTTTTTACATCTTGATTGTCAAACTGAGGGTGAATGTTATGATCAAGCGAGTATTGCAATGTATTATTTTATTTTTGACCATTACTATGTACGCATCATCTAATACTGAAGCAACAACTGTTATTCCTGCTGAATATCATCCAAATACTGAAACGACCTCTCCTACACAAAAAATTGCGTACTTAACATTTGATGACGGGCCAAACAAATATACTACACAAATTTTAAACATCTTAAAAGAAAAGAACGGAAAAGCAACTTTCTTTGTTATTGGCGGAAAAGTGCCACATTACACAAAAACGATGCAAAGATTAATTAAAGAAGGACATTATATCGGTCTCCACAGCATGTCACATGATGTAAAACGCCTTTACACTGGTGACCCTTCCACTTTAATTGCAGAAATGGAGCAAACACAAAGCATTGTCCAGCAAGTTACGAAATTAAATACACATCTCGTTCGCGTTCCATATGGTAGTATGCCTTACTTAAAAAAGAATTACCGTGACGCACTTGTATCGGCCCAGTATAAAATGTGGGATTGGACAATCGATACATACGACTGGAAAAGCTATGACAATCCTTCTGCCATACTCGAAAGAGTACGTAATCAAAGTGATGAACAAGTAGAAGTCATTTTAATGCATGATTCGAGTGTAACCGTACAAATACTGCCAAAAGTAATTGATTATTTACAGTCACAAGGATACAAACTTCTTCCCTATAATCCTTCTTCTCATCTCAAGGTAAATTTTTGGAAAGACACAAGATTGTAACAGCTTTAGTGCCTATGTGCTAAAGCTGTTTTATTTTTCTCTTCCCACCCTTCCCGTTTTTGTGTAAAATTTTAAATAGTGATGAAGTTTCGAGGTGAATAGAAATGAAACGAATAGATCTCATTTTTAACGCAATACAAAAAGGCAATTATACAGAAGGTGTAACCGCATCAGAACTCGCTACCTTTCTGCAACTAGATCGCGCCAATGTAAGTAGCGACTTAAACAAACTTGTAAAAGATAAACGTTTATTAAAAACAAATACGCGTCCCGTTCGTTTTTATATAGAAACGAACGCTTTGTTGGAAACGCATTCAAAAGAAGTGACTTCATTAGATACATTTGCAATTGAAAATACAAGCCTTAAAATCGCAATTGAAAAAGCGAAAGCTTCAATGCTCTATCCTCCAAACGGTATGCATACTTTACTGCTCGGAGAAACAGGAGTCGGAAAGTCTATGTTTGCTTCTTTAATGCACGAATATGCAATTGAAGTTGAACAACTTCCTAAAAATGCACCATTTATCGTCTTTAACTGCGCTGATTATGCAAATAATCCACAGCTACTACTTGGACAGTTATTTGGAATTAAAAAAGGAGCTTACACAGGTGCAAGTGATCAAAAAGGGTTAATTGAAAAAGCTCATGAAGGGATTCTCTTCTTAGATGAAGTACATCGCCTGCCTCCAGAAGGCCAAGAAATGCTTTTCACCTTTATTGACCGCGGAGTATATCGCCGCCTTGGAGAAACAGAAAACGAGCGTAAAGCACAAGTATTAATCATTACTGCAACAACAGAAGAACCAAATTCATTTTTATTAAAAACATTTACAAGACGTATACCGATGACTATCACGCTGCCACCACTTCGTGAGCGTACACATAAAGAGCGCTTTGCTTTACTACAACTATTTTTTACAAATGAAGCAATTCGTCTGCGAAAAGAAATTCACGTTAGTCCGAATGCAATGCGTGCTTTCGTCTTTTACAATTGTCCCAATAACATCGGTCAATTAAAAACGGATGTACAGATCGCCTGTGCGAAAGCCTATTCTGAATTCGTAACAAAGAAACGTGATTCTGTCTATGTTTCAAGTACAGACTTACCTTGGTATATGAAAGAGGGGCTGTTCATCGAAAGAAAGAGCCGTCACTTATACCAAATACCAAATGAAACATTTGTATTTACAGGTGATGAAGGTTGGAGTAATCATAAAACAGAAGATGAAAAACGCTCTTCTATTTACGATTATATTGATTATAAATACGAAGAACTTCAAGCACGCGGTATTGAAGAGGAAGAATTAGAATTACTAATAGAAAATGATGTTCAAAGCTTTTTCGTACAATATTTTAACCAAATATCAAAAAAAACAAGCCATGAAAATGTTTTTAAAATTGTGGATCGTAATATCGTTTCCGTATGTGAAAAAATAGCGGAACTTGCGGAAAAGCACTTATCTAAGACGTTTGATGAAAAAGTATTTCTCGCTTTAAGTTTACATGTACAGACAACTCTACAACGTTTACAAAGCGGCAAACAAATACATCACCCACAATTAAATCAAATTCGTACGAAATATAAAAAAGCCTTTTCCGTAGCTATGCAAGGCATTCAACTACTGGAAGAAGAGTTACAAATAACAATGCCTATTGATGAAGCTGGCTTTTTAACAATGTTCTTCGTTGTTGATCCAATTCCTGCCTCACAAACAGAAGTAAAAGTATTAATATTAGCACACGGTAATGGCATCGCAACTGAAATGGCAAACGTTGCAAACGAACTTCTCGGCATTGAGGAAGTAACCGGTATTGATATGCCGTTACATGAATCACCGAAAGATTTCTTGGAACGTGTGAAAGTATATATGAAAACACTACAAAATGTAAATGGGCTTCTCTTACTTGTCGATATGGGGTCACTTGCTTATATCGGTGACATATTAGAAACGGAGTTCAAAATTCCTGTACGTGTTCTCTCGATGACGAGCACACCACATGCACTGGAAGCAGCTCGAAAAGCTCAGCTCGGTTATTCATTAGATGCGCTATATGAAACAGTAAAAAATTTAACACCGTTTTACTTAAACGTACAAGAAGAAAAGAAAAAACCTCTCTCTCCAATGAAATCTGTTATTTTAACAGCTTGTTTAACTGGTGAAGGAAGTGCTTTAGCTATTCAAAAAATGTTAGAGAATTATTTACGATTTGATAAAGACTTAATTGAAATTATTCCGATTAGTATCGTCCATGAAAAAGATTTAACGAAAATGATCGAGAACATAAAAAAAGAGCGTAACATCATTTGTATTGTCACGAATTTCGATGTGCAAGTGCCATGCTTAACATATCATTTCCAAGACATCGTAAACTACACAGCAATTCAGCCCATTCAAGAATTAATTACGTATGAAGAAACATATGCAAAAATGGCGGATATTCTTGAACAACAAATGCAGCGTAACGATGGAGCATTACTTATCAAAACAATTCGTTACGCATTAAATACAATTCAAGAATTAATTTCCTTACAGCTAACTCCTGATAGCTTAATGGGTGTTATTCTGCATATGAGCTGTATGGTTGACCGTCTTCAAAAAGGAGAAAACCTTCTTCCTCACCCTGATAAAGAGAAAAGAAGACAAGATGAATACTGGATGTATATGAAAGTAAAAAAAGCATTGCAACCAATTGAAAATACATTTGAAATACAAATACCTGATGACGAAGTGTTTTACGTTATGGACTTCTTTATTAAAAATCAACCTTTTAAAAATTAATTGAGGCCGTTTTTAAAAATATCGACCGTAACATGAGTTATATCAGCGATTATTAAAATATATCGGCGCAACTCAGATTATATCAGCGATTCTCACAATATATCGGCGTAACTCAGATTATATCAACGGTTTTCACAATATATCGTTTTACCGACAATAATCGCTAAAACTAGCACCTTATATAATGAGAAAAGGCTGTTCCAACATATGGACAGCCTTTTCCTCTACTTCTTTACTTTTCTAACTCGCCCTCTTATTTCTCCCCTTTTTTGTGATTTCGTATGGACATTAACATATACATTTGCTTGAATAATTTCTTGAAGTAAATGTACAAATGATTTCCCTTGTAAAGGTCCCTCAAAATCCTCTACATTCACTACACCAGTAATACTTCCCTCGTTCAAGCTAATCCCTTGCTCCAGTGGACCATACAAATAGAAAACAACAGGACCAATTTGAGTAGACTTCCCTAAATGAATTTGACACGATGTAACCTTTTCTATATTTTTTAGTATTACTCTGTAATGCAATTTCGTTAAATCATCACTAAAAATAAACTCTGCTACCCCAAAAGCTTCTGTATTTACAGGAGGCACTTCCCTCTTACCTGTTAACCTGGCAAAGAAATGTGTTGTCATAAGGCATTCTCCTTATATAAATTTCCCAGCACTACTTCTACTACTTTATGGTTTAGACATAATCATTTATGACTTTTTCAATTTTAATTACAAAGAAAAGATTCACAAAATCTTTACATTAAAATCGTTCCTATAGATTGAACGTCTCTTGTATAATGCACATAGAAAAACATTATAGGAGGTTATTTTGAAAAAAAACAAACACACCTTTCACACATTATTAGAGATTTTTCTCGTCTCATTTAAATTAGGACTTACTTCATTCGGCGGTCCTGTCGCTCATCTCGGCTATTTCCACCACGAATACGTGCAAAAAAGAAAATGGATGAATGAACGAAGCTATGGAGATTTAGTAGCATTATGTCAATTCCTTCCTGGTCCTGCCAGCAGTCAAGTCGGTATGGGCGTTGGATTATTAAGGGGCGGGCTTTTAGGAGCTATTATTTCATGGATTGGATTCACTTTACCGTCTGTACTTATTTTGGTTTTCTTCGCCTCATTCCTTAATCAGTTCGATCTTGGAAGTGCTGGCTGGATTCATGGACTAAAACTTGTAGCAGTCGCTATTGTCGCTCATGCCATATGGGGAATGGCGCAAAAGTTAACTCCAGATCGCAACCGTGCAACAATTGCGATCGTAACTGCCGCAATCGCCTTATTATGGCCAAGTAGTTGGACACAAGTCATCCTCATTATAATATGTGGCTTTATCGGCTGGTTTTTATATCGCAACCAACCAATTAGCCAATCTCAAAATATAAAAGTACCTATTTCAAAAAAAATAGCAGTTTCTTGTCTCGTCTTATTCTTTGGACTATTACTACTGCTACCAATATTAAGACCGTTCTCTTATTACATCGCTTTATTTGACAGTTTCTATCGCTCTGGCGCACTTGTATTTGGAGGAGGACACGTCGTGCTGCCCCTTCTTGAAGGTGAGTTCGTACAAAACGGAATGATGACGAAAGAACAGTTCCTAGCTGGATACGGATTAACACAAGCAGTACCAGGACCACTATTTACATTCGCCTCTTATATAGGAGCAGTGTTAAACGGGACGCTTGGGGCAATACTCGCAACAATTGCGATTTTCCTCCCTGCTTTCTTACTCGTTATTGGTGTTTTACCATTTTGGAACAGTGTAAGAAAAATATCTTTCATACAAGGCGCACTACTTGGAGTCAATGCCGCTGTTGTCGGTATTTTAATTGCCGCTTTTTATGACCCTATTTGGACAAGCACAATTATGAACGCTGTAGATTTTGTTTTTGCGTCTCTTCTATTTTGCTTGCTCGCTTTTTGGAAAACACCACCTTGGGTTATCGTTATACTTGGAGCCTTTGGCGGATATGTTCTGTCCATTTTATAAATAGAAAAAACGACGGCTATACCATGCCGTCGTTTTTTCTATTAAAACTTTACAAGCTCTATTCCTTCTGGCAACTCACTCTCTGTTAAAATACGCAATTCCTTCACACGATCCATTACGTAAGAAGAACGCTTCACAAGCTCTGGATCAATATAAGCTGGATGAACCATAATTTCTACCGTTTGTTCACCTTGTACTCTTTCTTTTAACTTCACAAAGTAATCTTCCGTCACACCATCTGCGTAAAAGTCACTGTAAAACACATCAGAAAATGGATGCACCGCTCTATCTTCCTCACAACGACGAATTGGAACATTATATGTAGCCGCTAATCTCTCAAGAACATCGTGTAAGATCGGTAATCCGTGTACATGATGATGACTATCTAAATGAGTTGGTGTTAATCCGTAAGATAAAAACTTCTCAATTTGAGCAGTCCATTCTCTCTCAACTTCTTCTGGATTTATATTCCCTTCCCTTACAACACTTTGTTTATGAAACGACCCGTTTGCCCCTACGAGTGACGGTACATCCTTTAACAGTGGTTCCCCTGCTGTTAATACGAGATGTACGCCTACTCCGAGTAGGTTGTACTCTTTCGCTAAGCGTACCGCATGCTCTGTTCCTGGCATATTCATCATCATCGTCGTTGAATTTACAAGTCCATTTATATGTCCATCAATAATGCCATAATTTGTACCTTCTGTAAGACCGAAATCATCTGCATTTACAATTAACTTAATCATCATAATACCTCCTAATAAAGTGAAACTTTAATCAGTGGGGGGTTTTCTCCCCCCCACTGATTATTAGTTGAACCAATCGGACTTTTATGGGCAGTTGATCCCCCACCTAATTTCTTTGTTTTCGCTGAATTTTGAGGTAGTGGTCTTACTGCCCATTAAAGTGGGATAGAATAAAAAAAGCGGGCTAAATAGCGCCGCTTTATTTCTCTACCTTTTTAAAGAATTGCGGAAGATATTCTTTATGTGCTTCCAACATTTCATCTAAAATTTGTTTTGCAACTTTATCTGATGGTACAAGTGGATTAATTGTCATAGCAAGCAGCGCCTTATGATAATCCCCTGTAACAGCAGCTTCAATTGTTGTGCGCTCGAATGATTTAATTTGTTGTACTAAACCGCGAACTGGTACTGGAAGATCTCCAACTGCAATTGGTTTTGGGCCTTCTTTCGTAATAATACAGTTCACTTCAACAGCTGAATCATGTGGTAAGCTTGCAATTGTTCCGTTGTTTCGTGTATTAACAGGCTGGATATCACCTTTATTATTGTAAATAGACGTAATTAAGCTACATGCTGCATCACTATAATAAGCTCCGCCACGTTTTTCTAATTGTGGTGGTTTAATATCTAAGTTCGGGTCTTTATATAACTCGAATAAATCATTTTCTAATTGTTTTACTACTTCTGCACGTGTACCTTTTTCAATTGAAGCTTCTTTCTCTTCTTCTAACATTTCACGTGTTTTGTAGTAGTAACGATGGTATGGACATGGAATTGCACGAAGGCCACGAATAAAGTCTGGTTCCCAGTTAAGCGCTGCGATATTTTCCATCGTAATTTGCTTTTCTGGATCTGTCACAAGCTCTAACACACGATCCATTACACTTACGCCATCTAAGTATACATCTAGTCCGTATACCATATGATTTAAACCTGCGAAATCAACGTGAACACGACTCGCATCTACTTCAAGTAACTTTGCAAGACCCATACGGATTCCGATTGGAACGTTACATAGACCAACTACTCTTTGAATATTTGTATAACGAAGAACAGCTTCTGTTACCATACCAGCTGGGTTTGCAAAGTTAATTAACCATGCATTCGGACAAAGCTCCTCCATATCCTTACAAATATCTAAAATAACAGGAATCGTTCTCAGCGCTTTGAATAAACCACCAGGACCATTCGTTTCCTGACCGATTACATCATATTTTAATGGGATTGCTTCATCTTTTGCACGTGCTTCTAATAAACCAACACGAAGCTGCGTCGTTACGAAATCAGCATCCTTTAATGCCTCGCGGCGATCAAGCGTTAAATGTACCTCGATTGGTAAACCAGATTTTTTTACCATACGTTTCGCTAAGTTACCAACGATTTCTAACTTTTCTTTTCCTGCCTCAATATCTACTAACCAAATTTCACGAACAGGAAGCTCATCATAACGCTTAATAAATCCTTCAATTAACTCTGGTGTATAACTAGATCCACCGCCGATTGTAGCAATTTTAATTCCAGTCATGCTTTATTCCCCTTTCGCTTCTAACTTTTTATAAAGATCGATAAACTCTGCCGCTAATTCTTTTACTGTAATCGCATTCATTAAATGATCTTGTGCGTGAATTAAGAGAACACTAACCGCTGTTTTTTCTCCTCTTGCTTCTGATTGTATGAGCTCTGTTTGGAAATGATGCGCTTCATTGATCGCTTCTTTCGCCTTTACCATCGCTTCATCAGCCTCTGCCATTTTCCCCTGTTTGGCAAATTGAATTGCCTCCATTGCAAAGCTGCGTGCGTTACCACTATTTAAAATCAATTGGAATGGAATTTGTTCTGCTGTAGTCATCATAATTACCGTCCTCTCTATAAGGTTCAACCGATTGAAATACCCCTTCAGTTTGAACATTTCTATTAAATTATTATTTTATGAATGATAGTTTGGTGTTCTTGTAGATGAGTATCATCTTTTTGAACATGATATAAAGGTAATTGTTCTCACAGCTCATGTTGTCTGTGAGAACAATTATTATGTTACATAGGTACAGAGTTGTTATTTCCTTGTGCTGCTGCTTTTTCAGTACGAACGACTGAACGGTCACATAACACAACGAATGGATAATAGATTACCATCGCAATTACAAAGTTGAATAACTGTAGAATTGCACCTGAAAGATGTCCACCTGTTACAAGATAACCACTAATAATTGGTGGTGTTGCCCATGGAATCATCGCAACTGTTTTTGGTACCCAGCCAATAGATATAGCTGTATAAGAAGTAATTACCAAGACAATTGGTGTTATGATAAACGGTAAGAATAAAACTGGATTTAAAATAATTGGTGTACCGAATATTACCGGTTCGTTAATATTGAATGCACCTGGTCCAATTGATAAGCGAGATACACCGCGTAATTGTGCACTTTTTGCTACAAGTAATACAACTACTAAAAACGCTAATGTTGCACCAGAACCACCAAGATATACGAAAGTATCAAAGAATGGTTTTGTAACAATGTTTGGAACATCAAATGCAGATGTGCCAACTTGGAATAACTTCATATTTTTCTCTAATGCCGGTAAGTATAACGGCTCAATAATACCACCAACGATATTTGGACCATGTAAACCGAAGAACCAAAGAAGATGAACAAGGAGTACAATGACAATTGCACTTGGTAATGTCCCTGCTAAACTTTGCAGTGGTGATTGAATCGTATTAAAGATAAATTCATGAACACTTGTACCAGCTAATTTCACTGCTAATTGAATACCTGCAACTACTGTTAAAATAACAAATGCTGGAACTATAGCTGCGAAAGATCTTAAAACTGCTGGTGGTACTCCATCAGGCATTTTAAAAGTAATGTTTCTTTGTACAAAGAAACGGAATACTTCAGTAACAAGGAGTGCCACAATAATTGCTACGAATAGCCCTTGTGCACCTGTCCAAGCTAAGTTCAATCCGCCTTCTTTCGGTGTTGTTGGCGTAAGAATAATTAACGCACCAAATGAAATAATACCTGCTGACAAACCATCAACGCCGTAAGATTTTGCTAAGTTATAACTTGTTGTAAATGCTATGATTAGTGCTAGAATCGCGAAAGAACCAGTCCACATTCCACCGCCAACTTGTTTCCACGTTTCACCAAACAAACCTTTCATGAAATCTTGGAAAGCTTCAGATGGAAAACCATTAATTAGTGATGCCAGTGCACCAACTAAAATAAGTGGCATAACTGCAATAAATCCGTCACGGATCGCAGCTAAGTGACGTTGCGATCCGATTTTACCAGCGACAGGAACGATATATTTCTCCATGAATGCAATAAACTTTTGCATTTCGCTTCCCCCCTAATTATTTTTTTAGTGTTAATGCGTGATCTAAAACTGCTTCTCCATTCATCATGCCGTAGTGCATTGGATTAATAACGTCGATTCCAACATTTTTCTCGTCGGCAAGCGTTTTCATTGAAGAGAGCATGTAACGAACTTGTGGTCCTAGTAATAACACATCTGCTTGGTCGATATTGTTTTTTACTGCATCCCCAGATACAGCCCAAATCTTTCCTTCTAAACCGCGAGCTTTTGCAGCCGCTTCCATTTTTGTAACTAGTAAACTTGTAGACATCCCTGCTGAGCAACATAATAAAATATTCATTTGAAAATCCCCCTTGTGTAGTATAAAAAATTTATGTTTTATTTATTTTTCTTTACGCTATTTATTAATGCAATTAGCGTGCCAACTTTTTAAAAGCACTAAAATCAGTGCTTTTTCGAGCATTTTCTTTGTGTGTTAACGCTTTCAATTAGTGTGTCGTCTAAAAAACACACAGTGTGTTATAAAACAACACGCTTTTAACACATAACTGTATGAAAATAGATTAGTGTTTAGTTGTCTAGTTGTGTTTAAAACAAAAAAACACTAAAAAAATTTTTTTAGCGTGAAAATCTATTAAAAAAACTCCTCTATCTATTGTCCAAGCAAACTCTACTAAATTACATAGAATAGAATAAAATAACACAATTCGAAAGGGGATTCCTATGCCAAAACATAGAAAACAAAGCAAAATAAAGATTTATAGAATAACAAGCTATAAAAAAGACAAGCGTTCTGAATTAGACTCTAACAAATTTAAACTAGAACAGCAGGAGGTAGAAAATAAGCAGGACAAGCAGGACAAACAAGATAATCAAGTACAATCGGAAAATGTAGTCATAGTACCCACAGATTCACACAACTTAGATATATGGGATGAAATTTCTCTAAAGGAAATACAAGCTGGTGAACATACAAATTTATTTGTGGAACAAAGTAATTATCAAAATATTAATTTGTTACAAGTTAGCGATATCCGTTTATATTTGGACAAGCAACTACAATTCAGTTCCGTCGATGAGCAAATTTATCATGAAGCACTTGTACATCCAATTATGTCAAAAGTAATTGATCCAAAACGTGTTCTCATATTAGGCGGTGGCGATGGTCTTGCCCTGCGAGAAGTTTTAAAATATGAAACTGTACTACATGTAGACCTTGTTGACTTAGATGGATCGATGATTGATATGGCTCGTAATGTTCCTGAATTAGTTTCTTTAAACAAAAGTGCATTTTTTGATAATCGTGTAAATACACACGTATGTGATGCAAAAGAATTTTTAAGCTCTCCTTCCTCTTTATACGATGTAATCATTATTGATTTCCCAGACCCAGCGACAGAGTTGTTAAGTACTTTATATACAAGCGAACTTTTTGCTCGTATAGCTACATTCTTAACAGAAGACGGCGCGTTCGTCTGCCAATCTAATTCACCCGCTGATGCACCACTAGTATATTGGAGTATTGGTAAAACAATTGAACATGCGGGATTAACTGTGAAAAGTTATCATACAATCGTTCCTTCTTTCGGAACTGACTGGGGATTTCATATTGCCACTAATTCTGCCTATGTACTCGATCAAATTGAGCAATTATACGTAGTACCAACTCCTCGAACATTGCCTTCTCTTCTTTTTCCTTTATTTCAATTTAAAGAAGAACATCTAGAACAACGTAACCTCGCTCTTTTAAATTCAGAATCAAATCTTATCTTACACCAATGTTACAAAAAGGAAATGGAGTTTTGACGATATCACAGGAAGGAGTGCTACCTTATGAAATATTCTACTTTCGGTAAGCATATAATAGTAGATTTGTGGGGAGTGGATTTTTCCCTATTAGATGATATGTACTTTTTAGAACATCATTTAGTTAACGCTGCTGATCAATCTGGTGCCCACGTTTTAAACGTAAGTACAAAAGAATTTGATCCGCATGGTGTTACTATTTTAGTTTTACTATCAGAAAGCCACCTTTCTATTCACACTTATCCAGAAAAAAACTTTGCAGCCATCGACTGTTATACTTGCGGTACGACCGTTGAACCGCAAATAGCGATTGATTATATCGTAAGTATATTAAAACCAAATGAGATGCATATAAAAAAACTAATTCGTGGTATAGGAGAGATTGTAAATACTGATTAAATACCGCTCTTATTCATTTGTAAAAAGGAGGAGTGTAAATACCATCAGTGGAACGAACATTCCACTGATGGTACAGACACATACATAAAGTGAAACTTTAATTAGTGGGGGTTTTGTTCATCTCCCACTAATTATTAGTTGAACCAATCGGGCCTTTACGGACAGTTAAGCTCCCTCCTAACTTCCTTGCTCCAGCCACATTTTGAGGTGGGAGTTTTACTGCCCGTTAATGCGGGATAAAAAAACCTTGCATACGCAAGGTTCATTCAGTCACTGACATCTTCCTATATAATTCTACAAATTCACTCGCTAATTCCTTCACCGTAATCGCATTCATTAAATGATCTTGCGCATGCACCATCAGAAGGGTAACTTCCGTCTTTTCACCACCAGCTTCTTTCTGTATGAGCTCCGTTTGTACACGGTGCGCCTCTTTTAATTCCTCTAGTGCTTCTTGTAATTTAGCTTCAGCTTCTGTAAACTCCCCACGCTTCGCACAATCAATTGCTTCCATTGAACAACTTCTCGCGTTTCCCCCATGCAAGATTAAATGAAAAGCTTTCGTCTCTATCGTATCCATTGTAGTTCTTTACTCCCCCTTTTCTTCCGCCAGTTTTTGTTTATCCCATATTTTTAAGAACGGTAAATAAATGAAGAATGCTAGCGCAAAGTTAACAAGTTGTAAAATAACACCTGAAATTTTCCCGCCCGATCCTAAATATCCACTAAAAAGAATAGGTGTCGTCCAAGGTACAGCGGCCCCACTTGGACGTGCGACCCATCCCCATTCCATTGCAAAGTAAGAAACAATTGTTAACACAACTGGAACTAATATAAATGGAATTAGTAAAAGTGGGTTCATTACAATCGGCATACCAAAAGTTACCATCTCATTAATATTAAATATACCAGGTGCAATTGACAATCTCCCTAAACTTTTTAATTGTTGACTTCGTGCAAATAGTAACATTCCGACAACTAGAGCAAGCGTTGCACCAGAACCGCCCATATAAATCCATAAATCAAAAAACTGTGCCGTAATCGTATTTGGTACATCTTGCCCAGCTTGAAAAGCCACTCGGTTTTGATCCATTAACGATAACCAAACGGGGCTCATTACACCACCAACAATAGTAGCACCATGAATTCCACACGACCAAAGAACATGAACGAGAATAACTGCTATTATTGCGCCCCAAAGACTAGCACCAAGTACACTAAGTGGCTCCTGTAAAATTTGTCCTACAATATTATGGATACTGCCAAAAGAAGTATTTTCTATAATTAAGCGTAAAATCCAAATAACTGTTACAACAATAAATCCTGGAACAAGTGCCGCAAATGAACGCGTGACAGCTGGTGGAACTGTCTCTGGCATCTTTATAATTATCTTTTTTTGTACAATAAATCGATAAAGTTCAGTAGATATAAGTGCAATAATCATTGCTACAAATAACCCTTGGCTTCCCATTAATACAGCTGGGATAGCGCCTTCTACAAGTACACTCTCTTTTGTACTTGGTATAATATATGCAACTTGGAATGGAGTCGCAAGTAAAAACGTCACAAGCGACAATGCCCCGGATGCTAAAGCATCCACTTTATAATACTCTCCAAGCCTGTAAGCGATTCCAAAAACAGCTATTAAAGCCATTATATTAAAAGTTGCACTAACTGGATAGCCTAAAGCTCTCTGCCAATTCTCCCCAAACAAACCTGCCATAAACTCGTTATATCCCGGTATCGGTAGCGCACTAATAATAAGGAAAAATGATCCAATAATTAAGAACGGCATCGTTAAAATAATTCCATCTCGAATCGCTTGTAAATGCCTCTGCTCTGCAACCTTCCCCGCTATCGGCATCACATACTTCTCTAAAAACCGTATCATCTATCCCACTCTCCTCATGGTTTCATTGACAAAGCTGCTTGCAAGATAGCTTCTCCATTACAAAGTCCGTAATGAACGGATTGAATGACATCAACAGGTATCCCTTTATCCTTACATAATTCTTGCATCTTCGGTAATAAATAACGTACTTGTGGTCCAAGTAAAAGTACATCGGCTTTATCAATATGGCTATTTACTTCAGAACCTGATACAGCCCAAATCTTTACCTCTATTCCTCTTGCCTCTGCTGCTTTCTCCATCTTTGTAACAATCAAACTGGAAGACATTCCCGCTGCACAGCAAAGCAAAATATTCATTCCGCTTCCCTCCCCCTTTTATTAAGCCTAAGTTATGGTGCATCCCTTGCCACCACTAGTTTACAAATATATATGTCTAGATTTCCTGCTGTATGCCGAGCTTAAAAACAAAAATTTCTTGGTTTTCACGCTATTCCATTTATCCGTATTCTCCTAGTAAAGAGGACTCTAACTCGCTATAATGATTCAGTATGAATTTTTTTAATTGATAGGAGGATATATTTATGAAGGCATATCGCTTTCCACTTATTTTATTATCTTCTATCCTAATTGGTGGTTTCATTGGTTATTTCATGGGTGCCGATGCAGTTGCTTTAAAGCCGCTTGGTGATATTTTCTTAAACTTAATGTTTACGATTGTTGTACCTTTAGTGTTCTTTAGCATCGCATCGTCTATTGCTAATATGGATGGATTAAAACGTTTCGGTAAAATTATGTCTAGTATGGCTGGGACTTTCTTATTTACAAGTATTTTAGCTGCTATTTTTATGATTATTGTCGTGAAAGTATTCCCGCCAGCACAAGGTGTTGTACTAGAACTAACACAACCTGACAAAGCCGGCAAAGCTGTTAGTGTTGCAGATCAAATCGTCGGTATTTTAACAGTATCTGACTTCTCTAAGTTACTATCTCGTGAAAATATGTTAGCTCTTATTTTCTTCTCTATCTTAATGGGGATTGCAACTTCAGCAGTTGGCGAAAAAGGAAAGCCATTCGCTACATTCCTACAAGCTGGTGCAGAAATTTCAATGAAAGTTGTATCTTTCATTATGTATTACGCTCCAATCGGACTTGCTGCTTACTTCGCAGCATTAGTTGGTGAATTCGGACCACAACTTCTTGGAACTTACTTCCGAGCAGCAATGGTATACTATCCTGCTTCTCTAATTTATTTCTTTGTATTCTTCACATTCTATGCATACCTTGCAGGTCGCAAGCAAGGTGTACAAGTATTTTGGAAGAACATGGTCTCTCCTACAGTTACATCACTTGCAACTTGTAGTAGTGCCGCAAGTATTCCAGCAAACTTAGAAGCAACAAAGAAAATGGGTATTTCTTCAGACGTTCGTGAAACAGTTGTCCTTCTTGGTTCTACTCTTCATAAAGATGGCTCTGTTTTAGGCGGCGTATTAAAAATCGCTTTCTTATTCGGTATTTTCAACATGGAATTTGAAGGACCGAAAACATTAGCAATCGCACTTGTTGTTTCTTTATTAGTAGGAACAGTAATGGGTGCTATTCCAGGCGGCGGTATGATCGGTGAAATGTTAATCGTATCTCTATACGGTTTCCCGCCAGAAGCATTGCCAATTATTGCAGCAATTAGTACAATTATTGATCCTCCTGCAACGATGTTAAACGTAACAGCAGATAACGCTTGTGCCGTAATGACAGCTCGCCTTGTAGAAGGTAAGAATTGGATCAAAAACAAATTTGCTTAATAGATAGAAAGAGGATGCTCATTTTGAGTATCCTCTTTTTGTCGTTATTTGTTGATAAGTCGATATCCCTTGTCGAAACGTCGATATATTGAAAAAATCGTTGATATATTTGAAGTTATGAACGATATATCCAAAAAATCGTCGATATAATCCATTCCGCCACAAATTTGTTAAAACCTTCACAAATATTCCACACTCATTATCCATTCTCCGTACTATAATCATGTATGGAAAAGGAGTTGGACATAATGACACAAAGCGCACCAGAATTTAAAGTTTTGCAAAGCATTGCATTCCTTGCTGTCGTTTTGCAAAGTTCGTTATTATATACAATGAATCAAGGAAATGTCTTACTTGAGCAATCTCTCATTATGGGCATGCTATTTAATCTTGCAAAATTCTCAGCACCTGCATTCATATTTATCGTTGGATTTCATTTAATTCGTCACTATACAAAGCAATTAGTATACAAAGAATATATTTCTGAAAAAGCCGCACATTTACTCATTCCTTATTTCTTCTGGTCTATTCTTTACTTATTAACAACAAACGATATGATCACATTACAAGGCGGAATAAAAAGTGTATTACTCGGAACAGCCGCACCCCATCTTTGGTACGTAATTATGATGTTCCAAATTCACTTATTGTTCCCTTTGCTGTGCACACTATTTTATTGGTTTCAAAAACGAACAGAAAATAAAAAAGACATATATAAATATATGACCATCTTTGCTTGCCTATATTTCCTCTTAATGTGGTATTCTTCGCACTACATTTTTAATGGAGAGAAATTGACTAGCTCAACCATTTTACATTATACAGATCGTTCCTTCTTCTTCTACTCGTTCTATTTCGTCATGGGAGGAATCGCTGCTGTAGCACTAAAAACGTGGCGGCTATTCGTCATGAAACATATCCCGCTTATCACAATATTATTTTTCATCTTATTTTTATTCATCAATTATGAGTTGTTTAGTTTTTACGGAGCAAACTCTATTCATTTAACTGTTTCTACCTATTTAAAACCATCTATGTTTTTATATATCGTATGCGAAATTATCATACTGTATGTGTTATCTATTATGATAGTACAGCGTCGTGGTTTCTTATATAAAACGTTACGTTTCATTGGAAATTACACGTATGGTGCTTATTTAGCTCATTTATTCTTCTTGCAACTATGCACAAAACTTCTTTCCTTATTCACGCTGCAAGAAAATACTATATTATATAGCCTATTACTATTTGTATTAACGGCCATTACCTCTATTTCAACAATGGTCATTTGTAGTACAATACCATTTCACACTTGGATTACAGGTCCTTCTCCTACAACTAAGATGAAATGGACGAAGGTTGTATTCCGAAAAAATCATAGAAAACTATTCAAACCATATATTTGATATAATAATACGCATATAAAAAAGAAAGCGAGAGACACCTATGATTAATCAAGTTGGACAAATTATGCTATATGTAAATGACCAAGACGAAACAGTACAATTTTGGATAGAAAAAGTAGGATTCCAAATCATTGCGGATGAAAATAACGGAAACGGATTCCGCTGGATTGAAATTGCGCCGGCGAAAGAAGCAGGAACAAGCATCGTCCTTCACGATAAAGCGTTAATTGCGAAGATGCAACCTGAATTAAACTTAGGTACTCCTTCACTTATGTTCTTCTCTAATAACTTAGATCAACTGTATAAAGATCTTTCTGAGAAAAATGTCACAGTTGGACAGATTGTAGATTTACCTACTGGCAGAGCATTTAACTTTGCTGATAATGAAAATAATTACTTTGCAGTAATGGAACGTAAATAAAAAAGAAGCTATCCGAAAAAATCGGATAGCTTCTTTCATTTTAAGAAACTTGTTCTGCATTCGTTTCTCTATGCTGTATATGACTCGTGACCCAAGCAATGCCACCGGCAACAACGAGATAACATAACAATATTAAAATTTGCATTTGTAATTGCGACCAATCTCCTAAAGAGATAACATCTTGTAATCCTCTAAGAGAATGGGACATTGGGAGAAACTGTCCAATTTTGCTAAGAACAGCTATGTTTAATTCTCCTGGGAAAGTACCTCCGCTCGTCGCTAATTGCAGGACAAGAAGCGTTACCGCTAAGAACTTTCCAACAAGACCAAATACTGTGACTAACATAAGAATAAATGTCATGAACGTAAAGGAAATCACAATACTTGATAAAACAAAAAGTGGCACACTTGCGACTTCTAATTTCATAACACCTAGCACAACTACATCTACGAGTAGCGCTTGAATAAGTCCAATTAAATATACCAATCCTAGTTTATTAATAAAATGTACGGTTCCACTTACCTTCATATTTTGTCTGCGGCCAAGCGGTAAAATATTCGATGCCATAATTCCGCCAACATAAAATGCAAGTGATAAGAAATATGGTGCAATGCCTGAACCGTAGTTAGGAACGTCAGAAACTGTTGACTTCACTAACTGAACTGGCTCTGAGAACATCGTATTGCGTGCATCATCATTACGAACATCCGCTATCTTCTCTGCGCCCTCTCCTAATTTCGTAGAAAGTTCTTTCGCACCATCGTCAAGTTTAACAAGTCCGTTCGTTAACTGATTAGCACCATGATTCAGCTCTGTTCCGCCACTCGCAAGTTGATTGACACCTTCTTGTAATGATGTAAATCCATTTCCCCACTTCGTAAATCCATCAGCCAAATTCGATGCACCATCTGCTATCTTTTTCGTTCCAGCAGTAGCTTCATTTAACTTAACTCCGAATGTATTCATACCTTCTTCAATCTTATGTTGACCGTCAGTAAGCTTCTTCGCACCTTGTGTCAATTGTTGTTGGCTATTATTTAAAGTACTTGTTGCTTTAGCTAGTCCATTAGACGTAGCAACAATTTTTTGAAAAGCGGGATCTTGCTGCACTTCTGGATGATTTTTCACGTACTCTTCTAATTGTTGTTTTATACTATTAGCCGCACCATCCGCTTTTACTTGGCCTTCAGCAAGCTTCTCACTTCCGCTCACCCATTCATTTGTACCAGCACTTAATTCACTAACTCCTGATTGTAACGTTTTTTCACCTTGTGCTAATAACTCCATACCACTATGAAGTGATGTCGCTCCTTGACTCAGCTCATTTGCTCCCCCCGTTAAGGCAGATTGACTGGATGCAAGTTTTTCACTTCCTTCTTTCAATTTCGATGTCCCACTACTTAAACGATCAATACCATCCGCAAGCTGATTCGCTCCATTTTTTGCATCGGTCGTTCCTTCATGTAACTTCTCAGCACCATTACTTGCATCACTCAATCCTTGTGCCAAATCTTGAAACTTTGAAAAGACGCCTTCTGTATAAGATTTCGTAATACTGTTTGAGATTTTTGTTTTCATATTTTCAACAGCTGTCGTTCCAATTTGAGCCGCTACAAAGTTTTTCCCTGGATTTACTTTGTACTGCAACGTTGCCGGCTCTGGTTTCTCATCCATAAGTGTACTTACCTTTTTAGAGAAATCTTCCGGAATCGTAACAACCATATAATATTTATCTTCTTTTAACCCTTCATCAGCATTTTTTTCTGATACGAAATGAAAAGCCAATTCCTTATTCTCTTTTAAATTTTTAACAAAATCGTCTCCTGCATGAATTGTTTTTTCATCCATCGCAGCACCCTTATCTAAATTCACAACCGCAACAGGTAATTTATCTAATTTTCCATACGGATCCCAATATCCAGCCAAGAAGAATCCTGAATAAATTAACGGAACGATTAATAAAAAAATTAAAGCGATACGTCCATGTTTATGGTGCCACATCGCTTTCCAATCTTTAAATATAAGTTGAATTCCTTTCATGAAACATACTCCTTCTCCTAATTTAACACCATTAGAATGGTTTAACAGATTTACTATACACGTCACTTTCCATACTGTATAATACATCTTTAATTATCAATTCATTCCTTTTGGTCTATAGAAAGGAGATTCGAAATGGAACTGCTCCAGTTAAAATACTTTCAGACAGTTGCACGACTAGAACATATGACAAAGGCAGCTGAAGAATTGCATATCGCGCAACCTTCACTCAGCAAAACAATTGCTAGACTCGAAAAGGATTTAGGCGTCCCTTTATTTGATCGCCAAGGCCGACAGATTACTTTAAATTCTTTCGGAAAAGTATTTTTAAAACGGGTAGAACGTATTTTTCATGAATTAAGTGAAGGGGAACGAGAAATTAAAGATTTAGCCGAATTACAACAAAGCTCTATTACACTGGCCGTTTCTATTCCGAGAATATTACCAGAACTACTTGGCTCTTTTTTACTAGAACATCCTAACGTTCGATTCCAACAATTTCTTGCATCCACTCCTTCTATGAAACGACAACTAGATAATATAGAAATTGACTTTTGTATCTCCTCTGTACCAATTGAAGGTGAGGAGATTGTTTGGGAACCACTTATTACAGAAGAAATTTTCTTAGTCGTCCCTTCAGACCATCGTTTATCAGGCCGAGAAAATATCCACCTGCATGAAGTAAAAGACGAACCATTTATTAGTATGAACACTGGCTATGGATTTCGGCACTTAACGGATGCATTTTGTAAAGAAGCTGGTTTCACTCCGCATATTGCTTTTGAAGTAGATGAACCGACCGTGATTAGCGACCTCATTAAGCAAGGTCTCGGCATCGCTTTTGTTCCAAGTTTAACTTTATTAAAAAACTCTGCTTTAGCATCAAGCAAATTGCGTATTATTGAACCCACTTGTCAGCGAACTATCGGTTTAAGTTGGTCGAAAAAACGCTACTTATCAAAAACAGCTCAGCAATTTCGTGAATTCGTGATTGATTACTTCTCCAACATTAGGACGTAAGATTATATCAACAAATAAAAGTTGCCACCCTCATATGGTGGCAACTTTTATTGTTCACTCTTTTTTAATTCCATTTCAGCTAAAAGTGGTAGTACATTATCAAAAATATGCGTATTATTATTTTCACCTGTTACATATCCACCGTAATATCTACTAAATACGTTATCATTTCGGAATGTGGCCATATGATCATACAATTCTTTCGCAAACTTTGTATCACCTGTTTGTAGTACGTACAAAATCGTTAATCCGTATGCGGCTGGCGATTCATAATTCACAGTTTGTTTTCCCGTTTCTAAATTGTAACGACCGTATAGCTTTCCATCCTCCTGGAATTTCTTCTTTATAAATTCTAAATAAGCAGCTGATGAAAGACCACCTAAACTTCGATGATATGCAACGTACGATTGGTCAATAAGATTCACTTCTTTATCGTACGTAAATGTACCATCTTCTTTATACTCTTTTGGGAATGCCCAGCCATGCCTTGGATAATCCGCTAAAAACTGAACGACTTCCTGATATTGCTGAGCAGAAACTTTGCCGTACTTCTTCATATAGGAGAATGCACGCGGATTTATGTATGATGTTGTTACAAAATTATTTTGTTTCCCTGCATCTGCATCATAATAATCAACATAATAATTATTTTTTTTATTATAACGAAGTACAGCATCACTTAATTGATCGGCAACGTTTTTATAACGCTCTTCCTTATACATTTCATAAGCACGATATAATTGTTCTATAATACGAAGATCATCTATAAGTGCATTTGTAGCTGACTGCCTCTCTCCCTTTTCAGAGAGTTTCCATAAAACGATATGATTCTTATATACGAAATTATCTTGAATAACCTTTACTTGCTCATCAAATAACGCCTGATCATCTTTATCAAGTGTATATTGTAACCATAATCCCGCCGATTCTGATAAAGCTTCACGTCCCTTAGCTTCACCCGTACCTGCCTTAGTATCTACTAAACGATACGTGGCAAGCGTTCCATTGTCATTCACCATATGTCTTAAAATAAAATTTTCTGTACGGTTTCCTTGTAAAGCTGACCAAAATACAATTCCACCTAAAGCGATTAAGAAGATAACCCCAATCCCTATATATAAACGTTTCCGCAATCTTTTCACCTCCCTAGTAAGGCTAACCTTAATTTTATCAGAACATACATAAATTTAAAAAAGACAATCTATTAGATTGTCTCCCGCATTTCTACCCCTCGCAAACCCCTTTAGAAGGTTTATATAGCGATTGTACAAGTCGATCATATTCACGACGTGTAATCTCTTTATTATATAACTTCAATAATAAATCTCTATGCTCTTTTGAAAATGCCATCTTTTTAATGACTTCAGGATACATAAAACACCCTCTCCATTTCACATAAACTTCTTTTCCGAAAAACAGAACTTATGTTCGCATAAAAGATTATAAAAGATTCCTGTGCAAAAAACAAACAAAATATAAGCAACTACTTATTTCTTTCTATTCAAAATATTACAACATTATATTATCATATTCACTTTTTAAATACATATATATTTTTGGTAGTTTTTTTGAATAAATCTTCCAATTCAATCAGAAAATAATGGCAAAAAAGAAGAGGAGTTTACATATGGATACGGTAACATTAGCAAGAGCATTTTTTGGTTCTTCATTAGCATTCCACATTATCTTTGCAACACTTGGCGTTGGGCTTTCATTGATGATTTTTATAAGCGAAATACTCTATCACTGGAAGAAAGACTCCGACTATGCCATTATGGCGAAAAGATGGACAAAGGCGTTTGCTATTCTTCTCGGTGTAGCAATTCCAACTGGAACAATTGTCGGTGTGCAAATCTCACTTCTTTGGCCTGGTTTTGCCAAAATTGTTGGACAAGTTATTTCTGTTCCCTTCCAAATTGAGATTTTCGCCTTCTTTTTGGAGGCTTTATTCATGTCGATTTACGTATATGCAGCCGATAAACTTCCTCCATTTATGAGATTAATCTCGCTATTTTTCGTCATGCTTGGTGCCACGGCATCCGCCGTTCTTATTACATCAGCAAATACATGGATGAATACACCAGCAGGTTTTTCAATGAATCCAGACGGATCTGTTTTTAACGTTGATCCGTGGAAAGCTTTCTTTAATCCGAGTTTTGGCACAAGTGCATTCCATGTCGTTATTACGGCTTATGCAACTGGTGCGGCTGTCATTGCTTCTATCGCTGGATTTAAATTATTGAAGAAAAATTTAAGTACACGTGAAATTGCTTATCATAAAAAAGGGCTACTATTAGGGCTCGTCGTTACATTTATTACAGGCGCTACGATGTGGCTTTCAGGACATGAATCAGCGATTGCCTTACATAAACACTCACCTGAAAAACTTGCATCTGCTGAAGCTTTATTTGAAACGACATCACACGCACCGTTATCCATTGGCGGAGTTGTGGATCCTAATACACTTGAACTAAACTATGCACTTGAAATTCCAAACATGCTTAGCTTATTAGTGGGACTAGACCCTAGCACTGTCGTAAAAGGTCTAAACGAATTTCCACAAGAAACATGGCCACCATTTTATACACATACTCTTTTCAACTTAATGGTCGGCACTGCTGCGTTTACCTTTGCTGTTGCAGCAATTGCGCTCTTATATTGGTACTTCGTTTACCGAAAAAAAGGAACAGAACTACCGAAGTGGCTACTTTGGGGGACTGCCGCATGCGGACCAATTATGATGCTCGGTATTGAATTCGGATGGATTTTCAGTTGTAGCGGTCGTCAGCCATGGACAATTTATGGTATGCAACGTACAGTCGATGCATCTACACGCGCTGATTTCGTCGGTCCTTTATTTGTTTTGTTCATCATTTTATATATTGGACTCGCTATTTTAACAGTCATTGTTCTACGAACATTCTTTAGAAGACATCCATTAAAGAATGATTTACAACACCAAGGAGGCGATTCTCGTGCATGAGGAAAGTATTGCAATCATCATCTTATGGGCCCTTATTTTCGTATACAGTATATTAGGGTCTATCGATTTTGGAGCTGGTTTTTGGGGCATGGTATACGCAAAACATCCAACGCTCGCTGCCAAACTTGCGAATCGGTACTTATCACCAACTTGGGAAGTAACAAATACGTTTCTTGTTTTCGTCGTTGTCGCATTTCTCGGCTTCTTTCCGAAAGCGGCCTTTACTCTTGCGACAGTAATGTTCGTACCAGTTATGTTAATTTTAGTGCTCATTGCAGTACGTAGTACATTTATGGTATTTGCTTACTCCTTGCCAAAATATCAATACCTTCTTCGGGTTATTTCAGGTATTACCGGTCTATTAATTCCAGCACTATTAATTACCGTTTTACCCGTTACAGAGGGAGCCTATATTACAATGTCTGAAGGAAAAGAAGTACTCCTATATGGAAAACTTCTTTCTAGCCCGGTTATCTACTGTTATATGCTCTTCGGACTAACGTCTGAACTATTTCTCTCCTCTCTCTTTCTTGCTGATTTTTCGAGAGAACAAAGTTCAGAAGATACGTATAGAATTTATAGAAGAAATGCCATCATCCTTGGTCCTGCAACGCTCGTCACGGCAATTATTGCCCTCGTTGTAATGGATCCAGAAACACATTGGCTTATGCAAGGATTAATAAAGCAATTCCCGTGGTTTACAGTTTCTATTGTTTTATTCGTTATCGGATACTCGTCCCTTTGGTGGACAAACAAAAAGTACAATACACTAGGATACCCTCGCATTGCCGTTTTAGCTGTCGTCGCTCAATATGCATTTGCAAGCTATGCTTACGGGGTCGCACATTTACCGTATATTATTTATCCTGACGTAACTGTATTTACAAGCTTTACAACGAAAGAAACGTTCTATGCACTGCTCATTCTATACGCAATTGGAATCGCAATTTTACTACCTGGATTTATTTTCTTCTGGAATTTATTCTTAAAAGATCGTACTTTTTTGAAGGAAAAATAATATAACCTTGGAGTCTGTTCCAAAAAGCATTTTGGGATAGACTCCTTTTGTCATGTTTTGTCGTTAAATCGATATATTTTAATAACCGCTAATATATTTTGAGTTGCGCCGATATATTTCAATAATCGCTGATATATTTTAAGTTGCGCCGATACATCTCCATAATCGCCCATATAAATCTCATTTACTACCTTACTGCCCAATCAATTTATAGACTCCTATCACAATAGTTATTTCACTACTAATGACACTTGTCCTTTAGCTTGAAAAACACATATTCGCTTCATCTCGTTATACGTCTAGTTCTTCTTATTTTTTGCTGAATATACTACCAATATAAACTTGAGACAAGCTACATCTGTTTAAGGGAAAATAGAAAGGTAGGCAAAATATGAGCATTGAAATATGGATTACTATTATTGTATTTTTCTTAACAATGATTGTTATCTTTTGGCGGCCTCGAGGTTTAAATGAGGCGTGGCCAGCGGCAATCGGTGCTGGCATTATCCTAATTACTGGACTTGTGTCAAAACCAGACGTCATAGATATTGTTAGTAAAATAGGAGGAGCCTCCATAACAATATTAGCGACCATAGTTATGGCAGTTATATTAGAAAGCTTCGGCTTCTTCCATTGGTCCGCAGCGAAACTGGCAAATCTAGCGAAAGGTTCTGGCCGCCGTCTATACTGGTATATTCAATTATTATGTTTTCTTATGACTCTTTTATTTAATAACGACGGCAGTATTTTAATTACAACTCCCATTTTAATTCTCCTTCTAAAAAACCTTCAATTAAAACCACACCAACAAATTCCTTATTTATTAAGTGGCGCTTTAATCGCTACTGCGTCTAGTGCACCAATTGGTGTAAGTAATATCGTAAACTTAATTGCATTAAATATCGTTAATATGACTCTTTATATGCATACCGCTATGATGTTTGTACCTGCAACACTAGGCTTATTATTTATGTCATGGCTCATGTATACAGTTTTGAAGAAAAAACTTCCGAAAAAATTACCTGTTTCTTCATATGATATTGAAGAAATTTTCTTCACGAAAAACTTCCATCCACTAAAAGGAAATAATTCTGTTGATACGAAACAAAAACGGACAAGATTCATGTTAAAAGTATTAGGCTTCGTCTTCCTTATGCGCTGCCTTCTATTCGTTGCATCCTTCTTATCCATCCCAATTGAAATCGTTGCGGTACTTGGTTCACTCGTTCTTCTCATTTGGAGATGGTACTACTTACGAACAAATCCTGTCGACATTCTGAAAAAAACACCGTGGCACATTTTAATTTTCGCCTTCTCTATGTACGTCATTATTTACGGACTCCACAACGCAGGATTAACAGCTGCACTTGTACAATGGCTCGAGCCAGTTGTGAATCAGCATCTACTTTATGCTAGCTTTGCGATGGGCGGACTTGTATCCATCCTCTCTAACGTCTTCAATAACCATCCTGCCCTTATGATTGGTACAATCACATTAACAGAAATGGGATTAGATCCAGTCACATTAAAAACAATCTATCTTGCAAACATCATTGGTAGTGACATCGGTTCACTATTACTACCAATTGGTACACTAGCTTCACTCATTTGGATGTATATTCTGAAACAAAACAAAATTAAAGTAAAATGGAAAGACTATTTAAGTGTATCCCTTATCGTTATCCCGCTCACAACAGTCGTCACACTATTCCTCTTATTCTACTGGGTACATCTCTTCTTTGCCCTCTAAACAACAGAAGCCCCATTTTGCTACCGTCTTAGCAAATGGGGCTTCTTCTATAATAAAGTTAGGTACTACAGTGTGATCAATCAAGTAAAGAGGTGTAACGTGTTATTGATATAAATGACTACCAGCTTCTTTAAATTCTTCTGCTTTCTCTTTCATTCCTTTTTCAATTGCTTCTGTCGTTTCTAAATCATTTTCTTTTGCATATTCACGAATATCATGTGAAATTCTCATACTACAAAACTTCGGTCCACACATTGAACAGAAGTGAGCTGTCTTTGCCCCTTCTGCAGGCAACGTTTCATCGTGATATTCCATCGCACGTTCAGGATCTAAAGATAAATTAAATTGATCGCGCCAACGGAATTCGAAGCGTGCTTTTGAAAGTGCATCATCACGCTGATGAGCCGTTTTATGTCCTTTCGCAAGATCAGCCGCATGCGCTGCAATTTTGTACGTAATAACACCCGTGCGTACATCATCTTTGTTTGGCAAACCTAAATGTTCTTTCGGCGTTACATAACAAAGCATCGCCGTTCCAAACCAGCCAATCATCGCAGCTCCAATCGCTGATGTAATATGGTCATAACCTGGTGCAATATCTGTCGTTAACGGCCCAAGTGTGTAAAACGGCGCGCCCTGACAAATATCAAGCTCTTTCTCCATATTCTCTTTAATTAAGTGCATCGGTACATGTCCAGGTCCTTCGATCATAACTTGCACATCATGTTTCCAAGCAATTTTGGTTAATTCACCAAGTGTTTCAAGCTCAGAAAACTGTGCTTCGTCATTTGCATCTGCAATAGACCCTGGACGTAATCCATCTCCAAGAGAGAACGAAACATCGTACTGCTTCATAATTTCACAAATCTCTTCAAAGTGAGTATATAGGAAGTTTTCTTTATGATGGAATAAACACCACTGTGCCATAATCGAACCACCACGTGAAACGATACCTGTCGTACGCTTTGCCGTGATTGGAATGTAACGAAGCAATACACCAGCGTGAATCGTAAAGTAATCAACGCCTTGCTCCGCCTGCTCAATTAACGTATCACGATATACTTCCCACGTTAAATCTTCTGCAATTCCGTTTACTTTTTCCAGCGCTTGATAGATTGGTACAGTTCCAACTGGTACAGGTGCGTTACGAATAATCCACTCACGCGTCGTATGAATATTTTTACCTGTAGATAAATCCATAATCGTATCTGCACCCCAGCGCGTTGCCCACGTCATTTTCTCTACTTCTTCTGCAATCGAAGAAGATACAGCTGAGTTTCCGATATTCGCGTTTACCTTCACATGGAAGTTACGCCCGATGATCATCGGTTCAGCTTCTGGATGATTAATATTCGCCGGTAAAATAGCGCGGCCTTCTGCGATTTCCTTACGAACAAACTCCGGCTCTACCCCTTCACGAATCGCAACGTATTCCATCTCAGACGTAATAATGCCATTACGTGCATAGTGCATTTGCGTAACATTTGCACCTTCCTTTGCTCTAAGCGGCTTACGATCCATTTGCGGGAAAACAGGTGTATGTTTCGAAGCCACTTTCACACCGTCATCCTCTGGTTTCACTTCACGCCCTTCGTATGCTTCTACATCACCACGCCCCATAATCCAAGAGTGGCGCGGCGTTGGAATGCCTTTTTCCAACTCGACCTTATACGCAGGATCTGTATAAGGACCGCTCGTATCATACACACGAATTGGCGGATTTGGAACGCCATTCGTTTCGCTTTGTTCAATCTCACGCATCGGGACTTTCATACCTTCTCGTGGTCCATCCACATATACTTTCTTACTCCCTGGTAAACTCGATTTCAATTCAATTTGCTCAGCTGAAACAGATTGTTTCATAAACTTTATTGCCCCCCTGTTCGTGACAAGGACGAGATATGGCCAGCGCATGCCAAAATAAAAAGAGCCAGGTCCATAGAAAAATAAGGACCTGGCTCATAAAGACATCATTATGTAAAGCCGTTAACTTCCCTACGCTGGTACGAGCCAGATCAGGTCCAAAGGGTTAAGAAGTTCACGCGCTTCTCTCTCAGCCTACGCATACGTTAGGCACCCCTAGTTTATCACTGATTTAATTTTCAATACTTTCCCATCATACACCATAATCTGAAAAATTCAAAGTTTATTTCTTTTATTGTTTATGGAATCATCCACGTTAAATAATACGCCTGCACATACGTCATAATACCAACAATAATTACGAAGAATAAACTATGCTTTACTGTAAAACGGAACAAATCCGATTCTTTTCCAGCAAGTCCAACTGCCGCACAAGCAATTGCAATCGATTGCGGAGAAATCATTTTTCCTGTTACACCGCCCGTTGTATTTGCTGCAACGAGAAGCACTTCAGATACACCGACTTGCTGCGCTGTAATGGCTTGTAAATTCGAGAACAGTGCATTCGCAGACGTATCAGACCCTGTTAGGAATACGCCAATCCAGCCTAAGAATGGTGAGAAGAACGGGAATAGTCCGCCAGTTCCGGCTAATGCTAACGCTAACGTAGAAGATAGACCAGAATAGTTTGCGATAAATGCAAACCCTAGTACGAATCCGATAGATAGAATTGGCATTTTTAATTCGCTTAACGTTTCTTTAAATGTCACTACTGCATCTTTTACATTCATTTTCAAAATAAACATGGAAATGATACAAGCAATTAAAATCGCTGTTCCAGTTGCCGATAATACATCAAACTTTAGAATTGCCTCGTAAGGCGTTGGTTTATTTACAATGGGCTCTGCTTTCATTACTAAATTATGTAGACCTGGAATTTCAAACTTAAATACAAGACTTTCTAAAGCCCCTCCTGGAGCGAATAATGCCTTAAAGAAACTTTGGCTCCAAATGACTACCATAACCGTTAATACGATAAATGGAGACCATGCCTTCACCACTTTTCCAAACGTTAATTTCGGCATCGATGCTGCTGTCGTTGCTGCTACTTCACTATTTGCTTGCCCGGATTGATAAGTTTCTTTCGGCTGCCAAACTTTTAAGAACAGCGCTAAACTAATTAAACTTACAAGTGCCGATGTAATATCCGGAAGTTCCGGCCCTAAAAATGTCGCTGTAATGAACTGCGTAATCGCAAATGAACTACCCGCTACAAGTAACGCAGGCCACGTTTGTCTTATACCTTTAAATCCATCCATTAAAAATACGATAAAGAATGGAACAAATAATGATAGGAACGGTAATTGATGCCCAGCCATTTGTCCAATTTTATGTGGATCAATACCTGTTACTTGTCCAGCAACTGTAATCGGAATTCCCATCGCTCCGAACGCCACTGGTGCAGTATTTGCAATCAAACAAAGACCTGCTGCGTATAAAGGATTTAACCCAAGACCCGCAAGAAGCGCTGCTGTAATCGCTACTGGTGCCCCAAATCCTGCCGCTCCTTCTAAAAATGCTCCAAATGAAAATCCAATTAAAATAACGAGTAGACGATGATCGTTCGTAATCGATAATACCGATGCACGAATCACATCAAATTGACCTGTTTTTACAGAAATTTTATATAAAAATACGGACATAATGATAATCCAAGCAATTGGCCATAACCCGTACAAAAAACCGTACCCGGTTGCTGCCATTGCCATCTTGAACGGCATTTTATAAGCGAATAACGCTACTAAAACTGTAAGTACAACTGTAATAAATCCTGCTACATACCCCTTCATGCGGAAAACTGCTAAAGCTAAGAAAAAAAAGATAATCGGAATAAGTGCGACCGCTGCCGAAATCCAAATGTTTCCGAATGGATCATAAACTTGTGTCCATGTGTTCATTGTTCTCTCCCCCTAAAGAATCCCCTTTTAAATAGAATAACCTCATCAATAGACTATCAGGTCATCATACCTTTAAGCCTAAAATAAAAAAACGTTTAAGAAAACGTTTTCAACAACTTTCATTTATACTGTACCATAACAATTTCTATTAAAAAAGATTTTTTTGAAAATTTTATTATTTAATAGAAAATCTTACAAAATCGTCACGTTCTTGTAATGTTTATCGATAGGAAGTTTGCCAAAATTATTGCATAATAATAGTATAACAACAGAAATTATTCATGAGGTGATATATATGAACGGAAATAAAATATTAGCTGCGTTATCATACTTTAGTGTACTATTTGCCCCTATCTTATTCCCTATTATCGTTTGGATTGTGGGAGACGCTGAAACAAAACCACATGCAAAACGTGCTCTATGGACACACATCATTCCAAGTATCGCTACATTCATTGGCGTAACTATTTTAGGAATTATGGGTCTTGGATCTGATCAACCAGATGTAACACTTGGAATTGGATCAATGATTGTCTTAGCTATTTGCGGAATCATCAGCTTATACTACTTCATCTGGAACATTGTAAAAGGAATTAAAGTGCTGAAAGCTTAATTTTAAACAAATGTTTGTTTAAAAAGGGCCCCTTGCAAATTGCAAGGGGCCTTTTCCAAATTCGTTCACTTTATCTCCTGCGTTTCTTCTTTTTTCTCATCATTTTCTTTCGGCGCGTATTCACTTTATCCGCTATAATGTGGAGCGTACTTGCCACAACAATTCCCATTAAGAACGTTACAATTTCAACCTCATGTTTCTTCGCAATTTCTATTAAATTACCATCCAGTGCGATTACATTTAATAGAAATAAAAATGGAGAAAAGACGATTAACATGTACGCAATACGAATCACATCACCAAGTATAATCGTATGCGTAAAGAAAGATCGATGCGGCATTACTTTCTTATAAGGATACCAAAATATACGTAAGAAACCCCATTTGTTATAAGCATTACTGTACGTATCTAAATCTGGTGTTAAAAATGAAGTACCTACTAAAAAACCAATTGCAAAAGTTAATAAAAAATCAAAATTTGTTAATCCATACGAAAAGAGCAAAAACAAAACAACCGGAAGGGATATTAAGTTTATTTTCGTATGCGTTCTTCCTGATGGCATAATGCACTTCCTCGCTTACGTTCGTCCTGTCACCTTATGACAGGTTTCACCTATTGACCTAATTTCTGATCGATAAATGTTGTGTCTATATCCGAACCAAACCATTCTGCCAACTTCACTCGTGCCTTATTTTTCACATCTTCATTGACGTATAACGACACCTGTATTAGTGCGGCCGTTAACGCCCCCAAATCATCCGTATAGCCAATTCCAGCAATGAAATCTGGAATCGCATCAATCGGTGCAATAAAATAAGCAAGTGCTCCAATTACAATAATTTTCACTCGTTTTGGAACATCGGGTCTTTGTAAAACGTAAAACAGTAATAAACTTGCATAAATGACCGACTGCCCTGCTTGCTTTGCAACATGTTTTACTTTCTTCCAAAACGCTTCAACTGAAAATTTTTGTTTCATGTAAAAGCCTCCCTATTTTTAAAAAGAAATAAGCTAGAATATGTTATCAGTAAAAGTTCATGGAAATTACACAAAACCTATCAATGAACTTTCATTGTAACAAACAAACCAAAAAAGAACAAGTGTTCGTTAATTTTCACACGATTTCCTTCATATAATAGATTTCTAGATAACCCTTACCCATCTTCATTTCTTATTTCTCAACAAAGAAAATTTTCACTTCCACTTAACATTCTGCTCTACCTTTGTTATATTTTCTAGTTGACGGACATATAAACGAATGTTAAAGTTTTCTCTGGTAGTGACAAATCTTATACAAAAAATGTAAAATGTTATAGTGTTTCTCAGAAATGAATTTTGTTGTATAATACAGAAATGACGTTATGCTTATGAGCAACAAAAGAAACCAAAAGGGTATGCATAGTTATAGTCGTATATGGGTGAATATAGAACCTTTAATTATGGCCAAGAAAACTATGTATTTTTTATTTTAGCATTTTTCGCTCCAAAATCGACCAAGCCTGATAGAGAAAGGGTGGAAATGAATGAAAGAAACCTTGAAATCACAATTTCAAAATGTGCGTTTCACTGTATTCGTAGCTTTAGCCTTATGGCTGAAAACTTACCTTATTACACGCACAAGCTTTGATTTAAAACTTGAATCTTTCATGCAAGAATTCATTTTATTCCTTAGCCCATTAGCAGCATCATTACTGCTTGTTGGTCTTGCATTATTTGCAAAAGGGAAAAAACGTAACTATATAGCACTTGGAATTAATTTTGTCTTAACAATCGTTCTTGTTGGTAACGTAATGTTCTACGGATTCTACAATGACTTCGTTACTTTACCGGTGCTAGGACAAACATCTAACTTTGGAAGTTTAGGTTCTAGTGTAAAAGAATTATTTAACTACAAAATTATTCTTGCATTTGCAGACATTATCATATTCTTCGTTCTGTTGAAGAAAATGAAAAACTTTGCACCTACAGAGCGTGTAGCACGCCCGATGCGTTCCCTATACTTCGTATCAACAGTTGCTATTTTCTTCGCAAACTTAGGACTTGCAGAAGCTGAACGTCCAGAATTATTAACACGTTCATTCGACCGCGTTATGCTTGTTAAAAACTTAGGATTATATGTACACCAAGTATACGATCTTGGCTTACAAGCAAAATCAAGTTCACAAAAAGCATTCGCTGACGGTAGTAAATTACAAGAAACAGAAAACTACGTGAAAACAACACAAAGTAAACCAGATCCAAATATGTTCGGTACTGCAAAAGGGAAAAACGTAATTGTTGTCTCTCTTGAGTCATTACAAACATTCTTAATTGGCGCAACAGTTAACGGACAAGAAGTTACACCATTCTTAAACCAATTTACGAAAGAAAGTTATTACTTTGATAACTTCTTCCATCAAACTGGGCAAGGTAAAACATCTGATGCTGAATTCCTAGTAGATACTTCTTTATATCCACTAGACCGCGGTGCTGTATTCTTCACACACGGTAATAATGAATATACAGCAACTCCAGAAATTTTACGTCAGCAAGGGTATCACACGTCGGTATTCCACGCAAACAACGCAACATTCTGGAACCGTAACATTATGTATCCAGCACTTGGTTATGATCGTTACTACAACGAGCTTGACTACAAGATTACGCCAGAAACAAAATTAAACTGGGGATTAAAAGATATCGAATACTTCGATCAATCTATTGATATGTTAAAACAAGTGAAGCAACCATTCTATACTCGCTTCCTTACTTTAACGAATCATTACCCATTCACTTACGATGACAGTACAAAATTAATCGACGAATATAATTCTGGTGATGGAGTATTTGACCGTTACATGGTAACTGCTCGTTACTTAGACGAAGCAATGAAACACTTTATTGAGCGTCTAAAAGCAGAAGGTATTTACGACAACTCAGTAATCGTATTCTACGGTGACCACTACGGTATTTCTGAAAACCATAACCGTGCAATGGCACAGTTCTTAGGAAAAGAAGAAATCACTGCATTTGACCATATGAACTTACAAAAAACACCGATGTTTATTCACGTTCCAGGTCAAAAAGAAGGTAAAACAATTTCGAAACCAACTGGAGAAATTGATATTAAACCAACTATTCTAAACTTACTTGGTGTAGATTCTACAAATGACGTTCGATTCGGTCATGATGTATTCTCACCTGATAATAAAGGATTTGTTGTTCTTCGTGACGGTAGCTTCGTTACAGATAAATACATGTACACAAACAGTACATTCTACGATCGTGCTACTGGCGAAGTTGTACAATTACCGAAAGAAGAATCTCAACCACTAATTGATCGTGCCCAAAATGAATTGAACATGTCTGATAAAATCATTGAAGGTGACTTACTTCGCTTCTCTGAAAGTAATAAGATTAAAACTGGTGAAGTAAAAACAGTTATTAAAGAAGAAAAGAAGAGTGCTGAGTAATCTCAGCCTCTTTTTTTATTTTCTTCCATACAACTACTTATATTCATTAACTTTAAAATTACATAACCTTTACCAAATATCAACATAGCGTTAATGAAGAATCTCTATAATAAAATATGTAAACGAGGTTCTACATATTTCTTATCTTTCATCTTTCGTAAGATCCCTTAAAGAAATGTGTAAATCTTTTGTTTCTACTTTCTTATAATTGTCTTTCAACATGTTTTGTTTCCATACACAAAACATTCAACAAGACAATGTCCCTATGAAAGATAGCTACCCTCCTTGTGCAGCATTCCATAAGAATGTTGCTTTTTTTTATTTAAAAGCAGGATTCTCATTCTTATTTTCGAATTTGTATATACAAAATGCTGTAAAGTGAAACTTTAATCAGCCCTTACCAATCGGGCAGCTACGGGCAGTTATTCGCCCAATTCACTTCTTTGCTCCACCCTAATTTTTAAGTGGAAGTTTTACTGCCCGTTAATGCGGGGTAAATCATCCTTACTTCTCTATGATTTATAAATACATATACGGTCATATGTAGAGAATTGCTTACATAAAAATTACTATAGTAATTTTTATGTCGCATGAATGAAAGTTTCACATTACTTACGTACTTACGAAAGGATGGGACGGAAATTGGCATACGAAAAATTTGTACTTTGGAATGATGAAGTTATTGATACAACAAAACAACAAACGTACATAGAACTTGAAGAGAGAGGTTTGCAGTTCGGAGATGGTGTCTACGAGGTGATTCGCCTATATAAAGGGAACTTTCACTTATTAGATCCGCACATAACGAGATTATATCGCTCCATGGAAGAAATAGAATTATCGCTCCCTTTCTCAAAAGCTGAGCTCATCACTTTACTTTACAAATTAATTGAACGAAATCATTTCCATGAAGATGGCACAATTTATTTGCAAGTATCTCGTGGTGTACAAGCTCGCACACATATATTTTCATATGACAACCCTCCGACAATTTATGCCTATATTACAAAAAAAGAAAGACCAGCATTATGGATTGAATATGGTATACGTGCTATATCAGAACCCGATACTCGATGGCTACGCTGTGACATTAAATCATTAAATTTATTACCAAACGTACTAGCTGCTACGAAAGCTGAACGGAAAGGTTGTAAAGAGGCACTTCTCGTAAGGAATGGTATTGTAACGGAAGGAAGCCATTCCAACTTCTTTTTAATTAAAAACGGAACTCTTTACACACATCCAGCCAATCACCTTATTTTAAATGGCATTATTCGTCAATATGTCCTTTCTTTAGCTAATACTCTTCACATTCCTGTACAGGAAGAACTTTTCAGCGTTCGTGACGTTTATCAAGCAGATGAATGCTTTTTTACAGGCACAACGATTGAAATTTTACCAATGACCCACCTTGATGGGACCGCGATTCAAGATGGGCAAGTTGGGCCTATCACCAAAAAACTGCAAAAATCTTTTAATCAAATCTTGTTACAATCCAATATGACCTCTTCTTAAACACGAATAATTTCTGTCCTTTCATATTCAATATATGCATTTAAATGGAAATCAAGGTGTAATTTTATGCCTTGATTTTTTTCTTGTAATCTTTTTGTCATATTCAGATTCCTATATAAGTCTTGACAGTAATCGACATGCTCTTTAGAATTTTTAACAGTTGGTAAATATTTCTTCACTACATTACAGACAGAAAGGAATCGACAAATTATGAAAAAGTATCTTGCCGGTCTTGCGGCAGTGTCTGTAGCAGGAGGAGCAGCACCTACACTTGATAGTGTTCAAGCTGCACCTGAACAAAATACACAAAAAGCTGCTACAACTGTCCAAGCTTCTGCATCAAACAGCTCATCTTATAAGGTAAACGCGAGCGTATTACATGTTCGTGCAGGATCAAGCACTTCTCACGACATCATCTCACGCGTTTATAACGGTCAATCATTAAACGTGATTGGCGAAGAAAATGGTTGGTTCAAAATTAACATTAATGGACAAACAGGCTTTGTTAGTGGCGAATTTGTATCAAAAAGTGGAGCAGCAAACAACAATGTAAGTACAGGTGGAAACAATAAAGTTACCGCTGATGTATTACGTGTACGTACAGCTCCTAACACATCTAGTTCTGTTTCTGGACGTGTATATGAAGGACAAACATTAAACGTAATTGGACAAGAAAATGGTTGGGTGAAAATTAACCATAATGGACAAGTAGGTTATGTAAGTGGCGAATTCGTATCTGGCGTTTCTTCTAATGCGGGTTCTTCAAACAACAATACGAATAATAACAACCAAGAAGTAAAACCAGCAAGCGGAAACTATACAGTAAATGTATCTTCCCTTCGCGTTCGTACAGGTCCTAGCACTTCTCACACAACTGTAGGTTCTATTACAAAAGGACAAGTAGTACAAGTTGTTGGAGAAGTTCAAGATTGGTTCAAAATCAATTACGCAGGACAAACTGCTTATGTAAGCAAAGACTATGTAACAAAAGGCGGTTCCAACGAAAACGTTACAGAAGGCAACAAACAAGAGCAAAACAATAATGGAACTATTCAAACTGGTGGTTCTTACGTGGTTAACGCTACATCTTTACGTGTTCGTACAGGCCCTGCCGCTTACCATAGTGTAATTGGTGGCGTTTTAAACGGTACAACATTAAACGTAGTTGGATCTGAAAACGGTTGGTTTAAAGTGAATTACCAAGGAAAAACAGGCTTTGTTAGTAGCGAATTTGTAAAATTCGTTAAAGGTGGCACTACTACTCCTGAGCAACCAAAACAACCTGAAAAACCTAACCAAGGTGCAATTGGCGACTACTACATTAATGCTTCTGCACTAAATGTACGTAGCGGCGAAGGTACAAATTATAGAATCATAGGCGCACTTCCACAAGGACAGAAGGTTCAAGTAATCTCTGAAAACTCTGGATGGAGCAAAATTAACTACAACGGTCAAACTGGTTATATCGGAACACGTTATCTGTCTAAAACACCAGTTGGAGGCGCAGTAGATAATAAGCCTAACAATAACCAAAATAACAATCAAAACAATAACAACAATAATAATACAGGCAACAATAGCGGCGACAGTTCTTCCGTACTTGCATACGCAAAATCAATGCAAGGTGTACCATACGTTTGGGGCGGAACTTCTGCTAACGGCGTAGACTGCAGTGGCTACATCTACCACGTATTTAAGAAATTTGGTCATAACATTAGCCGTCAAAGTGTTGCGGGATACTGGAGTAGCCTACCAAAAACTTCAAGTCCACAACCGGGTGACTTAATTTATTTCCAAAACACTTATAAATCTGGTCCTTCACACATGGGTATTTACCTTGGAGGCGGATCGTTTATCCAAGCTGGAGATAAAGGTGTCGCAATCGATTCATTAAGTAAATCTTATTGGAAGAGCCACTTCTTAGGATACACGAAAGCACCTTAATTAATAGTTTCAAAGCCTTCTAATTTACTAGAAGGCTTTTTTGCTATGAGTTCAACATATTACTCCCTTTCTCCTACCTTCTCTCTACAAAAATAATGTATCCATTCTTCTATTTCATACACTTTATTCTGCAAAAACAATGCATAACGTTATCATAATGTATATATTTTCATAAAAAACATAACCTATTTCATGTCTATTTATTTTATATGTGTTTTTTTGAAGAATTTTCTTTTTATTTAAACTTTTCATTAGACGTTTGACCTCCGATGTCCATTATGATAAGTTACTAAAGATGTTATATTCGTAAACGTATAGACAACTGGTTTATACACTGTTTTTACTATGAGGAAGGAGCATACACTGCATGAATCTTTTATGGGGAATTGGCGGCGTGATTGGAGTATTAGCAATTGCTTTCTTACTATCTTCCAACCGCAAAGCTATTAATTGGCGCACAATTTTAATTGCGCTAGCATTACAAATGTCATTTTCATTTATCGTATTACGATGGGACGCTGGTAAAGCAGGTTTAAAACACGCTGCTGACGGTGTTCAAGGATTAATTAATTTTTCTTACGAGGGAATTAAGTTCGTTACTGGGGATTTAGTCAACGCAAAGGGACCTTGGGGATTTGTATTCTTTATTCAAGCACTACTTCCAATCGTATTTATTAGTTCATTAGTAGCAATCTTATATTATTTCGGTATTATGCAGAAATTTGTTAGCATCGTTGGTGGTGCATTAAGTAAACTTCTTGGAACTTCTAAAGCAGAAAGCCTAAACTCAGTAACGACTGTATTTTTAGGACAAACTGAAGCTCCAATCTTAATTAAACCTTACTTAGCACGCTTAACAAATAGTGAATTCTTCACTATTATGGTAAGCGGTATGACAGCTGTTGCTGGATCTGTTCTTATCGGTTATGCAGCAATGGGTATTCCGTTAGAGCACTTATTAGCAGCTGCAATTATGGCGGCTCCATCGAGCTTATTAATTGCGAAACTAATCATGCCAGAGACAGAAAAAGTAGATAATAACGTTGAACTTTCTACAGAACGTGAAGACGCAAATGTTATTGATGCAGCTGCACGCGGCGCATCTGAAGGTATGCAACTTGTTATTAACGTAGCAGCAATGTTAATGGCTTTCATCGCATTAATCGCTTTATTAAATGGATTATTAGGATGGGTTGGTTCTCTGTTCGATATTAAACTTAGCCTTGATTTAATCTTTGGTTACTTATTATCACCATTCGCAATCTTAATCGGGGTTTCTCCTGGTGAAGCGATACAAGCAGCAAGCTTTATCGGTCAAAAACTTGCAATCAACGAATTCGTTGCATACGCAAACTTAGGACCACACATGGCAGAGTTCTCTGACAAAACAAATCTAATTTTAACATTCGCAATCTGTGGATTTGCAAACTTCTCTTCTATCGCAATTCAATTAGGTGTAACAGGAACACTAGCTCCTACTCGCCGTAAACAAATTGCACAATTAGGGATTAAAGCAGTTATCGCTGGTACATTAGCGAACTTCTTAAATGCAGCAGTTGCAGGTATGATGTTCCTATAAACTTATATAGAGTCTTCTCTTTCTACAAGAGGAGACTTTTTTCATGCAATCCAAACGTCTTTTATGTATCTATTAATCAATTTATCCTAAATATAAGTACATTATGATACAATAATGTTTAAGTCTTTTTATTTTTCTTATGAAAATAGAGATACTACTTGTTGTTGCCCTTCAAAAGAGTTTCACGGCATGGTCAATTTCTTAATAATTGCGCATACTACAAGTATCTATTGATGAAATAGCTTTAAGGAGGAAAGTTTTGTGAAAGATAAGTTCTATAAAATCCTCTCTATGTGGATTTTACAAATTGTATTTTATTTTACTACTGTATATGTGACGAAATATGAGCATGCGCTCATTTTTACAATAATATACGTAATCGTAAACGTACTATTCTTATTTTTAGCTGACAAAACAGCATTTGTTTTCTTCATACTAGGAACCATTATTTCCGTATTTTATTTGTTTTATCAAGCATGGCTTCATTTATGGAGTACATCAGATCAATGGCAATATATGATTATCCACTTCCTGATGGCAGCTAACTTCTTCATTGTATATATAACAACTCACCTATTGAAAAAAGTGATTCATGAAAATAAAACTTTAACTGAGCGTGTGAGAACATTGGAACAATATATTGGAGAATCCAAATTACTAACAAGACAAGAATTCGAGAGACGCCAAGCGTTATTAACGACTGCAATGAATCGTCGTAATGAAACAGGCTTTATCATTTACTTTGATTTCACTTCCTTTAGTAAATATACGAAGGAAAGTGTTATGGACCGTGTAGCTTCCTTATTAGTTGAAACGGTAAGGAATGATTTTGACCTTGCTGCTGAATATGATAATAATACGCTAGTTATTTTATTACAAAACACAAATGAAGCTGGTGCTGACATTGTAATGAACCGCCTAAAGCCAAAAATGGAGCAATGGCTTGCTGCTGAAGCAATCCGAGATATAAAAATTTCACGCGAGCAAATTGGAAACAAAGGACAGACCCTGTTATGATGACTCTCGTTATACTTCTTTTATTCCTTCTGTTTTGCGTACTCGTTTTTTGGATCAGTATCACATTTTCAATTAAATATGTACTTATTTTTACGGCTTTTCTATTCTCTGGCTTACTCGTTTACTACTCTTTCTTAACAATCGCGGGCCTAATTCACCGAAATAGTAAACGAAAAGATCGTACATTAGAACATTATCCGAGCGTCGATATTTTCATACCTGCCCATAATGAAGGCGTCGTTATTAAAGATACTTTAGAAGCAATGGCTAAGATTGAGTATCCTGGAAAGCTAACTATTTATTTATTAAATGATAACTCTCAAGACGAAACACCTGAAATCGGCGATGATTTTGACAAGGCTTATGCTCATATTCGCCACATTCGTGTTCCCCCTGGTGAACCGAAGGGTAAATCACGTGTACTAAACTATGGGCTTAGTATTTCAGATGGTGAATACTTCTGTGTGTACGATGCAGATAACCAACCTGAACCACACGCACTGCGAATGCTTGTAGAGCACGCTGAAACAACTGAAGATGCTGTTGGAGCTGTTGGACATGTTCGTACAGTAAACGAAAAGCGAAACTGGCTGACGCGAATGATTTCACTGGAATTTCAAATCTTCCAGCTCCTTATGCAATCTGGACGCTGGTTACTATTCCAAACAGGCTCACTGACAGGAACAAATATGCTTCTTCGTCGCTCCGCACTAGAAGAGCTTGGTGGCTATGATCCTTATGCAATTGCAGAAGATGCTGAATTAACATTACGAATTACACAAAAAGGTTATCTCTTACCAATCGTCCCAGAATCAGTTACTTGGGAACAAGAACCAGAGCATTTAAAAATTCTTATTAAACAACGTACACGTTGGCTCCAAGGGAATTTATATATTTTAGAAAAAATGTTCTCATCATTAAGTTTCTTTAAAGGAAAGCTGCTTGTTCATTCCTTACAACAAGTTCTAGTGTATGTTGTATTTTGGCTATTCCTAATCATTTCAAACGTTTGGTTTGTAATTGGGATACTCGGGATATTCCAAATTCAATATAGCATTCCGCTACTATTTATGTGGTATGTCGCATATATTACATATGTTTCTCAATTATTTAGTGCCCAGAGTGTCGAACGAACCTTTACACCGACTAATATTTTTATTAGCGTTATTATGTACTTTACGTACGCACAGCTCTTTACGTACTTATTTATTCGTAGCTTAATCTTATACTTACGTGCAAAGAGCAAGAAACAAGTCATTGGCTGGGATAAGACAGTTCGATTTAAAAAAGATAAATAATAAAAATAAGCACAGAGCGCCGTATGCTCTGTGCTTATTTATTGCCGTATAAATTATATATCAGACAATACCCCTTAGCTGAAAGTAATTTCACGTCCATCCCCCAACGAACGATCGACCTTCATTTATATACGAAAAAGTGATTGCTATTTTTGTAGAACCAATTGCTTCTCTTGCTGTTCTTTGCGCGTTTCAGTCTTAGGTTCCGTGCTTTCTTGGACACTACGATGTGCCACACGTTTCAAACAAATATGCTTCCACTTTCTTTCGTAACGTTTCATTATTCTAGATGTCCCCCTTGAATGCGCTTTAAAACTATTTGAAATCGCTTACAGGAAATAATATAGCACATATATATAAAAGTGACAACACATTTCCGACATATTTTTGACAAAAATATGAATAGAATTTGAAAGATATCGAAAATTGTCGAAACTAATCGATTTCCCTTCGTATAAAAGGCATACTACTTATATGATAAAGTATTTTATTTCCCCTACCCGCATTTCAAATTCCTTCTATATAAAGTGAAACTTTAATTAGCCATCACCAATCGGGCTTTTACAAGTAGCTCGACTTATTTGCTTTTGCTGAATTTTGAGGTGGTGTTCTTACTGCTCGGCAAATAGAGGTATAAAAAAAGAGCTGATATGAAATCAGCTCTTTTCCTTCTATTATTAATGACGCTTCCTACGTCCTTCTTTTTGTAACTCTTTAAATAATGCTGCCATCATAAAGAAAATAACAAAGACGAACGGGAATGCTGCAATGATAGCTGCCGTTTGTAAGGCTTCTAATCCACCAACATATAATAAGATAGAAGCTAGCGCGGCTAGAACGATACCCCAAATCATTTTAATGCGATTTGGTGGGTTTAAACTACCATGTGTCGTTAACATCCCTAAAACGAATGTCGCAGAATCTGCAGATGTAATAAAGAATGTAGAAATAAGAAGAATCGCTAGAACAGATAAAGCTGATCCAAAGCTTCCCATCTGATCAAACATAGCAAACAATCCTACTTCTGTTCCCATCTCTTTAATTTTTTCAAAGATATGTGCATCACCAAACAGCTCCATATGAATACCTGTTCCGCCGAAAACAGAGAACCAAAGGGCACCAATTATTGTCGGTACGAGTAACACACCGATTACAAACTCACGAATGGTACGTCCTCGTGAAACACGAGCAATAAACGTACCTACGAACGGTGACCATGCAATCCACCATGCCCAATAGAAAATTGTCCACGATTGAATCCATTGGTTTCCACCTTCGTCTAATGGACTTAAACGGAAGCTCATGCTTGGCAATTCTTGAATGTAAGAACCGATTGTTGAAGTGAAGTAATTCATAATAAAGTTTGTTGGACCCGCAAATAATACAATAATCATAAGTGCAAACGCAAAAATAATGTTCGTATTACTTAAATATTTAATTCCTTTATCAAGACCTGTTTGCGCAGATAACATAAATAATACTGTTACGATTGCAATAATAACTAACTGAGTCGTTAATGAGTTCGGGATAGATGTTAAATAACTAACACCACCTGCAATTTGTTTCGCCCCGAGACCTAATGACGTTGCAACACCAAACACAGTTGCGAAAACAGCTAACACATCAAATGAATGAGCAATACGCCCGTGTTCCCCGCCCTTAAATAACGGACCTACTGTCGCACTAATCGTACTTGCTTTTCCTTTTCTAAAGGTAAAGTAAGCAATACATAACGCTACAAACGCATATAGTCCCCAAGGATGTAATCCCCAATGGAAAAATGAAAAACGCAGTGCAAGGCGCGCACTTTCCTCAGTTGCACCTTCTCCAAACGGAGGTGCGTATAAATGGTTTAATGGTTCGGCAACGCCCCAGAAGACTAAGCCGATACCCATACCAGCACTAAATAACATAGCAAACCATGTCATATAACTATAATCAGGTTCGTCATCATCTTTACCTAAACGAATAGAACCGTATTTCGAAACAATTAAAAAGATAGACACACCTAAAATAATAGAAACGGAAATAATATAAAACCACCCGAACTTACTAACTAATGCAGTTTGAATTGCGGTTGTTACATTTCCTAAGCTACCTTTTCCAATAATAGATTCGGGAATAATCCCCCAAATTGTAAATGCAATACATAATGTTAATGAAACGATGAATGTTTTTGTCAGTTTCCTCATCAAATCCCCCTTCGTAGGTTTCGTTTTTGTAAATAACATAAATTCCGATATGTAAAATCGGATAGAAAACAATAATTTTGCGGTGATTTTCTTACTTTCACCTTCACCAATTCGAATTCTTATGGACAGCCTTACCTTTCGTATAACCTTTTCACTCTCCAAGAGCTACAAGTTAGAAATACTGCTGTCAAATTGTGTGAGAAAAATGCGGATAGGAATGTATTTTCCTAAAAAAGGATGTGTTACATATGTAAAAAAGGGCAAAGTTCTTCCTTGCAACCCTTTCGTTTTGTAACAATTATGCGGTTTTTTTGCTAGTATATAGCACGTGTTTATAGCTTCACAAACAAAATGTTTATGTTTATATAACTATATTACCCATAAAACGGTAAAATACTCAAGGAATGTAATCGTTTAGTAAACATCATGTAACACCCTTGTAATATTTTTATTTACGTCGAAAAAAACATGTTGTATTAAATATTTCGAATATAACTAGAAACCTATGAGTCATATAGAATGAAAAACGCTTTCCTATATTTTTTGTTATATTACAGGATATTAACGACTGATTACGAATGGTTTGTAATTGTGTGTTTTCCCCAAATCCGAAAAAATCTGTTGCTATAATGAGGACACGAAAACAAACGCAATGGAGGCTATCATGAAAAAATTAATTGGTATAGCAACAGCAGCAGTTTTTGGTCTTGGGATTTTCACATCATCTGCTAATGCAGAAACTGTTGTAACAACAGACGTACTAAACGTACGCGAAAACCCTACTACGGAATCAAAAGTTGTCGGTAAATTACTAAACGGTAATAAAATAGATGTTCAAAATACAGAAAACGGATGGTCAAAAGTTACTTTAGACGGTAAAGACGCATTCGTAAGTGCAGAGTTCACAAAAAGCATCTACTACGTAACAGCTAACGTATTAAACGTACGTGCTGAAGCGAACACAAACTCAGAAATTCTTGGAAAGTTGAAGAAAGACGATGTAATCGAAACAACGAACCAAGTACAAAATGAGTGGTTACAATTTGAATATAACGGGAAAACAGCTTATGTTCATGTTCCTTTCTTAACAGGTACAGCACCTGTGATTGAGAAACAAGAAACAACTGCCCCTGCTAAAGCTGAAGCACCAGCTAAGGCTCAAACACCTGCAGCACAAGCAAAACCAGCTGCTAAGCCTGCTGTGAAAGCTGCTGAAACTAGCACACCATCTGGTGGTCGTGAGTTAACTGTGGTAGCTACAGCATATACAGCTCACCCGAGCGAAAACGGTGGCACATATGGCGGCCGTGTATTAACTGCAATGGGTCATGATTTAACTGCGAATCCAAACATGAAAATGATCGCTGTTGACCCGAAAGTAATCCCATTAGGATCTAAAGTATGGGTAGAAGGTTACGGAGAAGCTATCGCTGGAGATACTGGTGGTGCAATTAAAGGTAACCGTATCGACATCCTGCTTGGATCAGATAGTGCTGCTCAAAAATGGGGACGCAAAACTGTTAAAGTGAAAATTTTAAAATAACCACTGACTGCTGAAGCCAGTTCTCCTTGTTGAGAGCTGGCTTTTATTTTTTTATAATACATATAAGGAGGTTATATCCATGAATGTAGAAGCAAAAGTAGACTGGATCGGTACACCAAAACCGTATATATATAAAGATGAAGTAGCATACGACGCTACTTCCATTGACTTTTCACTCGCTGGTGATGACAATCGATATAAATTAATTATGCTCAAGTCTGAAGAAAATACACATCACAAATTTGTCCAATATGGAATCAAACCTGGCTCACAAAAGCCATTTCCTATCGACATTCCATTTGAACAAAACATGTTACCAATTATAGAGCAAATATTACATGATCCGTATGTACAAGCGATATTAAAGGAAACGCACTCATAATTGTAAAAAAAGATATCAACGGTTTGGCACGAAATATTGATTTAGCTACAAAATAAAGAGGCTGTTCAATATTGAACAGCCTCTCTCATATTAACGAGTTGGACCAGATACATCTTCTGATTTCAACGTATTATTTGCACCAAGAGAATGATACAACATCTTTCCATTTCCATTCACAGTTACAATATGTTCGTTATTAAAACTTTTGAACTTCACAGATCCATCACCGTAACGAATATGATACTCTTCATATGTCGTTACTTTATATTTCGTAGCACTTTGACGCTCTACATTACGAACTTCCATCGTTAATAAGTCTTCTGTAATTCCTTTTTTGTGTAAATACTGTATATAATCACGGTCTTCCTTATACGATTTCCCGCTCTTATCATAATTATTTTCAATTAAACTAAAATCATTTAATGAAATTGCACGTACGTTATCATAAATATGATTTCTTACAAATTCGCCCACTGCTGAACTTGATGTTTCTTTCGGGAATTTTAAGTAATACGTGCTTTGGTCTCCAATTTTAACACTTTCAGATTTCATCACACCAAAATCAGTAGTTTTCTCTAAATGTACTTCTACTGTTTCATCTGTGGATACAGGGCCAAGCTTATAACTTCCATAATTTAATTTTCCACGTTTTTTCCCATTCACAAATACAGTTGCATCACTTTCATCAGAAGAAATACTTACATACTTGCCTTCAAGCGATAAATCCACTTTCACCTTCTCGCTCTGTTCATCCGCTAAATCTACTTCTTTCTCTGTTTCTAATTCAGTAAGTTCTGTCTTCGCCGTTGCCTTTACAACATATGTACCTGGGAAGTATGGCCCCAACTCTTTCGAAGTTTTATCACTAGAAAGCTCTGTTTCTTTTTTGTCATTCACATATATTTCTGCGTTTTTTGCAGTTGTACTAACGCTCATATAATAAGATTTCATGCTGAACTTATACTTTGGATATAAGAACCACTCTTTTCCCTCTTCTACTATTTCCCCGTCCTTAAATGAAGATTTATCTTTTGTTAACTTTTGATCTACTGTCTCTTTCTGTAAATAAGAAAGTAATTGTTTGTTGTAAGAAGGATTCTCTTTTAAATAACGCATGTACGCTTTAATATCCTCTGTCTTAATCTTTAAGCTTGAATCATTCGCTTTTACAAACTCATCAATTGCATTAATATCTTTCTTTTGGAATGCTTCAATCATTACATTTACTTGCTTTTCTTTTGAAAACTTATATGCTCCAAATTTATATGCCCCAAATAATAATGCAGCAATAATGGCAAAACCAATGATTAAAAATAAATTTTTCTTACTTTTCACTGGTTTTGTCTCGCTTTGTAATTCTGTATATGAAGCAGCAGTGTTATCAACGATTACTTCTACTTTACTCCCACACTCAGGACAAAAGTTCAAATGGTCTGCAACATTCTTTTTACATGTTCCACAAAACTTCAACGTGCTCTCCTCCTATTTTTTAGCTAATTTCATTCCAGCAAATGCCGCTACATATGTCACAATAAGACTAAACAAAGTTAAATATATAAATGAATTTTGCATAGATAGTACTGTTCCACTTGTTCCAAATAAACTTGTTACAGTTCCTGAAACATTAATTTGGAACTTAGAAATCATATTCATTACAATCATCATAATTGTGTAAGAACCACTGCATACCGCTAATGTAATATATATATTGGCAGTCGGTAATTTAGCTAACTTTCTTCCCGCTCTAAACATAAAGAACAACGGAATAATAAGCAGTAATAAACCGTAATGGAATACGTTATTCACTTTATCAAATTCTGCAAGGCTTTCCTCATTTGCTCCTTTTGAAATCAATATCTCTCTAAGCTCTACGCCATTTACAGAGACGCCTGATATAAATGAAAACGATAGTGTGCTCTCATATGTATTTGATTTCTTACCAATTCTAGTAAATTCCTTACTAAGTGCTGGACTTGATACTTCTAACGGCGCAAAATGAGCCATACTCCATAATTGAGGTGTTAACTCTAATGCTAATAATGTACTTTCAGATTTTAAAGTTGTTATTTCTTTTAATGGTTCAATACCATCTTCCTTACTTACTAACGCCATAATACAAACCGCTACTGCTGTTACTAAAAGTCCTTTTATCATAGCTGAAACACCGTAATAAACAGACGCTCCATATGGCATTAACTCTTGAAATGCTGCTGCCATATTGTTTTTGCTTGTATGAGCAATAAATCCTAATAACGTAAATAATGTCCCACATACAAAACCACTCAATAAACTCTTAATCGCTGAATAGCCAACCGTAATCTTACCTGCTTCTGAGAATGGAATTGCAAAAGATTGTGATGCTATAAAACTTATAATGAATAAAAAGACTCCATAAATAATACCAACTGTTGCTGCCATAAAGATTTGATCTTTAATCGTTTTCGCAACATGCTGTTTCCCTAACCAAATTCCTGTACCAGCAAAAATAATAAATGGAATGATTAATAATAATGTAAATGGAGTATGCCAAGATAAAGAAAATATCAATCCACTATCATCGTTAGCTGTAAAACCAAGTAAATGATAACTTAACATCGTAGAAGTTGCACTCGAATAAAAACTTGGCAACATTTCTAATTCTTTCGCAAATTTGCTAAACATCTCACTTAACATAGAGGCAAATAATAAACTACCAATCCAACCAGCAATTAACATGAGAATACTTGCAACAGCCCCACCAATCAAACCTTTTTGTAAAACGGCTTTATCTGCTTTAAATTCAACTTTAGGAGCACCATCCATTGTAGGCAATTTTACAGATTGTTCTTTTTTCTTCACAACAGATAAAGAATACCCACACTTTTTACAATATAAATTTTTTTGGGCATTTTCACTGCCACAACCTTTGCAGTATTTTGCAGTATCTTTTTCTAATGTTACTGCACCTATAGCTCCTGCAATCTCCATACTACCTTCATTTGGGCAATAATTTACTTCTTCACCATGTTGTTTTCCACATGTGCGACAATACATTTAATTCACTCCCCACTTTGCTTAATTCCACAAACTGGACAGTAAGTAGATTTTTTATCGATATGCTCATTACATGAAATACAATTTACCGTTTCACCTTCATTTTCTACTGCTAACATCGGGTTAGGCTTTCCACATGAACCACAAAACTTATCATTTATTGATAAAGGTCCACCACATTCACATGTAGCTTTTTCACCTTGTTGTTTTTGCAATTCAACAATGCGCTTTCTTGCTTGATAAATAGCTACATCAAATTCTTGAACTGGAGCAATCATTTCTTTTAAGCTCGCTTCATTTACTCCACTTCCTCTTAATTGAACATACACTTGCTGTCCAACCTCTAATAGAACCTCTGCTTTTTTCTGCATTTGCACTTGCATTCCCTTTTTCAATTGAGCAATTTCTTGTGCAACTTGCAACTTCATTTTCCCTTGTTCTATTCCTTCTTGTAACTTATTCATTCCACTACCTAACTTCGTCTGTAAATCTGACAAATTATTTCTCCTCCTATACGTATATATTCATATACGAAATTAACATTTTATATATTACCATGATTTTCAAGTTATGTAATCCAAATTTCATTTTTTCTGTTTTGAGCATTTTTTGTTTATAATGGTAAAGGAAAGAAATATGTGTACGGAGGAATATTATGCTGCAACACTCAATTACGAAAGATGAAATTATGATGATTGCGAATGAGTTCGTTCAAGGACTAGATCCACAGCAAACAGCTGATCAGGAACATGTCGCTACAGCTCGGCACCTATATCGTAGTGGTGTTGTCTATAACGTTGATTTTGATGGTTATACACTATCAGGAACTGTAGATGCGGAAGGCAACGTATATAGCGTTCATATTCCGATTCGTAACGTCGCTGAAAGTTATTGTGATTGCTTCGCACCAACACAATGTGAGCATATGCTCGCTGTATTACTATCTGCAGCGTCTAGTTTCGGGCAAGTAGGAGATGTATTAACTTTATTTAAAAATAATACGAAACCTTCCCTTCCTCCTATTCGAACTGCAAGACAAGTATTGCAATCATCAGCTTTTGAAGAAACGGATTATAAAAGTTGGGAATCTTATTTTGAAAAAGAATATGAATCATTTAAAAAAGAACAAGCTCGCCTTACTTATAAACAAATGTATTTTCTTATGAGTATCTTTACAGATTTCTATACGAAACTTGAGCGGAAAGCTCCGCGCGTCATCGCCATACATGAATTATTCAGGTTACACGCAGCACTGTACTGCTTTCAAAAATTATTAGAAGAAATTCAGGCATTCGAAGCTAACAAAACGTATTCTTATCACCAACCTGTTAATGTCATTCGCCTATTTGTAGACAAAGTGGAATCCATCGTTCGGGACTTACAATCAGAAGCGATTCCTTCAGAGTCTGAAATAATTTTGCAAGAAACAGCTCGTCTTGTTCATGAAGTATTCTTCTCTACCGACGCTTATACGCAAGAACGATTTTTCATTTATCGCCACATATGGAGTGAACTTTTAAACAATAAAGAAAACATACAAGAGGAAGAAAAACGAATCGATACGAAAATCAATCCACTATCCAAAGCGTTAGCGTCTTCTCATCTTCTCTTTTTAAATGACGAAGATCTACTAGCGATGGACTTACTAAAAAAACAGCCTGCTTCTGTTGTGAGTCTATACTTCTATTGGTTAGAAGAACTATTAAGTGCCATGCATTGGGATCGTGCAAAAAACTGGCTTTCCTTTACGTATAAACAAGTAAAGAAAACGATCCAAGATCACGAAAATACGATTTTCATAAAAGATGTCGTTCGGCTATTTGTAATCATGTATGAAACATATGCAACACATACAAATGAACAAGCTGGTTTCGAAATGATCTTACAAGAACTATTACCGTATAGTTTCACAAACTATGAACAGTACGTACTCGCGAAAAAACAGTATCGTACATGGGCAGAGCTTCATCTCCTATATGGATTTGAAGCAATTGAGCTGTTGAAAGAGCCACTGAAAGATATTGAAAAAGAAGCGCCAGAAGTGGCACTTCCTCTTTACCATCTTGCTGCTGTAGAGGCGATTGAAGAACGAAATCGTAAATCATATAAACGCGCAGTTCGTTACTTAAAGAAATTACGTACATTGTATAAACGATTAAAACGTACCGATGAATGGGATGCTTTCATTATTCACATCGCCAATCTCCATTCACGTCTGCGTGCACTACAAGAGGAATTACGGAAAGGAAAATTAATCGATGATCAATCAAACTGAAGTAACAATTAGGCTCCAGCATGTTAGTCAAGGTTGGTTCCTTTGGGGAGAAGATGACAGCGGTACTCCATTATCCGTAACAAGTTGGAAACGAAATGCATTCACATGGCACTCCACTTCTTTCTACGGTACTTCTCTAAAAGAAGCAACCTTCGAAGGAAAACAAGGTGTGCTACTAACAAATGCACAAGCCTTTGAATACATTGCAAACAAACCAATGAATTCATTTGCACATATGCACATAAACGGACCTATTACAGCACTTACAAAAGATGCAAATGAATTATGGAACGCCTTTACAAGTGGTAGCTTCGTACCAGATATGAATCATTGGCCTAAACAGCCATCTTGGAAAGTTCAAAATACACCAATTGAAGATGACACATTAGCATCTCTTTTCTCAGCAGCAGTTAATGAAAGCATATTACAAGATAATCGCTCAAATGACGGCTGGGAAGATGCTAAAAGGCTATATGAACATTACGACTTTACGAAAAGACAATTGGAAACAGCACTACATGAAGAAGATTGGCTTCGAAAAATTGGTTATATTGAAGATGATCTTCCGTTTACAATCGGACTAAGACTACAAGAACCACAAGAAGAATTTGAAATGTGGAAGCTTGAAACAATTGTGACACCAAAGCGCGGGGCGCATCGCATATATGTATATGAAAACATCGATTCCTTACCGAAAAGATGGCACGATTACGAAGAACGGATTACAGAAACACAAGAAGGTTTTAGTAAGCTCATACCGTGGTTAAAAGAAGGAGATATATTCCGAAATGAGCTCTTTGAAACAGAAGCTTGGAACTTCTTAACAGATGCAAGCAACGAATTACTTGCAGCCGGCATTACAATTTTACTACCATCATGGTGGCAAAATTTAAAAGCAACAAAACCGAAATTACGTGTCCAGTTGAAGCAAAATACAGCACAAACACAATCGTTCTTCGGTATGAATACGCTCGTTAATTTTGACTGGCGCATTTCGACGAACGGCATTGATTTATCAGAAAGCGAATTTTTCGAGCTCGTTGAACAAAACAAACGTCTATTTAATATAAACGGTCAATGGATGCGACTAGATCCAGCCTTTATCGAAGAAGTAAGGAAACTCATGAACCGTGCCGATAAGTACGGACTAGAGATGAAAGATGTCCTGCAGCAACATTTATCAAATACGGCTGAAACAGAAATTGTAGAAGATGATAGTCCGTTTACTGATATTGAAATCGAACTAGATGGATATTATGAGGAATTATTCCAAAAGCTGCTTCATATTGGAGATATTCCAAAGGTAGATGTCCCTACTTCACTAAACGCAACACTTCGTCCGTATCAACAACACGGTATTGAATGGTTATTATATTTACGAAAGCTTGGATTTGGAGCATTGCTAGCTGACGATATGGGACTCGGGAAAAGTATTCAAACAATCTCTTACTTACTATATATAAAAGAAAACAATCTCAAAACAGGCCCTGCATTAATCGTAGCGCCGACATCTGTTCTTGGAAATTGGCAAAAGGAATTTGAGCGTTTCGCACCAAATTTACGTGTCCAATTACATTACGGAAGTAATAGAGATAAGGGCAATTCATTTGAAGATTTCCTTCAATCAGCAGATGTTGTATTAACATCTTATGCATTGGCTCAACTCGATGAGGAAGAACTGACTTCATTATGCTGGGATGTTGTTATTTTGGATGAAGCACAAAATATTAAGAACCCACATACGAAACAGTCGAAAGCAGTACGAAACTTGCAGGCAAATCACAAAATCGCTTTAACTGGTACACCAATGGAAAATCGCCTCGCTGAACTTTGGTCCATTTTCGACTTTATTAATCATGGATATCTCGGAAGCTTAGGACAATTCCAACGCCGCTTCGTCACACCGATTGAAAAAGATCGTGATGAAGGAAAAATCCAGCAAGTTCAACGGTTTATCTCACCATTTTTACTGCGCCGAACGAAGAAAGATCAAACAGTCGCATTAAATTTACCAGATAAACAAGAACAAAAAGCTTACTGTCCTCTTACTGGTGAACAAGCTTCCTTATATGAACAACTTGTTCAAGATACACTGCAAAATGTAGAAGGATTAAGCGGAATTGAAAGACGCGGCTTTATATTACTTATGTTGAACAAGCTAAAACAAATTTGTAATCATCCTGCTCTTTATTTAAAAGAAGAAGAACCACAAAATGTCGTTGAACGCTCTATGAAAACAAAAACGTTAATGGAGCTCATCGAAAATATAAAAGATCAAAATGAAAGTTGCCTCATCTTCACTCAGTACATCGGCATGGGAAACATGCTAAAACGTGTGCTAGAAGAAAAATTCGGCCAGCGTGTTCTCTTCTTAAACGGTAGTGTACCGAAAAAAGATCGCGACAAGATGATTGAGGAGTTCCAAAACGGAACGTATGACATTTTTATCTTATCCTTAAAAGCTGGCGGAACAGGATTAAACTTAACCGCTGCCAACCATGTCATTCACTACGATCGTTGGTGGAACCCAGCTGTGGAAAATCAAGCAACAGACCGCGCATATCGTATTGGTCAAAAACGATTTGTTCATGTTCACAAACTCATTACAACAGGAACATTAGAAGAAAAAATTGATGAAATGCTAGAAAGAAAACAATCTCTAAACAATGCGGTCATCACAAGCGATAGCTGGATGACTGAACTATCAACAGACGAACTAAAAGAATTACTTGGTGTATAAAGTGAAACTTTAATCAGTGGAGGTTTTACTCCCCGCAAAAAAAAGCGCTAATCTTATTTGAGATTAGCGCTTTTTTCTATTCCAAAACCAATTACTTATTATAATCCCCGTTAACCCGCCGCACGTATCAAGCAATGAATCTTGCCACATTGGTGTACGGTCTCCCGTATACCATTGGTGAATTTCATCAAATGTTGCATAACCCGCAACGAAAAGAAGGGCATATATAAAGCATCTTTTCCTCGAATGACCTGATCGATGAAAAGCGTAATAAATCAATGAACCTAGCATAAAGAACACCATAAAATGAGCACCTTTACGAAGGAAAAACTCAATAAATCCGCCTACACCTTTATTCGCAATACTAACAGGGGTTCCTCCACCATAATCGATAGATACCCATGAAAAATGCTCTTTCACAAATTCAACATTTACATATTGTTCAATATCTGAACGCATATCCTGCTTTTTATATGGTTGTGCCGAAGAATAGAAAATCAGCCCCATCCATAGTAATACAGGAATCCAAAATAACCATTTACGATTCATTATCCAGAATTCTCCTCTCTTAATCTTTTAAGGGTACCAAAAAAAAGAAAAAATTTCACGCCAAAACATGACATTCACGCCCTATTTATAAAGTGAAAGGAGGTGATACACATGGCAATTGAAACAATCGTAATGGATTTAACTTTACGTCTAGTATTAAACAACGGATTAGATAAGAACGGCAAAACAGTTTTCAAGAGCAAACAATTTAAACGTGTTAAAACAAATGCAAGCTTAGATCAAGTACACGACGTAGCTCATGCTCTTGCTTCCTTACAGGCATCACCACTTCACGCTGTACAACTTGTAAGCACATCAGATCTTTCTAAACTATAAAGTAAAACTCAGATCAGTGGGGATTTTATTCATCCCCATTGATTATTAGCCCGCAATTTAACCGGCAGATCCAAATCCCGTAAATAGCGGGATAAATACAAAGGAGGGAATAACACATGCAAGTACTAGAGTTGATTTTCGCGAAAGAAGATGGAAAAACAGTCGTTTTTTCTATCGATACGCCCATCACACCCATCGATGCACAAGTTGTAAATCAAGTAATGGATACAATCCTTGCCTCGTCTGTATTTTCATCCATTGATGAAAATACACGAAAAAAGGGAGCTCGCCTTATAGAAAAAAATGTATCTGAAGTTCCAATTACTCTATAAAATGAAAAAGACGAATCTGCATCATTTTGCAGATTCGTCTTTTTTCTTCGGCATTTCAATCGGAATAAAAATCTTTGAAAAACCGACGCATACGTACTTATAATGTTCTTCACCTATATCAAACTCAGTCGTATATGTTGAGAAGAATATATAATCATTTCGCTTCGTATAATGATCAATTAATAACCCAACTTGTGGCTCAACATACTTTTTCGCTAACTTTTTACCGGCCGATGCCAAGTCGCCAAGGAGACCCTCTTCATTCTCTTTTTGAACTTCATCTAGCTTCTTACTCACATCATTTCGCTTCATAAACTGCTTCGCTGCCCATTCTGTATATTCGCCCTTACTCGGATTACTGTTTGCTAAATATACTAGGAGAACGACAACTAAAGCCATAATAATATACTTTTTCTTCATACTATATCACCGCCTACTCTTTTCTATTTTCATATATATGTACAAGCGATGCAAATTAGAAAGACTATCACCTATTGATTGTAAACGAATAGCCAAAATTTACAATATGAAATAGAATATTAACAATCAATTTACTTAATTTATATATAATTATATTCAGAATGAAAATTATAAGGGAGGATATAGAATTATGGATAATGAAAACAACATTTTTATTTCTAGTTCTACAATGATGCTTGAACCATGTAAACACCCTTATTACCGTACAAAAATTATCGACAGTAGCGGAAACCATCTTTACTCCTGTCAAACTGCTCTCCAACTTATACAGAAATCTTGTCTAACAAATATTCATTCTACTTATCAAGGGAGACGTAATGCCGTAAAAACAAAATTTAAATTTAAACAAAACGTTCCAATTCCGATCAATCATAGAGAATATATTTGTGCTTTCCCAACAGAATCTCCTGCTTCTCCAAATTGTATTTGGCTTTTCTTCAAACATGTTCATACAATAGAGTTTTTCAAAAAAGCTAAACAAGCTAAAATTCATTTTTCAAACGGAACTACCGTAACGATACAAATTAGTTCCCATAAGTTAAGTCAGCAATTATGGAAAGCTGGATATGTATTATCCCAAATGAACATGCAAGATTCATCACCTTAATAACAAGTAGAATGGAAGGTAGTATCTCCTTACCTTCCATTCTATTTGCTATTTTTATCCTCTTACACTATCTCGCATTTTCTCGAGTGCTTGCCGATACATCCATCTTACTTGATAATATGTCATTTCCGTCTCTAAAGCGATTTCCCCCATCGTCTTCCCTACAAAAAAGCGTTCAAAAATAATATACTTCTCCTTCTCATCTAACACGCTCATAAAATCCTTCACTCTTATTTCAACATCCTCAAAATGAAAGATATCCTCATACTCTCCTACACATACACATCTCTCCTGCACTGCGAACTCTTTCTTCAATCTCTCTAATATATAACCTCGCACCGTTACAACTGCATATGCAGGGAAACATCCCTTCTTTGCATCAAATCTTTCATACGCATGCCAAAGACCAATTAAACCACATTGATAATACTCTTCATAATCTTTACGAATACCTAATTTCTTTATTTGATTTACAATCATCCCTTCATACAAAACAACTGCCTCTTTAAAAGTCGCTGGCTTCACACAGTACCCGTTTCTAAAAGGTATACCTTTCTAGTATTCCGCGGTACCTTCACAATATAAAAATAAAGAAAAGATTTCACTGTGAGTAATTTCAAATACTACCGACAGAATTTGAAATTACACTATGTAGTATTTGAAATTTTGTTGGTGGTATTTGAAGTAAGGGTAAAAATAAAAAAGGTGACTCCTTTGAAGAGTCACCTTTTTCTAAAAGAATAAATTATGCACCAAATTTTGGAGCTAGACCACTTAAACTAGTAAATCCAACTGAAAGAATAAAGAAAATAACAATTAAAATCGTTGCTTGTTTTTTACTTAGTCCAGCCGTAATATGTAATCCTAATCCCATTACAACTAATGCCCAAATATTGAAAACTTCGAATGATGAAGCAGCACCATGAGCAACTGTACCTGGCTCAAATAAAGTTGCTAAACTTGTATAAGAAGTTTCAATATCTCCACCAAGAATCATTCTAATAATAAAGTTCACAATTGCACCTAAAATTGAAATCGTATATGTGTAGACATAAATAGATAATAATTTCATGTATGAAGTATCATTACTCATAAACATCATAATCACTTTATAAATAGCTGCCGCAATGAAGAACCAAATCGCAGTACCAAATAGTCCACCAACAATACCTGCTCCTATTCCGAAGTAACCAACAACTTTAGCCGCTTCGGCATCAGGTACCTCACTCATTACATCAGGATGATTCATTACTTGATACATGCTAATCCCTGCAATTACAGCTGTTAATATAATGAAAAGGAAAAATGCCCCCCAAACCGGACTTTTCGTCTTCATTCTCTCAAACTGCTCACCTGGAGAAGTAATCATTCCTAATAATGATGGCTTCTTCGCACCTACATCTTGCGTATTAATATTTGCTTCCATTATAACGCCTCCTTCTATTTATATAACCCGTTCTAACGGGCGGTTCACTTCCTCACGCAAGAGGCTACGAACCGCCCATTAGAACGGTAATGTGTAGTTCTACTACACTATTAATTACTCATAACGCAATGCTTCAATTGGATCTAATTTCGCAGCTTTATTTGCTGGAATTAATCCGAAAATAATACCGAGTGTCATCGAGAACAGTACGCCTCCAACGACAACTTCCCATGAAACGAGCGGTGGCCATTTTGCGAATGTAGAAACGATATATGCTCCGCCATACCCAAGACCAATCCCGATTAAACCGCCTAGAAGTGTTAACATAACAGCTTCAATTAAAAACTGTAATAAAATTTTACTACGTGTTGCCCCGAGTGCTTTACGTACACCAATTTCACGTGTACGCTCCGTTACAGATACAAGCATGATGTTCATAACACCAATTCCACCAACGACTAATGAAATACCAGCGATACCACCGATGATCATTGTCATAATACCGGTCATCTTCGAAATACCTTCTTGAATTTCTTTTAAATTCATAACTTCATATTTACCAGTTGCATCAGTCGGTTTACGACTGTTTAAGACATCTGCAGCTTTTTTACCTGCTTTTTCTAGATTATCTACATTTTTTGCTTGAACAGAAATATTTTGAATTTCATCTTTCCCATACAATGTCGGCCATAATGAAATTGGAACTAATGCTTCTGATGGTCCCATTCCCATAAACTCATTATCTGATTTGTAAACACCAATAATTTGCATCGGTTGACCTTTCATTTCAATAATTTTACCGACTGGATTGGCATCCTTAAACACCTTTTCTTCCATTTGTTTACTAATCATAACAACGTTATTACCTTGATCCACATCTGATTCTTGTAAAGAACGTCCCTTTAACAACTTTACTTTATTTACTGCAAAATACTCGCTATCTAATCCAGTAATACTCACCATTTCTTTTTTATCTTCAATATCAAGTGGTTCCATGCTGGAATTTGTTGTTACCACATGTGAAATTTCTGGAATTTTTTTAATTTCAAAAATGTCTTCTTCAGTTATCTTCGGTGCTTCTACCATTCCCATACCGAAAGGATCGTTTATATCTGCACTATAATGAATCGGAACCGTTTGATTACCTGCCCCAACGAACTGCGATTTCAATGCAGCTTCCCCGCCTTGCCCAATCGCAACGACAGTAATAATTGAACCTACCCCGATAATAATACCGAGCATCGTAAGAGCTGAACGCAATTTATGAGCTAAAATAGAAGAGAGGGCAATTTTTATACTATCTAGTAAACTCATACCGCACACCTTCTATCTTCTGTAACTTTCCCGTCTCGCAGTACAATGCGGCGGGAAGAATACGCTGCCACTTCCTCTTCATGCGTAACCATAACAATCGTCGTGCCTTCTGCATTAAGCTTCGTGAAAATATCCATAACTTGTTCACCAGACTTCGTATCAAGTGCACCAGTCGGTTCATCGGCCATAATGAACGTTGGATTATTTGCAATCGCTCTTGCAATCGCTACACGCTGCTTCTGTCCACCTGATAACTCATTCGGTAAATGATGCACGCGATCTGCCAATCCAACTTTACCTAGTGCCTCCAAAGCACGCTTGCGGCGCTCTGCTTTCTTCACGCCACCATATACGAGCGGAAGCTCAACATTTTCCACTGCTGAAAGACGAGGTAGTAAATTAAAATGCTGGAATACAAAGCCAATGTATTCATTACGAATTAAAGCAAGCTTTGACTCGTCTGCTGTTAAGATATTCACGTCATTCAGCATATATTCGCCTTCTGTTGGACGATCTAAACAACCGATAATATTCATAAGCGTCGACTTACCAGAACCAGACGGTCCCATAATCGAAACGAACTCACCGCTTTGAATCGTTAAACTAATACCATGCAAAATCGGCACCGCCAATTTTCCTTGATAATACGTTTTAGCAATATTATTTAACGTAATCATTTCTCTTTCACTTCCATTCCGTCATACACATCGTCGGAAGGATTTTTAACCACCTTTTGCCCCACTGTTACGCCTTCTACAACCTCTGTCCAGTCTCCATCAGTAGAACCTTTTTTCACATTTTGTTTACGAAGCTTCCCTTTTTCCTCAACATAAACAAATGCATCATCGCCTTTTTCTACAATGCTTTTACTTGGAACAGCAATCATCGTCTTATTCTCTAAGTTTACTTGCAGAGAAACGTGGTAACCTGGAGATAAACCATCTTGACTATCAAGGCTAGCTTTATATGTATATTGAGACATATTTTGAGTTGCTTCACCCATGCCGCCAGCTTGCGCCATCTCTGCACTTGTTGGGAACTCACTTACCTCTGTAATCTTACCTGTCCACTTCTTCTTATTATTTGCTTTTGCAGTTACAGTGAATGTTTGATCCTTTTGAATTTGTGACTTTTGAAGCTCAGTTAACGTACCTTGAACTTGGAATGGATCTTTAGAAGCTACTTGTAAAAACGCTTTTCCTTGACCACCTAACGCTTGAGATGAACTTTTTGCCGCATCTTTATCTAACTTTTGAACAACACCAGCGAAATTACTATAAATCGTAAGCTCTTTCTGCTTCTTACTTAACTCTTCTTTCTGCAACTTCCCTTTTTCTTTCTCAAGATCAGTTGTCTTTTGAGCTATCTCTAACTCGTTTACTTGCTCGTCCATCGGATCCGTTACTTCTTTCCCAGCTCCGCTATCTTTCGCCTTCTTAATTTCTTTCTTCAACGAATCAATCTTCTTTTTCCCTTGATCATAACGCATATCTGCCATCTTCTGATCAAGCTCTGCTTGCTTCATTTGAAGGTTAATCTCTTCATTATCATAAGAGAATAACTTCGTGCCTTTCTCTACCTCTTGCCCTTCTTTTACCTCAATATCTTTCACTTTCCCTTTGGTCGGATCTGCATAGAAGCTTTCAATATTACCAGGCTTCACCTGACCAGAAATTAACTTCGTATTATTCAGCTTACGCTCTGTCACTTTCTCAAAACTTACAGCATCAGCATTTGTTGATGCACCCTTCTTCTTACCTTGCATAACAAAAATATTAATTGCCGCTACAATAACAATTAGTGCAATAACCCCAATAATAATCCATTTCTTCTTCTTGTTTGGAGTACGAACCGTATTTGGTAACATAGTCTCTCTCCCTTTTATAACTTAATAGTTTAATATAAAAATTGTATAAAACTTTCTGAAAATAGATTACATATTATTACAATGTTTTTACAAAGTTTTACACATCCATTTATATTGTAACAAAAATTCCAATGATTAGAAATATGACATTATATCTTTTAAGATAGATTTAAGGAAAGGAAAAAGGGTAATTTTAATTGAATGGAAGCCATTCTTTATTAACAAACTTCTTGCCAAAATGAATCATTAAAATCATTTTGGTACACGAGGTCTACAACCATCAATGGGAGGGTTATATTTGAATAACGTTAAACAATATCGAAAATCTGAAGGTCTATCGCAGCTAGAATTAGCTAAAAAAGTTAACGTAGCGAGACAGACAATAAATTTAATTGAAAACAATAAATATAACCCCTCTTTAGCCTTATGTATCGAATTAGCAAAAGCACTAAAAACAGATTTAAACAGTCTATTTTGGGAGGGAGATTAAATGATGAAAATTGAATGGAAAGAAAGAGTCTATAATAGTTTTGTCGGAACAATGAGTGAGAGAGATGAATATCAAAAGCAAGAAATCAATAAACATTTATCTGTAGCTGGAATTGGTTTGTGGTGGTTAAATATGTTGGTAATGCTTATTATGTTACTTGTTGATACTATGAACCACACAATATCTATAGGAACTATATTTATTTTTCTATCTAATATGATTTACGCTAACTATTTAACCTTTAAATTTAAGAAAAAAGGTTTAAATGAGACTGAATGTGCAACAAAAGAAGAATATTTAAAACACAAGAAAAAATTAAGAAAAGCTGGCTTGAAAGCAGGTGTACTTTGGGGCTTTCAAATGTTTGTTTTTATGAATTATATCCTTCCCTATGTAGGTTCAGAAAAAATCTCTATTTCTTTATTTGATGTTGTGCTTTGGGGTTGCGCTGGCGGATTTTTCGGTATAACTATGTATCTATTTGGTTTATGGAATCTAAAAAAATTATATTAATTAACAAAAATCATTTATATATTAAACTGCAATTTTACATACTGTTTGTTTTTTCTAATATAAAAGCTATCCAATCACACACAATTGGATAGCTTTTCAAACAAAATATTACGCTACTTTAGGATCTTTTCTCTCATGTCCACGTTGAACAATAAATAAGAAGATTGTTGATAAAACCGCACCTGTTAATAGTAAGATGAAACAACCATCCCAGCCAGAACTATCAACAATAACACCAATTGCTGCGTTAGCTACAAGACTTCCGCCTACATAACCGAATAGACCACACATACCAACTGTCGTACCAACTGCAAATTTCGGTACTAATTCCATCGCACTTAAACCGATTAAGAACTGTGGTACATAAATTAAACAACCGATAATAGAAACTGCAATACTTACAACAAGTACGCTAGTTGCTTGCCAATATATAAACGTACCAATAACAACTCCAACCATACTAATAATACATAATGGCATACGTTTTCCTTTAAATAATTTATCACTTAAAAAGCCAACGATTAATGAACTTGGAATTGCCATACCTTCAAAGATTGCATATGCCGCATGCGCTTCTGCTTTTGAAAATCCTTTAACTGTCGTTAAATAAAGTGGAACCCAGTTAATAACACCGAAACGAATTAAATAAACAAAAGCATTCGCAATACATAAGAACCATACAAATTTATTTTTCACTACATACTTCATTAAAATTTCTTTTGGTGACATCTTGTTAGCATTATCTGCTTTTTCAAGATTTTCATAGTCATTACGATACTCATCAATTGGAGGAAGACCTTCAGATTCTGGTGTATCCTTCGCATTGATCCAAACAAGAACTGCAATTACCATTGCGATAATCGCAGGGAAAATAAACACGCCGCCTTGCCAATGATTTTCACCGAAAATACCTACACCAATTCCGACAAGTGGTGGCACAAGCATTCCACCAACGTTATGTGAAATATTCCAAAGGCCTGTTTTCGTACCGCGTTCTTTCTTCGAGAACCATTTCGTCATAACAATACTACAAGGTGGTGCTCCCATACCTTGTACAATACCGTTAACAACAAGTAATGTAACAATCATCCCAAATGATGATGCAAAGCCGAAACAAATATTTACAAGCCCTGATAAGAATAAACCGACTGCGATAAAGCGCTGGGCGAAAGCTTTATCTGATAAATTACCCATAAAGAACTTACTAAATCCATAAACAATTGCCATTACTGAGCCTAGTAGACCAATTTCAGCTGTACTAAAACCATATTCTTGTACTAAATACGTACTTGATAACGTAAAGTTACTACGAACTAAATAATAAGCAGCATATCCAACTGAAATCCCGATTAACACACGAATACGTAGTAATCGATATACACGGTCGATCATATCCGCTGGCAATCTCTCAATTGCAGGTGCTGGCTTGAGCCATTTTAACATATATTTTCGTCTCCTTTTCTCACTTCAGAGAGAGACGCTGTCTATTCCATATCTCGATTATCCCGCTATTTGATATATTTTGGTTCGTCCTTCTAACCGGCTGTCCTTCTATTTCTTTCTCATTCTTCGCAAACATCGTTGGTACGCCAAACGACACCTTTTCTAAAATATGACCCGCTTCTTCTGATAAACAATAATCAATAAATAAATCCGCAATAATACCACTCGGTGCACGTTTTAATTTAGAAATCGCATTAACAGATAACCCTGTTTGCTCAGGTTCGTTACTTAAAATAGGAAAGCCTTGTTTTTGAAGCATTCTCTGATCTCCCATAAAGTTGATGCCTATCATATATTCACCGCTCGCAACAAGTTCTGCTGGGATGTAACCATTCACTGTTACTTCTCCAACTTGTTCTGCCAGATTCTTCACATATTCCTTCGCTTCCTCTTCACCTAACGTATCAATAAGTGATTGGAAAAACGTATATGCTGTACCTGAAACATTTGGATCGGGCATGACAATCTTTCCTTTATATACTGGATTCAATAAATCTTTCCATCTTAACGGATACGAGAGACCGAGCGGTGCTATTTCCTCGTTCCACCGCTCTTTATTAATCGCAATTGCCAGCTTCTCCACTTCATAACCGTACCAATAACCATCTTTATCTTTAACAGTCTTTGAAATACGATTTGCATGTTGGCTTATCACAGGAATAGAAAGATTTTTCTGCTTCATCATTTGATGCGCATCTACTGTACCGCCAATAATAATATCCGCCTTCGGATTTCCAGCTTCTTCTTCCACTCTACGAAGAAGTTCTTCTGTTGAAAGACGAATAAATTCATACGTACATCCGCGCGGTTTACAAAATGATGACAGTAACGCTTCACCAACTTCCTCACGAGCCGCTACATACGCAACAATATGACGATCATCCAAAATAGGGAGACCATTTTTACTATATTTAATAGAGGTTGTATCTCGAGAGCAACTAGACATCGCTCCTCCAATTACTAGCAAAAAGAAGAAAAAGGCCATCTTTCTCATGACGCATTCTCCTTTACGAATAACTCTGCTAGAGAGCCTTTCATATACATGACATTTCCGTTATTATCACCGAGATATTGCACAACAAAGTACGATGGATACACAGAAATCGTAAGAATATCTTCACGATCATTCTTTACACGCTTACCTGTTTTATAAGCTGTAATATAAGCAATCGGTTCATTCTGCGATTGTAATAACTTCTGAATTTCTCCGTAATCTGTAATTTGCTTTGCGTACCGAATAGAATCAAGTATGTGCGTAAGATTGATAGTACGTACCACATCACCTTGACGTACTACGACATCCTTTGCTGAAGCAAAGAAATCACTAATACGCTCTGGCGTGTAATACAGGCTTAATAAATACGTTTGAAGTGCTGAAATCATCGGATCCATGCCATTCTTTCCGTATACATTTTCCCCATACTGGAACAAGTCACCTACTGCAAAAGTACGCTTATGTCCATTCAAGTACGTTACTTCTCCAGTAAATACTTGTTCTTGGCTCTTAACGCCCTCAGGCTCTATTCGAATTCGGTCAAAGAATGAAACAATCGTATGCAAACGAACTTCATCCGTTACAACGATTTCTCCCCACTTTTCATGTCTTACTTTCACTTCAATTGGAAGAGATTCATTCACCCTTTGTAAAACGGCTTGTTTATCATTTACAATGTTGATTCGATTATATATTTGCTTCTCCATAACATAAAACAAAACAAGAGAAACAATCATACAAATGACAAACATAAGAATTTGAAATGATAGCCTTTTCATTTCTGCCTACCTCCAAGATAAAAAAACGTTGTTTCGAAAATACCGCATAATTGTTTCATAAATGTATCATTTAACCGCTTTCAAGTTTTTTATGTCTTCCATCCTTCTCGGAAGCAAAAATGTAATGAATATTGTAGTACCTATTTCTTCACTACTCTCAATCCGCATGCTTCCGCCCTGCTTACTCATAATCTCCTGACAAATATACAAACCATAACCATTCCCGTAACTAGAAGGAAGTGCCTTTCCTTTCGGAGACTCATTCCACTCTGCAAGCACCACTTCATCTATACCGATGCCATCATCATGAACAAAGACCTTCGCCTCATGCTCATTTATAATTACATTCATACGAATGTGCGAAGCATCACTATACTTAATTGCATTATCAAGCACATTTAAGAAAATTTGCTTTGTCTTATCAAAATCCGCAACAACATGTACATCCGTTAACTCATTTATCACTGCAATTTCAAACTGATTTAGACGAGGCTTCACAATTGAAACTGCTTCTTCTGCCAATTCCTTTATGTTCACAACTGTAGGTGATACTTCAAACGTACTCGTTCCATATTTCGAGGACTTAAGCAATTCCTCTACAAGTGATAATAAACGCTCACTTTCCACAGCCACATAACGAAGACTTTCCTGTACATCTTCTTTCGATTGTAACTTCGGAATTAAATCAACATAACCGATAATTGCCGTTAGCGGTGTTTTTAGCTCATGTGTAATGCGGTCTAGGAAATCTTTCTGCTTCTCTTTCTCCTCCTGCAATTGCTTAATATGCAGCTCAATTCCATCGGCCATCGCGTTAAAAGATGCTGAAAGCTGAGCGATTTCCACGTACTCATTTAACTCAATCTTACTCTTATAATCACCATTCGCGAGCCGCTGTGCCATTTGTCTCAACTGATCAATTGGTTTATGAAGAGACTTCGCCAAACGAATCGCAAAGAAAATACCGGTAGCTACTAAACAAAGAGACGTCATTAAGAAAGTCCAGCTCACATTTGTTAAAACTTCCTTCTCACCCGTTAACTCATTTATAAAACGAATACTTCCAATGACATCGTTTCCATAATATACTGGGCTTGAAAACAAAAGAATAGGAGCTGGATCCGCCTCCTCAAAAACGTAAGACTTCTTTCCCTTCAAGGAACTCTCAATGTCGATGTTACGGTGAAGCAATGCTCCTTTTTGTGTATCTGCAACAACATCGCCATTCTTCCCAATCATCTGCACACGGACATCCATACGCTTCGCTAAATACGACGCAATTAAAAGTGAATTCGGACCAAGCGTATCCACTTCTGCTTCCTTCTCTAAATAATTCATCGTATAAATTTGTGCTTCTACACTTAACTTTTCTAAAGAATCTGCTGCGTTATGATACATATTCTTTTCTAACGTAATATAAACAACTGCATATAAAAGAACAAAAATCGGAATTAACAGCCCAACTATTCCAAACACCATATTTCGCTTTAAAGACATACCATCACCACTTAACAATCCAGTTTATAGCCAACGCCATAAATTGTCTTAATATATTCTCCGCTCGTCCCAAGCTTCTTGCGAAGTCTCTGCACCATAATATCAACTGCTCTCGTATTTCCGATATACTCAAATCCCCATACTTTCTCAAGTAACTCATCCCTCATAAACACACGCTGCGGATTTGAAACAAATAACTGACATAAATTAAACTCTCGGTACGTTAACTGAATCTCTTGTCCACTCACATGTACCTTTCTCTCCTTAGGACAAATCACTATCTCTCCAGCCTCAATTACTTCATGACTTACAGCCGCCTCCGTCTTCTTTACACGCCGCGCCATATTCTTAACCCGAAGAATAAGCTCCGCATAATTAAACGGCTTTGTCACATAATCATCAGCACCAAGCTGCAAGCCAAGCAACTTATCATTCATCTGACTCTTTGCTGTTAACATAAGCACCGGAATATCTCTATCCCTCTCACGGAACAAACGAAGCAACTCATACCCATCCGTATCCGGAAGCATAACATCCAAAATCAATACATCCGGCCCTTCATTCCATCGCTCTAAAGCTTCTCTCCCATCAGCCGCTGCCAATACTTCATAACCTTCCATCTCCAACTGCATCCGAATCAAATTACGAATACTCGATTCATCATCCACCACAAGTATTTTCATTATTCTCCTCCTTCCACCACGTATTATAGTACAGTTTAGTATAGCAAAAATCTTATAAAAAAAGAGAGGGTATTGTCGAACATATTTTGTCGACGATACCCTCTCCCCTTTTATTATTTAGCTACAAAATAATCCGTTACATATTGTGCCCAAACTTCATGACCTTTAGCAGTTGGGAAACCAAACTCTTCTTTTAAGTATGGTAGGATAGCCTTTGTCGATGCATCCGGCCATGCTCCCCAATGATCAATATATGTATAATTATTTTGCGTTGCAAATTGTTTTAATGCTTCAATCGCTTTCGGATAATTTTTCGCACCATACACTGGATTTGATGGTTGAATCATAATCGTAGCGCCCTTTGCACTAGTAGAAAGTGCTTGAACGAACTTCTGTGTACTCGCAACAGAGTTCCCATTACCAGTTTTACCGTTATCAGTAATAAATGGTGGCTCAAATAAAATCACATCTGGATTCTCTTTCGCAATCTCTTTATCACGCTTATTCGCAATTAACTCTTCTGTGCTTTCACCCTTATATTCCTTTACAGTCACATTCCATAAACCTTTACCGTAAGCAGTTTCTAAATTAGACGTTAACTTAGCTGCCCAAGCACCTTTTTCAGATGAAGAAGCTTCATCACCAACAATAATAAGGTTTACTGCCTTTTTATCCTCAGCAGCTTTCTTTAACTTCTCTTTCACTGCATCTGGCAAATTCTTCGCGTATGCTTCATTAAAAGATGACTTCACATCTTGTTTTTTCTCTTCTTTTTTCTCTTCTTTCTTTGCTCCGCTATCTTTTACTTCAGTCTTTGTTTTCGTTACTTCACTCGTTTGTCCTGTTGCATTCGTAATCTTCTTATTCCAGTACAATTTACCGCTCACAATCGAAGCAACAAACAATACAAAAATAACAAGGACAAGTACCGCTTTCTTATTCATCGATTCACCTCATCTATTAATCTCACAATATATAATACTAATATAAATCCATGCAAAAATAAACCCAACTCCTTCCAAAGGAGCTGGGTTATTACATATTACTTAGTTAATTCAAGATGTGCTCTTAACTTATTCGTTATATCTTGTTTTGCTGCCTCTGGAACATAGTAGTACCAAATACCATCAGCGGCTTTGTGTCCGTCACCTGGAATTTGAATTTCTTCACTGTTCTCCATACAATCTTTATAATTCTTTTGAATATCAAACATTTGATCTTGCGTTAAACTTGTTTTTACGTTTTTCTCAATTGCTTTTAATACATCACCGTAGCTTGCTAGAGAAGATACACTTGCACCCTTCTTAATTACAGCTTGAATTACTTGACGTTGGCGCATTTGACGACCGAAGTCACCACGTGGATCTTCATAACGCATACGAGTATACTTTAATGCTGTTTCACCATTTAAATGGATGTTACCTTTAGCAAAATGTTGCTCCCTTGATGTAAACTCCAAATCATTATTTACATCAACACCACCAACAGCGTCTACAATATCTTTGAATCCAGCCATGTTTACCTCAATGTAATGATCGACTGGTACATTAAGAAAATTCTCTACTGTTTTTACAGCCATATCAATTCCGCCAAAAGCATAGGCATGGTTGATTTTATCTTTTTTCCCTTTCCCTACAATCTCCGTATAAGAGTCTCGTGGGATACTTGTAATTTTCATAGATTTTGTTTTTTGGTTTAAGGTAAATAACATAAGTGAATCGGATCTACCTGTTCCATTACCTTCTTGATCTACGCCCATCAGTAAAATAGATATAGGTTTATTATCCGCAATTTCTACTTTCTTATCTCGTTTATCAGACTTATCACGATCCAAAGGCTTATGCACTGTATTTAATGTATTAGATACATTAGAGTAAACAGTATACGCATATACTCCACCAGCAATAACAAGAACACCAATGATACCTAGAATCCAAAATAGAATCTTTTTCTTCATCGTTTTTCCTTCTTTCAAATAACAAATTCAACAACCTTATTCTTACTATTATTCCACATAAAACTATACAGATTTACAAATCATTTGTAAACTGCTGATTCTTCCACTATCTTATAGCTTCTTGAGAAAATCTTTTAAAGCTTCCTTCCAATTTTGAAGCGATTCAAATCCATTTTCTTCAATCATCCCTTTATCCAGCACTGAGTACTTAGGGCGTGCGGCAGGCCTTGGAAAATCTTCGGTCTTTAGTGGATTGACCACTATTTCAATATTAGATTGCTTGAATATCTCTTTTGCAAACTCATACCAAGAGCACACCCCTGAATTAGAACCATGATATACTCCATATTTATCAGTTTGTACAAGACTAATAATAAATCTTGCTAAATCAGTGGTATAAGTTGGTGAACCCACTTGATCATGAACAATCCCTAATTCTTTATTCTCCTCTGCCAAACGTAGCATCGTCTTCACAAAATTATTACCATATAAACCAAATACCCAAGACGTTCTAACAATATAACTTTTTGAACAATACTCTTGTGTATACTGTTCTCCAACTAATTTTGATTTACCGTATACAGTCTGAGGATTCGTTTGATCATCCGGTTTATATGGAGTATCTTTTGTTCCATCAAAAACGTAATCAGTACTTACATAACAAAACTTTGCCCCTACTGCTTCAGCAGCTTGAGCTAAGTATTTTGTTCCTTCAGCATTGACTTTAAAAGCAGATTCTTCATCGCTTTCCGCTTGATCTACTTGTGTATATGCTGCCGTATGAATAATAATATCGGGTTGAATTAATAATACTTTCTCGCTTACTTGTTTTTCATCTGTAATATTTAACTCTTCTCTGCCGAACCCAAAGACTTCCCATGTTTGTTCTTTTAATAAACTTACTACATCTTGTCCTAACTGACCTTTAGCTCCTGTTACTAATACCTTCATGTTTTATACCTCTAATCTATTAGCATATTGATTCTTGAAGTATTCTTGGTATTCTCCAGAAATAATATTTTTCCACCAATCTTGATTTTCTAAATACCATTTAATAGTTTGCTCAATACCTGTGTCAAAATTGTACTTGGGTGACCAACCTAATTCTTCACGGAGTTTTGTCGCATCAATTGCGTAACGACGATCATGACCTGGACGATCTGTAACATACTTAATCAGAGATTCAGGCTTGTCCAATGCTTTCAAGATTGTTTTTACGATTTCAATATTTGTACGTTCGTTATTTCCACCAACATTGTACACTTCACCATTTTCACCTTTATGAAGTACTAAATCAATTGCCTGACAGTGATCCTCAACATGTAACCAATCACGTACATTTAAACCATCACCATATACAGGTAATTGTTTATCATTTAGTGCATTAATAATCATTAAAGGAATTAATTTCTCTGGGAAATGGAATGGTCCGTAATTATTTGAACAACGTGTAATATTTACTGGTAAACCAAATGTTTCATGATAAGCACGAACTAATAAATCTGCACCAGCTTTACTTGAACTATACGGGCTATTTGATGCCAAAGGTGTTTCTTCCGTAAAGTAACCAGTCTCACCTAAAGTTCCATATACCTCATCTGTTGAAACTTGTAAGTATTTTTTTACTTCCGCATTTTTAGCAGCATCTAGTAATACTTGTGTACCTTGAATATTCGTTTGAATAAAGATATCAGGATTTGTAATACTTCTATCAACATGTGACTCTGCTGCAAAATTTAACACATAATCAAACTTTTCTTCTTTAAATAATTGGTTAATAAACTGACGATCTGCTATATCGCCTTTGACAAATTTATAATTAGATAATTCCTCAATATCTTTTAGATTTTCTAAATTACCTGCATATGTTAAAGAATCTAAGTTTACAATATTATATTCCGGATACTTCTTCACCATATATCGAACAAAGTTACTTCCAATAAACCCTGCGCCACCTGTTACTAATACTTTCATATTATTCCTCCTTATTTCTCGTACACAAAATTAATATTTGCTTCTTCTAATAATGGATGTTTAGTATCCTTTTCCGAAAGGATTGGTTCACTCACCGGCCAATCAATTCCTAAGGCTGGATCATTCCATAGAATACCAGCATCATGATTAGGAGAATAGTATTCATCTACTTTGTAAGCCACTGTCGAATTTGGCACTAATGTACAAAATCCATGTGCAAATCCTTTCGGCACGACTAATTGGCGTTTATTATGTTCACTTAAAATAACACCAACCCATTGGCCATATGTAGGTGAACCTTTCCGAATATCAACAGCTACATCATAAATAGCACCTGTGATACAGCGTACTATCTTTGTCTGTGCTTTAGGATTTAACTGAAAATGTAATCCACGTAATGTTCCGGCTGGTACAGATAAAGATTGATTATCCTGAATAAATTCGTAATCTAAACCAAGCTTATCAAAAACCTCTTTATTATAACTTTCCATAAAATATCCGCGATGATCGCCAAATACCCTAGGCTCTAAAATAACTACATCAGGAATTTTAGTTTCAACAATCTTCATTATAAGTACTCCTTTATTGATAAATTGGTTGTTTTTGTTTACTTTGTTCTGCCAATCGAATCAAGTATTGACCGTATTGATTTTTTTTCATAGGCTCTGCTAATTCAAATAGTTGCTCACGGGTAATATATCCTTTTCTAAATGCTATTTCCTCTAAACAAGCTACCTTTAAACTTTGACGTTTTTCAATTGTTTCAATAAATTGAGATGCTTCTAATAATGACTCGTGCGTGCCAGAGTCTAACCAAGAAAAGCCTCGGCCAAGAATTTCAACGTGTAACTCTTGTAATTGTAAATAAACCTTATTTATATCAGTAATTTCCAATTCTCCACGAGGTGATGGTTTAATATTCTTCGCAATCTCTATAACACGATTATCATAGAAATATAAACCTGTTACAGCATAATGTGACTTTGGCTCTTGAGGCTTCTCTTCAATAGAAATAGCCTTCCCACCTTCATCAAACTCTACAACTCCAAAACGTTCTGGATCATTTACATAATATCCAAAGACAGTTGCCCCTTCTTGGCGTTCTACGGCGTTTTGTAATAGTTTCGTTAAACCGTGTCCATAGAATAAATTATCACCAAGAACAAGGGCTACAGAATCATCGCCAATAAACTCTTCTCCGATAATAAATGCCTGAGCTAAACCGTCGGGTGAAGGTTGCACAGCATATTCAAGCTTTATCCCAAACTGCGAACCATCTCCCAATAACTCTTTAAAACGAGGTGTATCCTGTGGTGTAGAGATGATTAAAATTTCTTGAATACCAGCAAGCATTAATACTGATAATGGATAGTAAATCATTGGCTTATCATATACAGGTAATAATTGTTTTGATACTGCTTGTGTTAGTGGATATAAACGTGTTCCACTACCTCCAGCTAGAATAATACCTTTCATAAATTGCTCGCGCCCCTTTTTATATCATAGAAATAGGGAATAAATCTGCCCAGATTCATCCCCTTTCTAATTTATGACTTTAAAAATAAAGATTCATAATCTGTTACAATTTTTTCCCATGAGTATTCATGGATGATTCTATCTTTTGCCTTATTACTTAATTCATTAATTTGCTCTTGTGAATATCGCTCAACGTCATGAATTAAGTTAGCCAAGGATCCACCTTCTTTAGAGAAGTAAACAGCTCCTGCTTCCCCAACCTCTTTATTAAACACCACATCTAAAAGCATATTTAATTTTGTAGACGCCAATGCTTCCAATAATGATGGATTCGTTCCACCTACTTCATGCCCATGGAAATATGCAAACGCATTTTCACGAACTTTCTTTAATAGTTCTTGATCATATACAGTTCCAACAAACTTAACACGAGGATCCTTATCAAAATTCGTCGTTGCTAATAAATCCTGATAAAATTGATTTTGTTCAACATTAGAGATAATAACAAAGTCTTTTTTAGAATCTGATTTCATGAATTCACGGACCATTAACTCATAATTGTTCTCTGGAACGAAACGACCAACTACTAAGTAATATTCATTGGCGCTTATATCATGTTTCTTATACCATTCATTTAGTTTTACATCCTCGTCTTTTAGAGATGACGATGTAACATCCGCGCCATAAGCAATAAATGTCGTCTTAGGGTTATACTTTTTATAATCTGTTTTAATATATGACTCAATTCCTTTAGAATCACATACTAACAAATCTGCATTTTTAACCATTAACTTCTCAGATATTTTCCAATATGTTCTGATAGCAGGGCTCCATTTACTTCTTTTCCACTCATGCCCATCTGGATTTACAAATACTTTTACACCCATTTTTTCTAGCTTATTTTTATAGAAGGAAAAGAATGGACCAATACGACAAGCAAGCACGTAAACAATGCAATTTGTAAGGCTATTTCTTTTAATATAACGGATACACTCTTTTAAACTTAAAATATCGTATGCTACTGCTTTAGCACTACCAATTTCAGGTGTTTTGACATTAAAACATCTTGCATTATTATGCTTAAACTCATCATTATCATGAGCTAGACAAGATACGTGATATTGAATATCTTCACTTTGTTTTCGAGCTGTTAAGTATTCTACAAATGTTTCGAATCCACCATATTTTGCGGGAATTCCTTTAGATCCGATTATAAATACATGTTTCATTATCAAATTACTTCCTTATCTTCTTATTATTAATAGCTTGTTCATATATGCTAATCAATTCTCCATAATACCATTCAGGTTTAAAGTCATTTTTAGCCTGATAGCTATTTCGTTCCATTTGAGCATACTCATCTTCTGTTAAATTGATTAATCTATCTATTTTATTTGCAAGCTCTTTTTCATCCGCTCTTTCAAATAGAAATCCATTCTCTCCTTCTTTTATCAATTCTGTTATCCCCCCCACTTTAGATCCGATTACAGGGGTTCCCACACTTAAAGATTCAATAATCGTTAAACCAAAAACTTCATGCCATATCGAAGGAATTATAGTAGCTTTCGCCTTCTTAATTTCTGCTACTAAATCAGTTCCAGATTTAAATCCTAAAAATTCAACGTTTCGAATATTCTCTTGTTCAACTCTAGCTTTTAATCTCTCTTCCTCTGGGCCCGTTCCTATTAACTTCAAAGTTACTCTTTCACCTAATAATCTTTGAGCATCTAGCAAAGTATCTATGCCTTTTTCTTTAGAAAGTCTACCATAATAGAGTATAAATTTTTCTTTTTTCTCATTCATTTCAATTTCAAGAAAATTATTTGTTAAAAAATTTGGAAGGTGCACTAGCTTTGTATCCGGTATCCTATTTTCAGCTAATTGATTATACATAAATTTACTTGGACATATTACAAAATCAGCTACATCATATGATTTTAACCATTTATGCCAATATGCTTCCATAGTTAATAAAAGACTATATATTGTTGAATCTTTATGACAACGATTTTTAAAACAATTCACAAAATTACCTTGTATACATTTCGTACATACTTCATCATTATTAAAAAGCTTATAATTTGGACAAACTAATTTATAATCATGTGAAGTAAAAACCGTTGGTATGTTATATTTTTTTAATGCTTGAAAAATAGAAGGTGTCAGTTGATGATATATTAAGTTAACATGGGCAATATCTGGTTTAGTACAAGCAATTAACTTGCATAACTTCTTATACGCTTCATTAGAATGGATTAATTTCAAAGCTCCCTGCATTTTCGCTAAAATGCCACTATCCTCTTGATAATTAACATTTTTTACGAAGTGATCTTCAAACTCACTTTGTTGATTTTTTTCATCTTGCATACTAAAAACAATAACTTCATGTCCATTATCTTCTAGCATTTTTTTTAAACCAAAAAAATACGTCTCACTACCACCCTTTACATAGTAATATTTATTAATTAATAGTATTTTCATATACTCACCCTAATAATTTATATACTGCTTTAAATATTCATATCTCTTTTCCCATGTATTATGCTCGGCATATTCTATAAACATTTCTTTATTTAATGTCTCTTTAATTGCTTCATCTATTAAAGTTATAAATTCTTCATTTGTCTTATATAATTTAGCCGGTGAATCCATTTCAACTACTTCTTGAAGCTTTCTTGACACAACAGGTAATCCGGCTGCAAAATATTCATATAACTTTAATGGATGAATACTATTTGTTAATTTATTATCAACAAACGGCATAATACCCACGTTAGCATGCTTTAAATACTTAGGTATCTCATCATGCGATTTTTTTCCTAACAAATGGATGTTTTTATTTGAAGCAAAGGTTTCTCTTATCTTATCATTTACATTTCCTATAATAACAAAAGCATATTCTTTTAATTTTTCAGCTGCTTTAATAACTAATTCATAATCAAACCATTCTTCTACTGCCCCTACATATACAACAACAGGACGATTTAAATTTTGATACTCTAGGGGCATATCACCAACATTTCCTTTAAACCTATTTGTATTAACACCATTTGGAAGATATAAAACATTTTTATTATGTTTATAAGCAACATCAACTAAATTTTTGGCGGTAACAACCACTAGGTTTGATTTTTGTACAACTTGATTTTGTAAATATATAAGGTTCTTATACGCTCCTTTAAAACCAGAAAAGTCATCAGCCATTCTATGAATCATAAATTTATAATTCAATTGATTTGCTAACTCGTACATTTTTACATTTGTCAGCCACATCACATCTATTTCTTTTTTCTTTAAATCACTACTAACTTTTGAAAAAGGATATTTTATATGATATTCTGCCCAAAATTTTGTATTAAGCCCAGGATATTTACAAAAAGGTAGTAAGACATTAGGATTGTAAATTTCTAAGTTTGTAGTGGGCACCTTATTATTTTTTTCTTTACCGAAAAAAAAGGGTTTAGGTTGATTAGCCCAAACCACATTATTATTTTCTTTAAGAAATTCTTTAGCGTAGTAATGGCTTCCCACTTGAAATACGGTATCATATTGAAGATATTCACACATCAGTATATTCATTTTATTTCCTCTTCTCCATTAGCTGAACATTCAACTATCTCAGCAACTATTTAAATCTTCACTTTTTCTTTGACAATAAATCTGTAGAACATGTAAGTGATAGCATAATAAAAAAGTATATATATATATTTATAGAATAGTATTGATTCGGATTGAAATTTGTGGTAATTAAATTACCTATAAATAGAGAAATCGGCAGCCATTTATAACCGTCATCAATATTTCTCAGTGTAAATAATAGTAAGCTTATATTTAAGATTACAAAACTCATAAATGAAACTATTCCTTGTTCTAAAAGAATATTTAAAACTTGTGAGTGCACAACTAAATCTGTTGCAAAAAGATAATAAGATGCATAATACGTATATTGTCCAGCCCCTATTCCCATTGCAAGATTTTCTTTGATTACTTGAAAAACATTTATAAATTGTATAAACCTGTGTTCCTGTGTGCCACCACGACTTACAAATAACAAATCGAATATTTCACTATAAAATAAGGATATAATGAGTGTACATCCTATGAGAACCATACTAGCAAATAAAACTTTATAACCAAATTCCTTCTTATTCTTAGATTTCTTAATTAAGAAAATAATTAGTACTTGGCACAAAATAGCCACATATGATATGCGCGTTAAAGTTAATATAACAAATACAATATTTAATAATAAAACTAACAGATTTAAAGAGTTTTTCCTTTTCAAAAAATTGAATACTAGAATAGGAAATAAGATAACCCCTAAATTCCCAGCACCATTACTAGCCCCTATTACTCCAACAACTCTTTTAACAACTTCTAATCCTTCTGTGTAATTAATACTAGCCCCATTTGAAAATAACAAAAAAGACCGATTAAATATGTATTGAATTACTGATAAAATAGAATTAAATAGAGAGAAAAAGCCTACTACCTGAAAAAATTGCATTGATTGTAAGCTAAAACCCCTAACTTGATTAAAGAAGAATCCCATTAACAAAATGTTACAGTACACAGTCAGATGGAATACAAATAAGTTAATATCAAATATTTGTAATGTTAAAAACTGCAAAGGGAAGCAGGAAATAATTACCAACAAACATACAGCATACGTTGTAATACTGTATGTTTTCCTATCAAAACTAGAAAATGTTTGTTTTTGAATTAACTTATATATTGCTAATGTACAATTCAAAATAACTAAAACAAATAGTAATAACTGTACTCGAATATCTTGAAATTCAACAACAAACATAGTCGGTGAAATATTTAAAGTTATGACCACTAGAATTATAGACATAAAAATAATAATGGTATTTTTTTTATTCTTCCTCATAAGAATTAAACATAAAGAAGAAAAATAAAGAAATAAAAATAGACTTAAAATAAATATTAATTTCATATGTAGTAACCTCATGGATTTAAATTACTTATTACTTAAAATCAGCAATATGTCCCTAAATAATTTGATAAGTTCCTGACATTATTGGAACATTAACAATGCCATTCCTTACTTTTTTAATTGTTTGATTCGGTAATAACAATTTTCTTTTTTCACAACCAGAAATAGACAGGGTTACTTCCCCTAATTCTACGTCTCGATTATTATCCTTGGTTTGTACGAAATAAAAAGTACCTTCAGATGTAGACTTAATTAAAAAATTATCCCTTAAATATACATAACTCGCCAATTCAGTACCTGTACAATACCATACATTCTTATTACGAAGATATCTAAATATGGTTTGTAAACTTTTAGTATCATCAAAAATATTAGGCATTTGTCTTCTTCCATCATCCCTAGAAGGTGCAATATGCTCCTGGATACTAATGACTAATTTCCTCTTTAGTAAATATTCAATTTGTTGTAACCTTTTTTGTACTAAATAGTTTTTCAATAATTTTTTTAATATACCCTTAATAGATATAAAATTGCTATTTAATACACTTGTCAATAAACCACCGTTTACTGTTGATGGTATGTCAATAACATTATTATCTCCAAACTTTTTGATATCATAATTAGATAATAAATTTTTATCCCTTCCAGAAACTTTATCTACTTCTCCCTCCTCTATGCCTCTATTCCAATATCTACACCACCATAAAAAATCTGTTTTATCTATACTAAGATCTGAAAACTCATTACTAGCATAACCACAATATTTTCCACCTAAAGGATTAACACCTATTGCATCTTTGTAGATTCTTTTTCCTTCCTCAACAACATCCACAGCTTTTTCTAAACTCGAAAAAAGTTCCCATTCTTGTTTGAAATCCAAATTAGTTTCTCCCACTTTACCATGAGTAGTTCCATGATATGCAATTTCAAATCTGGGGTTTTGATGAATGTCTCTAAAAAATTTTTTCGTCGCTTCATCATGGTTAATCTTTTTTGATATTGAGGGCGCTACCGGTTCTTTTATCATTCCCACTCTAACACCTACTGGAACAAAGAATGTAGCTTTAACCTCTGGAAATTCCTTTAAAATAACTTCGTTTAAATATCGAAAAGATGATTTTTCTTCGTTTTTCCAATAACCCCAATCTTCACCTAATTCTAATTCCCCACTTTTAGTTGTATCTACCCAAACGTTTGCTAAATCGTCTATCATAAACATAACTGGAGAATCTGAATTATTAAACCACTTACATATTTCAATATTCATCATATCTTCTCCTTATTAAAATATTTAATACTTTAAATTACTTTTCATTTAATCTTTATTATACATTAGCTCAAAAAATTAAATAGTTTTGAATATTATCTATTTCTTTTTTACTATTGACAACAGAAATTCCCTAATTTCTTGAATATTAGTAAATTTGAAAACAATCAATAATAAAACATATACTATACATAGAAATACATTACAAATAAATTCAATGTATAAATTTTGAATTGGAGAAATCAGCATCCAATATACCCCATATAATAAAACGAAAATGGTAAAATATTTATATGGATATAGTAAGCCTAATCCTAAACTATAGTATTTTTCACTAAAATAATAATAAAGAATATTAGCCACTATATAAGATACAATTGTCGCTAAAGCTGCACCATTTATCCCAAGATGAGGAATTAGTAATATATTTAGCACTATATTTATAAGAGCACTAATTACAACAATTAGGGAATTTAACATCATTTTATTTGCTACATGTAAACCTAAAGAATAAAATTGTCCAATTCCCCATATAAAATGAGAAATAGCAATTAATGGAATAATCTTATAAGCCTCTAAATATTCATTTGTAGCTAAAATACTAATCGCTATCTTACCAAATATAGCTAATCCAAAAATACAAAAACAACCTACAATATTGTAGATTCGAAACATATTTTGGATTTTTTGTTGACCGCCTTCTTCTTTATAAACCTTAAATTTATAAGCTGTAAATACTTGAGCAAATGGCGTGATAAAAACTGGATTGATTAACATTCCAATTTTTGAGGATATTGAATACACCGCAACTGCTGAATAATTGATTAATTCTTTAATAAAAAAGCGATCTATCAAATTTAATATCCATGCCGAAATTTGTCCTAACAATAAACCTCCACCATAATACAGTATGTTTTTAAGATATGGTACATGAATAGTAATTTTATAATTTTTAAAGTCTAATATAAACAATACAATAAAAACTAATAGATTCGAAATTAAAGTAGCCTTTAATATACCTATAATTCCATTGCCCAAAATCAAAATATAATATGTGGCTAATAGAAATGTTAAAATTAAGATACTTAATTGTACTATGGCTACCCTAAAAGCTTTAAATTCCATTTCATAATAACTAGTATAAATAGCAATCAAACATGTCAATAAAGAAGTTATTACTATAACTCTAATATAAAGAGTGACCTCATTGTCACCACTAAAAACATAGTCACTTATTAACGGACTAATAAAATATACAAATGAAAAAACAACAATCCCCCATAATACTGAAAAGTTTAATGCTGTATTTTTCAATGTTATTTTATTTTCTACATCATAAAAAAATCTTTTTAATCCCGAATATACCCCAATTGTAATAGCAAGGCCTAACAATTGTTGTATGGTATTTAATAATTCATATTTCCCATAATCATTTTGTGATAAATTACTAGTATATAAAGGGATGAGTAACATATTTATTAGTTGTGTTAGAATTGAAAATATAAAATATACAGTCCCACTAGATATCAACTTATTACTATTTAAACTCATACTTACCACTATTCCTTAACTTAAAATTATTTCTTAACCACACGAGTAAAAGTTTTTTTAAAGTTTAAAATGTGAACATAATAATAAACTAAATTTTTTATAAAGCCTAACCCCTTATAGCTTTTTTCAGAATACAAATTTCCTTTTAATATGTTTACAATAGCTTTTGAATATCCTAGTTTCTTAGCCAACTCTAAACGCGAGTAAACCGAAAATTTATGCACACCTTTACCACGTTTTTCTAAAAAAGTATAATCATCAAATAAATACACTGTATTTTTACTAACTTGAACATCAATATTTATAGTACCATCTCGCGTATCTCCAATGGAGAGGTGGAAATAACCATATAAATCGCCTTCCTTGTCTACTACTACATATGGTATATGTTTATCCTGTTCTGTAATTCTCTTTTTTAGAATTTCATATTTGTAACTACCTACTTGGTTACCATATGACTCAATCATTTTTTTCAAATGATACATTTGCATCGGCATTAATGCGTAAAAATTATATTTTTCCTCATAAGGAACCATATTATAATTATTCAAGTTTAATATATATCCATTGGAAACCGTGAAAAATTTTGTTTTGATTTTTTTAATTATAGTTTTCATACTCCGATTTCTAACTTTATTTACTAAGCTCATCATCTATTACCTTTCATTATTTTCTTAGAATCATATCATTATTCTATCTAGTCATTATCTTTTCTTACTTTAATTAAATGCCTATTATAATGTATAAAGCTTAGCAAAGTATTTCCCTTTTTAGTGTATGTATAGATTTGCTCTACTTCTTTCATAAATTTTAACTTATAAAAATCTGTTCCCGCACCCTCCGAATGTAATTTAATATTCTTCTTAAAGCTATCCTTAATACTTTCTTCTACTGATAGAGTGCCTAATTCTAGATTTCTAAATTCCCTATCATAAGCTGCGTCAAAGCAAAATTTTATATCATTAAAAAATAAATTCAGTCTGTACGCAACACAATCATTGTTAATCCTTCCAAATATAACCTCGCTTGGTAAACTATCGATAATTGTTTTTACAAATTTCTTCTTATCTTCATCTAAATAAATACTACCTTTGCCGTCCTCAAGTTTTGAGCGGGAAATCCTTACAATGTCTTCAAAGTTTTGATTATTTATTCTTTCAATTACTGAATCATAAATTAATCCTTTTTTCTTCATTTTATTAAATGCTGTTCTAATATTTTGCTTTAATTTTTTTGAATATACCTGATTTTTGTATTCATCGAACTCATTGAAATCCTCAATTACCAGATATGGACATCCTGATAAAACTTCTGCATCTTTACTATTCAAATCAAAATTCTCAGTAGATTTTCTAATATATTTAAAGTGTAATAAATCAAATTTATAATTACTATAAACATATCCCATAATATAATCTACATCCTCTTTACTTAAACCTCTACCAATAATATCAATAAAGGTTCCACCCCATTGTTGGCCTATAAATTCTATCATTTTTAATTTAATTCCATATTTTCTATGGACTACTTGTATTAATGGAGCTATTGCGATTAACTCTCCTTCTTTATACAGAAAGATTACAATGATTTCTTTTTTATAACCAAATTGATTATCTTCTCTTGGAAAAAATACCTTTAGAAAGCTTTCTATCCAATAATACGAAGTGGTTATATTTTGATTATTTATTTTTTTTTCAAATTTCAACCACTCATTTTTTTTATTTTGTACATCTTCTAATGAGCTACATACATTAATCTGATACATTTTATCCTCCAAACCTTGCTAATTTAATATTTTTACTTAGAGCTTACCTCTCTATAAATACTGAGCAAGTTCTCTGCATAATCTTGATTATTTATCACACTTATCTCATCAACATACTCATTATAATTTTGAATAACCTTAATTACTTTCTCAAATAAATCATCTACGTTCCGGGATTCAAACAATATCGTACCTGTTGGTCTTTCACAGACTTTGCTTGCTATAGAAGGTACCTTATAATGAATTGCTTCTGTAATTGATACTCCCAAACCATCAGTATTAGTAGGCCTTATAAACAGATTTGTTTTTTGGAGAATAGGATAAAACTCTGTATTTTCTACCTCATAAAACATAATGTGATTTTCCAATTTATATCTTATTATTCTTTCTTTTAACTCTTGATAATACGTTTTTTCAAGTTCTGTCTGACTATCTTTATCTAAAACAGCAAATAGTAAACTCGTTTCTATTCTGTTATCTTTTAATTTCTTCATTAATTCAATAAGCATATCAATTCCATACAAGTCCTCATTTTTATAAAAACGTACACATCCGTTTGCACTAATAAGGAAAGGCGTTCTTTTTATGAAATCCCAAACTGTTTCTGGTATGCTAAGGATATCTTTCTTATCCTCTTGCGGATGGATATATCCTGGAACTGTAATTACTTTTTGATGTTTTATTCCAAATTGAATTAGGTCATTTGTAATTGAATTATTTACACAAATAATTTTTTCAAGTTTATTTAGACTTTTTAATAATAAATATCTAGTAATAAAATTAGAACTCTTTAATTGATCAGTTAGACTTTCTCCATGTACTGTTAATATAATTTTTTTTCCAAAAAAATTATATACTCCTAAAAGAATACGAATTTTTATATCTATGGAATGAAAGTGGAACACATCAGCCTTTAAAAAAGGAAGCCTACACATAAAAAATTTATAATTTTTTATAGGATAAATATCATCTTCTTCTCTTCCCCAATTTGCTTCATTGTATACTGCACTTTCTATCTCTCTTTCATCTAAAAACTTTTTTGTCCTTTTTATATGAACAGAAATCCCACCTATAGGGGGTGGGACTGTACCAATTATATTAATTTTCATAATATAAGCTCTCCTTTTAGTTCTTTTTAAGAGCTAGTTATTTCTCTATACTGTTTCTAAACAGCGATTTTGAAAATCTACTATGCGTTTATCTCTAATTATTCCTTTGTCTATAATTAAAGCTCCTAATAATACTTTATTTTCTATATCTTCAACAATAAAATCTATATATTTACAAATCTCTAAACTTAAAGATCTAGAAACAGTTTTATAAAACATAGTTGGAGTGTGATCTACTACATAATGTAAAACCCCATCAATTTCATAGACAGGATTACTTATACTAGTTGGAACACTTGTCTCTACAGCTTTATGTGCATCGCAACTAATATCAATAATCATTGCTCCTTTTTTCATGCGTTTTAAATCTTCCTTATAAATAATATGATCTGTACGATCAACATCCCAAAGAATTGCGTTTACTAACACATCATATTTACCAAGTTCTTCCTGGAATAAAACTTCTGTTCTTCTATCATACATTACAACATCAGCCCCAAGAGCAACTAGCGTTTTATATGCACCTCTTCCTATGTTTCCGCGTCCTAAAATAGCAACCTTTGTCTCGTATGGTAATTTCCCATATAAATTATAAGCGTGTAAAACTGCAGCTTCCCCAGCTATCTCATTATTTCGCCAAAAAACGTGTCTTCCACTTTCAAACATATCTTCCCAAGCAATTGCAGTTAGTTTATTATTTATAAATTGATCTGTTATATCTTTATTTTGAACTGCATGTATCCATCCAAAAACAAGCTGTCCTTCCCTTAAATCTTCTAGATATCCAGCGTCACCAGCTTTAGGATCACATATAACATCCCTAGACATAACAATATCTCTTTCAACTACATTAACTCCCATATCAATATACTGTTTATCTGTAATTCCTAAAATTTCTCCGTATCCCTTTTCAACATATATCATATCTTTATTACTAATGTTTACTATATCTTCAGGCACTAAAGCTCTTCTTTTTTCATTTTTTTTATCACTTATAGGAAATCCAATTGTTTTTTTCAATGTTTAGTCCCTCACTTTATATTAGAGATAATAAATCTATGTTTTTGGTTTAACGGCCTATCTATATGGTTTACTATTCTTACTTCAATATTAATATTAGTATCTATTCTTTTTTGAAGTTCATTACTAAAACGAATCCCCTCAGCTTCTGTATAATATTGGTTTGGTACAATAAGTACTTCCAATTGATTATAATCTTTTTGTACTAACTGTAAATCCCTAAAGTTTTCAACATGACGAATGGCAAATTCCAACATAGTTGGTGAATAATGCTTCCCATCCTCAGTCACTAAAAAGTCCCCTGATCGCCCATCAATTTCTTTTACACTGACATATGGTTTACCACATTTACATTTACAGTCGCTTCCAGATATTGTTGCAATATCTGATGTTTTATAACGAATAAGTGGAAAAGCATAGTTATTAAAACCTGTCCCCACAATTTCGGCCATTTCATTTTCTTGATTGACTGAGGATCCATTGTTATCTAAAAATTCCACAATACCATATTCAGGTAAAACATGGTACCTGCTACATATTGGGCAATATTCCATTAAAGCTAGACGTTCATTATGCCCATAATAATCAATTACTTGAGTATTAAAAGCCTTTTTTATTTCTTCTCTTTGAAAATCGTACATTTTTTCTGAGGAACAAAAAACAGCTTTAAACTTTCCTATTTTTCCTGACAGTTCATTTCTATTAATATATTTAGATAAGAGATAAATCAATGAAGGGTATGCTTGTATAAAAGAGGGTTCATATTTTGAAATGACACCTAATATCCCCTCCATTTTTTCTTCATCTAAATTTCTAGTATTTATAGATATTACTTTATTATAAGGACTATATTTATATAATTGTTCACTATCATTTGCATCTCCTCTTAACACTAAGCATAATTGCCCTTCATAACCATACTTCTTCCATATACGATTAAAAAATGCAGCTTCTCTATTGTTTGTAGTATCTGTATTGTAGAAATGCATTGGGCTAGAAGTCGTGCCACCTGTATTAATAGACTTAATTTTACTTATATCAATATTTTTAGCTATAAATTTTTCTCTATTTTCTTTAACCACGGACTTATCTATAATAGGGATTTTCTTCAAATCTCCAACATCCCTAATATCTTTTACACTAATCCCATATTGATTAAACATTTGAGTATAGAAAGGAACATTTTCATAAGCATGCTTAATTAATAACTGTAATTGTGTATTTTGAAATTCGGCTATCTTTGTAGCATCCCACGAAGAAGAAGATTCTAAGAATCTTACATACTCTTTATACTCTTTGCTTTCTCTCAACTTTTGAGGAATTAATGCAGCCATATATAATAGCGGTAATTTAAATGGGTACGGTAATTTTTTTATAGTATTCTTCAAACTAATCATCCTTATAATTTTTAAATACTAAAGATGTCTCTAGGTGAGAGGCAGAAGTTTTCACCACTAACTTTATACTTTCCTTTTTCCTCCCATAACCATCAGAAACAAAAATAGCTTCATGATCTATTTTCATATTTTTATTTACTTGTAAGACTCCATAAACATGTTTTTTTGAAATATGTACCTTGTTTCCTTCAAATTTGACCTTAACTTCAGGATCTAGAATGAAATTAAATTTACACTGGTCAAAAGTTTTTTCACCTATTACATTATCCTTGATATTTATCTTATTTCCCTCTAAATATATAGCCCTCTCATGAATTACCCCACATTTTTTTAAATACCCTCTATGCTGACCTACAAATTTACTATCTTTAAAATAATTACCTTTTGAGAAACTTTGTTCTGCCATCTCAAATAAATGATATTTCTCAAAATCATTTTGTTCATATGGTGGGATTTCAAGCGTATTATGCACACTCGTGCTTCTAAATAAGTTTCGCATTTTATAATCAGCTGTATACGTAAATGTGCCTGAATCAATAAAAATATCTTCGCCAGTAACGCTTAAAGTAAAGCTTAACTGATCATTATGGCTATGTGCTCCCTGTCCTCTAAACGATAATTCCCCGCATCGAATACAGCAATATACATCCTCATTCCGTAAGATGTAATATCCACCACTGCTAAATGCTTTAGATTCCAATAAGAACTGCTGCTCGATATCAGTCCAGCTTCCCGTACACCATAGGGCATCCTCCCTATAGTCTAAACCAAAATACCGAAAATCATCCCTATTGAAAAATTCACCTGCAATTGCTAGTAAATGTCGAAAGTCATTTTTATTCCAGGAACCATAGTTAGAAAAAATAATAAGTCTTCCGTCATCCGCATCCCCAATTAACGGACTTTTTCCATTAGGTTGATTTAAATACATTAAGAAATCACACATTTTTTCTAAACGCTCAACATACTTTTCAGAAAAGTTAATACTATTTTCCTTACATAATATAGTTGTAATTAAAAATAATTCGGTTACCAATCTATGATACGAGGTGGAGGCTTCATAATTTGTCCCATCTTCATTTACTTGTACAAACATCTCTTTTTCTAGTTCAGCTACTCCATACGCTAACCACTTCTCGGGAGTATTACTATTAAAGACTGAGGAGAGACTAAACTGCTTGAAATATAACCCTAACCAGACTAATCCTACTATATTAGATAAATAATGATTACCAGTATGTTCACCTTTATTCTCTAAATTTTTATAAATAAACTTTCCGTGCATATATAAACTCTTATTGAAAACTTCCCAAAAATCCTTATCTATTTCTCTCGAATCTCTGAAAAGACAATAACCAACTATCCAATTTACAGCCCTAATTGCTACGTCCATTGTACATGTCCAATTCACAGACATCTCAACAGGATTCTTCTCTATCCAATCTATTATCTGTTCTTTAAACTCAACTGCATATTTTTCATCTTCCATTACCCAATATGCTTTCCCTAGTGTAAAAACATGCTGGAATCTTGATAACTCCCATGGCACCTTGACATCAGCTTGATTCTGCAAGTCAATTATTTTAATTTCTTTATAAAACTGATTATCCCAAATAAATCCTGTTTTAAAGTCCTTATTCCATAATATATTCTTCCCTAATTGAGCATCACCAGAACCTAATAAATTAAAGGTATGATTATATATTTTTTCAGCATCCCCAATAAGTTCTGCCTCTCCACCCAATTTTTTTAATTTGCTCATATAATTTAATTTATCTCTTGTTTCAAATAAAAAATTACATAGTGGTTGGAAATTCTTAAAAGCTTCTTGTTCCACATCTATTAAATTTTTCGCAACAACTAATTTACGTCCTTTATAATATATAGCCTCATACGATTTTTGAGCTATCTTGCGAGCAATTATATGGGCTGGTTTTCTCCTTAACTTGCGTACTCTCTGTAAGAACCTTGACATTCTTGCCCTCCAAAATAGTTTATAAATTATTTAATAAATCCTTTTGTATCGATTACAACTTTTTCCTTTAATTGATCGAAGTCAATTGAACCAAAAATTTCATGATCCACTAATACTAAAATAATATCTGACTGCATTACAGCATCCTCAATTGTAAGAAGTGAAATATTCTCATCTTTCAAGGATTTCGGTAATTCATTTACGTGTGGTTCAACAGCAATTACCTTACCAATATTTAGCCCCGCTAATTTTTTCACAATTTCTAACGCTGGACTTTCACGTAAGTCATCAATATTTGCTTTAAACGCTAATCCCAAACAAGCAATGACTGGATTTTTAAATCTATCTGCTTTCTCTTTTACTTTTTCAACTACATACATTGGTTTATAATCATTAACATTTCTCGCAGTATGTATAAGTTTAGCTTCTTCCGGCGCAGCATCTACAATAAACCAAGGATCTACAGCAATACAATGTCCCCCTACACCTGGGCCAGGCTGTAAAATATTCACACGAGGGTGACGATTTGCTAAACGAATTAATTCCCAAACATTAATATTTAACTTGTCACATATTAAGGATAGCTCGTTTGCAAAAGCAATATTTACATCACGGAATGAATTCTCAGTCAATTTCGCCATTTCTGCTGTTCTAGCATTCGTATCTAAAATTTTCCCTTTTACAAATTGTTTATAAAATTCAACCGTACGTTTGGTAGATTCTTTATCCAACCCACCAATAATACGATCGTTTTCTACTAGTTCCTTTAAAATATGCCCTGGTAATACACGTTCTGGGCAATGAGCCACATAAACTCTTCCTTTATCACTATGCATCTCTTCAGAAGTTGTTAAGTCCGAACGCTCCTCTAAAATCCATTCTGCAACTTTTTCGGTTGTGCCGATTGGACTTGTTGATTCAAGAATAATAATATCTCCATTTTTTATAACAGGAGCAATTGTTTTTGCAGCGGCCTCTACATATGCTAAATCTGGTTTATGACCATCTTTAAATGGTGTCGGCACTGCCAAAATGAAAATATCTGCTTCTTCAGGCTGTAATGAAGCTTTTAATTTCCCACTTTGTACCGCTGCTTTAACTAAAATATCTAAATCTGGTTCATAAATATGTACTTTTCCACTATTAATCATTTCAACTGCATTTTTATTTACATCAACACCATGCACTTGAAATCCTTTTGTTGCTAGTAAACTTGCAGTAGGTAAACCAATATATCCCAATCCCATTACACATATCTTTTTATCCATTTTCTTTGACCTCTTTTCTGTCATTAACTACTAAGATGCACCATTAGACCTAATCATAATTTGAATTGTTTTCAAAATAATCTTCAAATCATAGGATAGGCTTCTCTTATTAATATATTCTAAATCTAACTCTACCATTTCTTTAAAACCTACACTATTTCTCTCAGTTACCTGCCACAATCCTGCACATCCAGGAGTAACAAATAATCTTTGTTTATCATACTGTGTATATTCCTCCACTTCTCTTGGAAGTGGTGGACGTGGACCAACTAGACTCATTTCACCTTTTAATACATTTAATAGTTGTGGTAACTCATCAAGACTTGTTTTTCGTATAAATTTACCGATTCTTGTGACACGAGGATCTTCCTTCATTTTAAACATTGCACCAGACACTTCATTATATTTTAATAAATCTTGTAATTTTTCTTCCGCATCTGTTACCATTGAACGAAACTTGTACATATAAAATTCTTTTCCGTTTTTGCCAACACGAACTTGCTTAAAAAACACAGGGCCTTTTGAATCTTCATATTTAATTAAAAATGCTATAACAATAAAAATTGGCGATAATACTATTAATCCACATAATGCCCCAATAAAATCCATACAACGCTTAGATACTAAATATACTTTACGGCTATTTACCTTTTCGAAATCAATTTCTTCATTTTTTTCTTTTGCTACATCTCTACTCGAGACTTTTGCCAGATCCAATCCTTCTCACCTCACATTTATACATGTACACTTTCCTTCATTGCGAGTGCACGTATATAATCTATTAACTCTTCTTTCAATTCAGTCTGCTGTAATGCTACTTCAATGGTTGTTTTAATAAATCCAAGTTTTTCTCCCACATCATAACGTGTTCCTTCAAAATCATAAGCAAACACTCTCTGAATTTCATTTAAACGTTGAATCGCATCTGTTAACTGAATTTCCCCACCAGCACCTGTTTGTTGATTTTCAAGAAACATAAAGATTTCTGGTGTTAATACGTAGCGTCCCATAATTGCTAAATTTGATGGTGCAGTTCCTTGAGCTGGCTTCTCCACAAATTGACGTACTTGATAACGGCGATCGCTTTGTTCAATCGGATCGATAATACCATAGCGATGTGTTTCGTTTTCAGGCACTGTTTGTACACCAATAACTGACGACTGTGTACCTTCATATTGATCCATTAATTGACGTAAACATGGTGTTTTTGCTTGCACAATATCATCACCAAGTAATACTGCAAATGGTTCATTTCCAATAAATTTACGTGCACACCATACTGCGTGTCCCAGCCCTTTTGGTTCCTTTTGTCTTATGTAATGAATATTAATTTTTGAAGAAGCTTGTACTTTTTCTAGCATCTCATGCTTCCCTTTTTCTAAAAGGCTTTGTTCTAATTCGAAAGAATGATCAAAATGATCTTCAATGGCACGTTTACCTTTTCCAGTAACAATAATAATATCTTCAATTCCTGATTCTATCGCTTCTTCTACTATGTATTGAATCGTCGGTTTATCGACAATTGGTAACATTTCTTTCGGCATCGCTTTTGTCGCTGGTAAAAATCTTGTCCCAAGACCAGCAGCTGGGATTATCGCCTTTCTTACTTTTTTCAATTATATTCCCCCTTACATCCTTTTATCTATATGTAACAATAACAAAAACCCTACCTATAAAGTTATTTTTATAACTCTATAGGTAGAGTTTCTATTAGAAATAAATTATGGGCATCTAACCCATCCTCACGTCATACTCCCGACGACAAGCGTCTAAGGTAGGTTCGAAAATAAATTTTCTACCCACAGCACGACCGAGTGCCCCCATTGATAACGGTTAGGAGACATCACCAATTCTTTATTTAAAAAATACCAAACAATTTTTTACGACGAATTTGTTCTGGATCTTCTTTATAAATTGCCTTCCCGCTAATTAATAAGTACGGATTTTCTTTCAAATCACTCATAACATTCATTCCGAATTCTTTCTCAATTAGTTCATAGCTTTCCGCTAAATGAAATCCTCTCGATGTCGTGTTATGTGCATCTGAAGCGACCATATGCGTTAAATTATGTTCTACAAGTTGAAGTGAAAACTTTTTAATTTTTTTACCGAATTTCCCAAGCAAACTCCCTGCTGTCACTTGTGTTAATGCACCTTTATTTACAAGGTTATATAACTTATCTGGCCGCTCGATTAACTCGGCATTACGTTCTGGATGAACGATAATTGGAATCATTCCTTTTACACGTAATTCGTATAATAATTGTTCGGCATAACGTGGTACGTGATTCGATGGAAATTCAATGAATATATATTTATTTGTTTCATTTAAAGTAACGATTTTATCAGCTTCATAGTCTTCTAATAAATCGCCATATAACCTGACCTCTTGCCCAGGTAAAATAGTAAGTGGAATATTATGTTGTTGTAGTTCATCATTTAGTTGTTTTACGTGATGAATAATTGAGGTACGTTCATTTATATATTTACCATTTTGATGATGTGGTGTTGCGACAATAGTATGTATTCCTTCTGACACGGCTTGTTGTGCCATTGCTAAACTATCTGTTACTGTCTGTGCACCGTCATCGATACCAGGTAAAATGTGACAATGTAAATCTATCATTTGTTTCATCCTCCCTCTCTCCTATAAAGATCTTTTTTCCCTTGAATATGAGATATTGCTCATATTCAAGGGAAAAAAGGAGATATGTTTTTACCATATCTCACTTTAAAATTAGTTTGCACCGTAGTAATAATATAAGCCTTCTTCACGTTCACGATCATTCAGAACAACACCCAACAATTTACCTTTAGCCGATTCTAACAATCCTTTTGCTTTTACCGCTGTTTCTTTCTCTGTTGATTCACTACGAACAACAAGAATAGAAGCATCACATACATTTGCCATAATTTGCGCATCCGTTACAGCTAAAATTGGCGGCATATCAAAAATAACTAAATCGTACATACTGTATGCTTGTCCAAGAAGTTCTTTCATTGATTTTGAGCCTAACAATTCGGCCGGGTTTGGTGGGATCGGACCACAAGCTAAAAAGTGTAGATTGTCTACAGATGTCGTCTGTACACATTTTTCTAAACGTTCACTATGTGTTAGTACATTCGTAAGTCCAAAAATGTTGTCTACTTGGAACATTTGATGCATTGCTGGTTTACGCATATCTGCATCAATTAATAATACTTTTTTTCCTTGTTGAGCAAACACAACTGCCATATTCGCTGTCGTTGTCGTTTTCCCTTCACTCGGGTTTGCAGACGTGACCATTAATGAATGTAAATTCGTATCAACAGCTGCAAATTCAATATTCGTTCGAATATTACGATATTGTTCTGAAATTGGTGATTTCGGTTGTTGATGAGCAATTAATTGACGGCGTTGACGATGATTCTTTTTCTTTTTAAATAAATTAAGAGCCAATTGTTTGTCCCCTCACTTTTCTTGATGATGGAGCGTGCGATTTCACGTTCATTGTTTCTTCATCCATACGAGCTACAATCCCTAATACTGGTAACCCAAGTAAGTTTTCTACATCTTCTTCTTTTTTCACTGTGTTATCTAAATATTCTAGTAAGAACGCAAGACCAACTGAAGCCATTAAACCAACAACGAAAGCAATTGCCACATTTAACATTGGACGCGGTTTAATTGGAGATTGATTTTCTGCAACTTCTGCTTTAGATAATACTGTTACGTTATCAACGCTCATAATTTTTGCAACTTCACCTTTAAATACATCTGCAGTTGCATTTGCAATATCACGGGCTAGCTTTGGATCCTTATCTTCAACTGTTAAAGAGATTACTTGTGAATCTTTTTCATTCGCAACATTAATCTTTCCTGTTAAAGCTTGCGCTGTCATATTTAAATTTAATTTTTCATTTACTTGATCTAAGATTACTGGACTTTTAATAATAACCTTATATGTATTCGTTAATTGAATATTTGATTGTATTTCCCCTAATTGAATTGAAGAACCCTCTTGCTTCTTCTGGTTAACAAGAATTTGCGTCGAAGATTGATAGATTGGTGTCATAAAGAAAAAGCTAACGATAGCACTTACAATAGCTGCACCAAAGGCAATTACGAGGATCATTGCTAAACGTTTTTTTAAGATATGAAATAAATCTTTTAGACTAATTGTTTCTTCCATAAGTTCCTCCAACTTTCTAAAATTTACACATAGGAAAAATTATAACATATAAATCTTACATTTTTTATTTTTAATAATTCAGTTCTATATTTGTTCACACGAAACAAGTTTAATCTTACAAAATAATCTTAAATATGACAACACATTCCAATGATTTCCCAAAAATTTTATCATATCATGCTTTTTACATTGTATAACTTGATAAATAATTTTCAGAAAACAAAAAAGCCAACATTTTTTTGTTGGCTTTTTCATATTTTAGTAATAACCATACTGCTCTTTTTCTTCTCTTTTATCATTCAAAACAACACCTAGTAGTTTTCCTGATGCTTTATCTAATATTTGTTTCGCTTTTACGATTTTATCTTTTTCTGTCTTTTCACTTCGTACAACGAGTACGATTCCATCACATTTATTCGCAAGTATTTGTGCATCCGTAACCGCAAGGACAGGTGGTGTGTCGATTAATATAATATCAAACATGTTATATGCTTCTAGCAACACTTCGTCCATTGTCCGGCTCCCTAATAGTTCTGCTGGGTTTGGCGGGATTGGACCTGCTGCCATTAAGTATACGTTCTCTATATCTGTTTTTTGAATGCATTGCATAAGTTTTGCTTGTCCTGATAATAAGTTCGTTAACCCATTTGAATTATGAATGGCAAATAAGTTTTGTATCGTCGGCTTACGCAAATCAGCTCCAATTAATAAAACTTTCTTTCCTTGTTGTCCGAAAACAACTGCTAAGTTTGCGATTGTTGTTGTTTTCCCATCACCTGGATCGGCTGAAGTAACAATAATAGAACGAACATGATTATCTATAGATGTAAACTCAATGTTTGTGCGAATGTTGCGGTATTGTTCTGTAATACGCGATTTAGGCTCTTTATGTGTAATTAATTGTCGTAATGGTTTTCTTTTCTTTCTCCCGAACATATTCATAATCTCCTTTTGTGAAATGCGACATTTCCCTTTTCTCTCTTATGCTCGATTTCATACGTCTAATTAATATTCTTGCTGAGTTCCCCACATTTCATCATAATCAATAACCTTCTACTTTGTCTTATTTAAGTACCTTAACAATATGACAATGCCCTTATTTCTTTATTACCTTTATCACTTATCCTATTTTCTAGATAAATAATAAAGTAAGTATATGGTAATTACCATCTATTTACAAGATATTTTCTGATTAGTTTGTATATTATCGTTTCATCGTTATATAGCAGAAATTAAAAAATCCCCTTGTCTTTTCACAAGGAGATTTTTTAGTACTATCTATTCTTTTTTATCACCAATCGCAAATGTAATTTCTGCCTCACATGCAACTTCACCATCTACTGTTGCGATTGCTTTTCCTTTTCCAATTGGGCCGCGTACGCGTGTCATTTCTACTTCTAGACGAAGCTGATCACCTGGGCGTACTTGTTTTTTGAAACGGCAATTGTCGATACCTGCAAAGAAAGCAAGTCTTCCGCGGTTTTCTTCTTTCTTTAATACTGCAACTGCTCCGACTTGTGCTAATGCTTCTACAATAAGTACACCAGGCATAACTGCATAGTCAGGGAAGTGTCCGTTAAAGAATTCTTCGTTTGCGGATACATTTTTAATCCCAACCGCTCTTTTGCCTTCATCTACTTCTAATATTTTATCAACAAGTAAAAATGGATAGCGGTGAGGAATGATTTCTTTAATTTGTTCTATATTTAGCATGTAACAATCGCCCCTTTCGTAATATTGGTCTTACCACTTGGACATATTGCTATTATCCCATTTTGTTTATTGTTTGTCATTACAAAGTAACATTTTATATTTAGCACAACTTCCTAAAAAAAAATGCACACACTCTATTCCATTAAAATAGTTGCACATTTTTGCAACTGACACGGAGGTAGAAAAGAGTGTATGCCCAAATTAGGGAAAGGCAATATGTATTGAAACATTATTTGCCTTAATGTCGTATTCGACTCATTATATTATAAACGTTTTCAAATAAGGAAATATTAAATTTAACCATATATATGAATATTTTACCTGTTTCCTTCATATTTCTCTATTTTCCTTCCATTTTCGCAAAAAAACAAAATAAAAAAATATAAAAACGAAAAAAGAACTAAGGCATTAGCCTTAGTTCTTTCAAATTATCTCAAAGCACGCTTTGGTAATCTGTCGATATTCTCTAACATAATACCTGTACCAACCGCAACGCAGTGCATTGGGTTTTCAGCAATTAATACCGGTACTTTTAGTTCTTCTGCTAGAAGCATGTCAATACCGTGTAGTAAAGCTCCACCGCCTGTTAGAATAACACCGCGGTCGATGATATCTGCAGATAATTCTGGTGGTGTGCGCTCTAATACGCCTTTTGCAGCTTGTACAATAACAGCTGCATTTTCTTTTAATGCTTCTGTAATTTCTTCAGAGCATACTGTAATTGTACGTGGTAAGCCTGTTACCATGTCACGTCCGCGAATTTCAAGCTCTTCGCTACGTGCACCTGGGAATACTGTACCAACTTTAATTTTAATATCTTCTGAAGTACGTTCTCCAATTAATAGCTTATACTTACGTTTAATATAGTTTAAGATCTCCATATCAAACTTATCGCCAGCCATTTTGATAGAGGAAGAGGTAACAATATCACCCATAGATAGTACAGCGATATCTGTTGTACCTCCACCAATATCAACAACCATGTTACCGCTTGGTTGGAAGATTTCCATACCAGCACCAACTGCGGCTACTTTTGGTTCTTCTTCTAAAAATACTGTTTTACCACCTGAACGTTCAGCAGCTTCACGAATTGCTTTTTGTTCTACTGATGTAATATTTGTTGGACAACAAATTAAAATACGAGGTTTTGAAAAGAAGCTCTTTACGTCCAATTTGTTAATGAAATACTTTAACATTGCTTCTGTAATTTCGAAATCTGCGATTACACCATCTTTAAGCGGACGAATTGCTACAATATTACCAGGCGTACGTCCCACCATACTTCTCGCTTCTTCACCGACTGCTAATACTTTACCACTATTACGATCAATTGCCACAACAGATGGCTCATTTAATACAATACCCTTACCTTTAACATGAATTAATACGTTAGCCGTACCTAGGTCAATTCCGATATCTCGCGCAAACATTCCCGTTTTTTCCTCCTCGATATTCAAAATCAGGTTACACCCGAATTCTTTTCACCTAATTTCTGATTTTATCATAAATTTAACAGAAACGTAATATTCGCAAAAAGAATTCTTCTGAAAAATATTACCGAATGTGAACGGAATGTTTGCTACTGTAACATTATTGACGTACAGGCTTCTCTACATCTTCTTTTCTATACTTTTGTTTTGTTGCTTCTCCCCCTCTTAAATGACGAATAGACTTATGATAATCAAGAATTTCTTTCACTTCATTTGCGAGCTCTGGATTAATTTCTGGTAGACGTTCTGTTAAATCTTTATGGACTGTACTCTTTGATACCCCAAATTCCTTTGCAATGACACGCACTGTCTTTCTTGTCTCCACGATATACTTACCAATCTTGATAGTTCTCTCTTTGATGTAATCGTGCACACCACTCGCCTCCCTAATTTGGATGTGAGAAGGGTGAAATGAGCCTCGCTGCATACGACTAAGAAGTAAGTGTGAGTGCTGTTTGTAAGCGTTAAACATTCTTGGATTTATAATGAAATGATTCACGATTTCTCACCTCAAACACTCTCTTTGCTTTGGTTTATACCATTGTATTGCCCGCACTACTGATATATGCTACATGTTCACTATTTTTGCGGACTAAGTTAAGAAAAATTACATTTTTTTGTGAGAAATACGTTAACAGTGACTATTTTGGCGAAAAAAAATGACACCTTATATATAAGGCATCATTCTTCTCTTTCAAACTCTTCTTCTAATAATTGATGGTGGGGAACCTCTTTCTTACCGGCAATATAATAATATAAAGTGAATAAAACAAACAATAAAATAATAGCAGTCGACAGAACAAATAAAAATGACACAGTATCCCCTCCCTTTTGTAATATATATTCGAGAATCTCGTCATTTTTCCTTGTTATTGCAACTTTTTTCTCGAAATTGAGTATTTTTATATGGAAATAAAAAAATCAGCTCCCCTAGTGGGAACTGATTTTTTCACTTTCTTATTCTTGTGAAGAAGAATCGTTAGATGATTCTGTAGAACCATTTGTTGATTTTTCTTCTTTCTTCGGTTCTTCTTTTTTGTCACTAGTTGAACCGCTTGTTGATTTCTCTTCTTTTTGAGATTTGTCTTCTGTTTTACTTTCTGGTTTCGTGCTCGTTGACTTTTCTTCTTTTTGAGATTTGTCATCAGCTTTTTTACCAGAAGCGTTCGTTGCCTTTGCAGCACCTGCATCAGCTTTAATTTCTGTTACTGATTTATTTAAGTAACGTTCAGGGTTCACAGCCACATTGTCTTTACGTACTTCAAAGTGAACGTGAGAACCTGCCTCTTTATTCATTGCACTTAGACCGGATGTTCCTAATACTTCACCTTGTGCAACTCTTGCACCTTTTTCTACTTTCACACTGCCTAAGCTTTGATAAGATACCGCTACACCATTTCCACTATCAACTGTTACAACATAACCAAGAAGTGAATCTTTTTCAGCTTTCGTTACTGTACCACTTAAAGCAGCAGCAACATTGAATTCTTTTCCATTCTTCGCAGCAATGTCAATTCCTTTGTTTGGGGAATATGTGTTGTTATAAAAGACAAGTGCTTTTTCTTGTTCCGCCTCAGTTGCTGCATCTTCATAGAATTTCTTCTGTACGACTACTTCCGCATTCGCGGCAGCTGGCATTTTCACTACTTCTGAAGATTTTGTTACTGGTACTGCTGGATCTTCCGATTGTGTATACGGTGTTGCTTGATCGTGGTTTGGAGTCTTCTTCGGATTAGCTCCTTGGAACCATAGCGCAACCATTAAGATTACCGCTGCACAAGCAATGTATAGTGCCGGAAACACCCATCTTTTTTGAAATAAATGTACTACCTTTTGCGACTTTTTATTATTTCTTCCTCGCATTCCATCATCACCTCAGCAATCATTTTGAACAATATTCACGTATCCTATACAACGTATAACTAATTACTTTTCGACAAAATCTGTAAAAATATGTATAAGAACTGTAAAATTTCCGAGGAAATGATAGAAAAAAGAAAAAACTGAGCACTTTTGGCTCAGTTTTTAATCTAATTGTTTCTTTTTATATACGATTAAACATACAAAGAGCGATATAATAAGCCAAACTGCAACATTTAATACATGCCCACTAATACTACTAAATCCCGCCCCACCTACTAAACTGTTAAGTGCTTTCACAATATGAGATGTTGGAAGATATCCAATCATCGTCTTAATTACTTTATTTTCAACCATCGGCTCAAACTGTACAGCCAAATACATCGTCATTAATATCGGCATTCCAATTATTGATGTTTGTGGTACAGATGCAGCTAACAATCCAATCATTGTTCCAATCACAATAAATAGAATTGTTCCACATAAGAAAATAAATCCTAGCAATAATAGATTTCCACTAAATTGATCCAAAATAAATAAGTTCACAATACAAATGCCCAATGTCAAACATACTGTTAATATACTTTTTCCAAGTAGAACTTCAACCGAAGATGCCGGTGATAGCATTAATACACGCAATGTATGTTTTTCTTTTTCTTCTGCAATTACCATAGATTGAACAAAGCCTGCGACAAATAGGAAGGCCGTTATAGTAGTAATGCCTAACATTTCCTTTCCCGCTCCAAATCTGCTAAACAAAAATGAAAGTATAATTGGTAAAAATGCCATTAACAACACTTGTGAATTTGTCTTAAAATCTTGTACTTCTTTTCTAAAAATAGCTGATACACGTCTCATTGAAAATGTCATTATAATCCCCTCCCAGTAACTTCAATAAAGATATCGCCTAAAGTTGGTTCGTGTGAATGAATGGATAGTAATTCTCCTTTGTTCATCCATTCTGAAATACGTTTTGCACCTAATTCATCTTTTTGTACCGTTTCTTTCTTCTTATCCTTTAACACGACTTGTATTTGATCTTTCGCGTATTGTAAGCGAAGGTTCTCCGGTGTATCAAGTGCTACAATCTCTCCGCCACACAGGAAGGCAATGCGGTTACAAAGCGTTTCTGCTTCGTCCATGTTGTGAGTCGTTAAGAAAATCGTCGTTCCTTCTTTATTTAAGTCTTTTAAGATTTTATGAATATTTTGTACGTTTACTGGATCAAGTGCAGATGTTGGTTCGTCTAAGAAGAGGATATCTGGTTTATGAAGGATTGCTCTCGCTAGTGTGACGCGTTGCTTCATTCCCTTTGATAATTTTTTTACTGGTGTTTTTTTATCATCTAATAAATTCACTTGTGCTAGTACTTCATCGATTCGTTCTTTTTTGCAATCGTATAAGTCACAAAATAATAGTAAGTTATCATAAATGCTAAGTCTTTCATATAAGCCGCTGTTATCTGTTAAAATACCAATTCGTTTGTAATCGATGCTACTTGGTCCTGTAATATCTTTCCCTAATACTCTTACCGTTCCAACACTATGAAGCAATTGAGAAGTTAAAATTTTTACTATTGTCGTCTTACCAGATCCACTCGGTCCAAGGAATCCGAATATCTCTCCTTGCTTCACCTCAATATTTACATTTCGAAGTGCCGTTTTTTCGTTGAAACTTTTCATTACATCTTTCATTTCAATTGCCAATGTCATTTCTTCATCCCCTTTGTTTTTCTTCTTTATAGATGAAAGTCGCTTTAGCGCTTTTCGTTCGTTTGTTTCGCTTTTCTTGACTCAATCATATGAAAAACAAAGGATAAGCGCATTAAAATACCGGTAAAAGGAGTATTTTTACCGGTGAATGAATCGCATGTTGAGCTTATTGGAGCACTTTTATAGTCCAATAACACCTTTTAATTCATCCATTCGTCCTTTTGAAAGCGGGATTGAACTTTTTCTTTCGTCATCCAAAATTAAACTGAAACTATTACGAGTCCACGTAATCACTTCTCGTACTCTTTGTAAATTTACAAGGTACGAGCGATGACATCTAAAGAAACCAAAACCTGTTAACCTTGCTTCTAGTTCACCTAATGTTAAAGCGCATACGAAATCTCCTTCACGAACGTGAATATGTGTTACTCCGTTTTGTGTTTCAATGAAATGGATTTCCATCGGATCAAGTAAAATGATTTTATCGTTCACTTTCGCAGGTATTCTTTCTAACTTCATTTGCGGAATTATTTGAACAACCTTTTCTTCATCCACCTCTTCCACTTCTTCTTGTTCGATTTCTACTTTTTTCACACCATCATTGTTTAATATGTATACATCTTCTGTTAAAGAAAGGGCATCCGATAGGAATGATGACGTAATAAATATTGCCTTTCCTTGTTCTTTCATTTTCATAATTGCTTTTCGAATAATAACCGTACTCTCTATATCTACATTTTGCTCCGGTTCTTCCAAAATGATTAAATCCGGATTATGAATCATCATTCGTCCAATATGAAGACGACGCTTCTCTGAAAATGATAGTTTTTCTATTTTAACGTTTAGCTTATCTAGGAGACCAACAGACTGCACAACTTCTTCTATACTTATCTTTGATTCATAAAGCCCTATTAAAAACTTAAAGTATTCCTTCACCTTCAAACGATCATATGCTTCATCCTTCAAAAAACAAAAGCCTATGCGGGAATAATTTTTCTTTCCAATTGCTTCCCCTTCAAACAGTACGTTGCCAGTTGAAGCTTCTTCTTCACCAATAATAATGCGGTGTAACACTTTAGCTGTATGATTATTGCATTGCAAAACAATACATTGTCCTTTTTCAACCTTTAGCTCCATTTCCGGTAACTGGTTCGCCTTCCCTAACTGTTTCAGCTCTAGTAACGCCATTTCATTTCCCCCAAATGCCTTTTTATCCTATTATATCAAACAGTTAATGGAAAATTATGATATTTTAAACAAAAAAATAGGTGCCAGAGTTCTGACACCTATTTCTTCACCATCAGTTTTCCTTCATAATCATTCATCGTCTTTATTTCAACGCCTTTATAGTAATGAGCGACGATATCTGTATATTTCTTTCCTTCCGCTGCCATGCCGTTCGCCCCGTATTGACTCATACCAACGCCGTGACCGAAGCCTTTTGTCGTAACGATGATTTTATCTCCTTGTTGTTTCCACGTGAAATCAGAAGAACGTAAATCTAACTTTTCACGAACTTCTTTTCCTGTTAATGTTTTTCCTTGAAAAGCTACATCCTTTACGCGCTTTCCTTCCGTAAGGTCTTTAATATTTCCAACCTTCCCGTCTGCTAATACTTTCACACCGAGACGTTTTTGAAAATCAGCTACTGTAAATGTTTGCTCGCTCGTAAACTTTGGAGAGGCTTGATCCCACGGACTATCTACACTTTTCAAGTACGGATAATCATTTCCCCAATAGTCAGCTGCATTTTCTGTTCGGCCATTACTCGTTGAAAAGAAGGATGCTGAAATTGGTTTTCCATCATACGTTAAAACTTGTCCTGCTGTTTTCGAAACGGCTTCTTCGATTTTCTTCAAATTATTTTCGTAGTTATTACCCCATTGCTTCTTCAATTCATCTTTGCTTTTGTACACTTGATCTTTCACCGTATCTGTCACGTCCGCATTATTTTTCTTTCCTCCGCTTAGCATACGTTGTACTACAAATGTTCTCGCTGCTAATGCCTGCGCCTTTAGTGCCTCTATTTCAAAACTGGCATTCATCTCAGAAGCTACTACACCTGTCACATACTCCTCCATAGGTAATGTTTCTACCTTCTTCTGTTTTTCGCGATATACAGCAACTTGAACAGCTGTATCTACTTTTCCTGGAGCTGGTATGCTTTCTAACGCTGGAGGAGTTTTAGAGGCCGTTTCTTCCCCTACTTTTGCTTTCGCAAATGGAATAACAAGGGCTGCAGGTACAATGATAACGAGCGCTATTAAGAGCGCTACTGTAATAAAAAGTGGCTTTGAAAATTTCATCCTATTTTCCCCCAATATAAAAGCTTTACTCCATTCATTCTTATGGAACAACTCTTTCTTTTAGAACATACTTAAGGGGAAGAGTATAAAACAGAAATTTTCTAAATATTTTTACTGGTACGTGCATAAGTATAGAATTTATTGACTATAACAGTAATAACCAAAAAAATAGCCCCTATGTCAAAAGACATAGAGACTATTTCAATTAAGCGTGAAGATCAGAAACTTCTTGTTCTTTCACTTCTTCTACTTTTTCGTTTACACGTTCAATAGTTGCACCTAATGCAGCTAATTTCTTATGGAAGTTTACATAGCCACGGTCAAGATGTTTTAACTCAGTTACACGAGTATAACCTTCTGATACTAAACCAGCTAAGATTAATGCAGCTGCAGCACGTAAATCAGTTGCTGCTACTTCAGCACCTTGTAAGCTGTTTGGACCGTTCATAATAACAGAACGACCTTCAATTTTAATATCAGCATTCATACGACGGAATTCTTCAACGTGCATAAAGCGGTTTTCGAATACCGTTTCTGTAATCATGCTTGTTCCATCAGCTTGTAGTAATAATGCCATCATTTGTGATTGCATGTCTGTTGGGAAACCTGGGTGAGGCATAGTTTTAATATCAACCGCTTTTAACTTATCTGGGCCGATAACACGTACACCTTCGTTTTCCTCAATAATTTTAACACCCATTTCTTCCATTTTCGCTGTAATTGAGCGTAAATGTTCAGGTACAGCATTTTCAATTAAGATGTCTCCACCAGTAATTGCTGCTGCAACCATGAATGTTCCCGCTTCAATACGGTCAGGAATAATAGAGTGGTTTGCACCATATAATTTATCAACGCCTTCGATACGAATCGTTCCAGTTCCAGCTCCGCGTACTTTCGCTCCCATCGCATTTAAGAAGTTAGCTAAGTCAACGATTTCTGGTTCTTTCGCTGCGTTTTCAAGAATTGTTGTCCCTTTTGCTAATGTAGCTGCAGACATAATGTTTTCTGTCGCGCCTACGCTTGGGAAGTCTAAGTAGATTTTAGCTCCTTTTAGTTCTCCCTCAACATATGCCTCAACAAAACCGTTACCAACCTGTACTTTTGCTCCCATTGCTTCGAAGCCTTTTAAATGTTGGTCAATTGGACGTGAACCAATTGCACATCCACCAGGAAGTGCAATACGAGCACGACCGTTACGTGCTAATAATGGTCCCATTACTTGAACAGATGCACGCATTTTACGTACATATTCAAATGGTGCTTCAATGTTTAGTTCTTTAGAAGAATCGATTGTTACTTGATTATTTTCAAATACGACTTCAGCATTTAAATGACGTAATACCTCATTAATTGTGTATACATCAGACAAAACTGGTACTTCAGATAGTACATTCTTTCCATCACTCGCTAATAGGGCTGCAGCGATTATAGGTAATACAGCATTTTTTGCGCCCTCAACACGCACTGTGCCGTTTAACCGCTTTCCGCCACGGACGATGATCTTTTCCAAATTATTCCCCTCCGTGTCCTTTTTTCAGTATCTATTCACTCAATACTCAGAAGTTATGATCGGTGTGCCAACCACAATTGTATCTTTGTTGTCTGTAGAACGTATTGCTATTTGCACATTTATTTTCTCTCTATTTGTTGAAAGAGCGTCATCCCACTTTTTATTGTATGCGGAGACTGACACAAATGCTCTTTCTTCTACTTGTTCGATCGCTCTTGCTGAAAGATCTTTCAAAACCTGATTGGTTTTATTTTGCAAAACACCTTCAATCTTATCATTCAGTACACCTTGAACACAAGTGTAAATTATAGGTTTTTCACTAAAAATTTTATTCATGTTTTGAACATACTTCGGGTCCCATTTCGCCCCACTCACTTCAAAGATAATGAAAGTGTTTTCTTTAGTATTTTCTTTACTCCAAGTTACTACTACTCGTTCTTCATAAGAAGAAAGCTTTTTATAGGATGTAGCTTTATATCCATCTGGAGATTGCTCTACTTCCCACTTTTGAATATTTGCCTTTTCCTTCACATCGTTTAACAACTTTTGAAACGTATGTATGTTAGAAATTGTTTTTGTTTCTCTCGCTAACCATGACCATTTTTCTACTTTAGCATCATTTTTCTCTAAAGCCTTGATCATGCTCTCCATTTTCTGTTCATCGCTTATCGGTTTCATCTCTCTATATCCAACCAAAAATAAAACAACACTAAGTGCAACAATAAGAATGGCTTTAAGCTTCAATTTCATCCCCTCCTATCCCCATTGTTAACGGAGATTTGAGGTTCTATACACTTACTTTACTAAATACGTTAAACTCTTCGAATAGCCTAAATAATCAAGGAAAAAGTTACTTACAGATGTCCCAATTGCAATTGTAATTAAGATGAGTAATACTCGCGTCTGCAGCACTTTTCCGGACTTCATTAAACGCTCAATGTGAATGCCTTGTAAGGCCCACCACGTAATGGTAATAAACAATAAATGCGAAACAATGGCAATCAGTGCTTGTTGCCCTAAAAGTTGTGCCAAAAAATCGACCCCTTTTTACTCAGCTACTACTTATGAAAGAATATAAAAACGATACCATAATAAGTAGGAGCTACACTTTTTCAAATGCACATAGACATCTTACATTTTACATTTTACATCGTGATTTTCTTTCCAAAAACGTATATCTACATTACAAGTTAACACAAAATAAAAAGCGCAGAGTACTGACTCCACACCTTTTATTTTCACTATTGTACCACGTTCCCTAAGAAGAAGAAATCTTTCATTAATGGAAAATATTCATAAAAGAAATTGTACCCAATCATCGGCATAATCCCTAGTATTACAATCGAAATTGCACAAAGACTCATAACAACCTTTATATTTAACGGTAACCGTATTCTCTCTTCTGTCTCTCCTGTGCGGAAAAACATTTGTTGTAAAATACGGAAATAATATACGAATGAAACAACCGTCGTACCCATCATAATCGAAGCTAGTACGTAATGTGCTGGCTCTACATGAAGCGCGCCTAAAAAGATATTAATCTTTCCAATGAAGCCAGCCGTTCCTGGTATCCCAGCCAACGATAAAATAAAGATTGTCATCATAATCGCTGTAAATGGCGACCTTTTATATAAACCTGTGAAAATCGTTATATTTTCCTCATCATTTTGTAAGATTAAGCCGTGGATGATAGCAAATGCACCTATATTCATAAGCATGTATGCCAGCATATAAAACCACATGCTATCCATCGTAAATGGTGATAATGCCACAAGTGGAACGAGTAAATACCCTGCATGAGCAATGCCCGAATAAGCAAATAAACGCTTTATATTGTATTGTTTTAACGCGACTACATTCCCAACAATCATCGTAATACTTGCTAGCACCGCAATATATATACTCATATGCCCATATAAAGATTGCATATCTCCTTGTATTAATACACTTGCAAAAACCATAAGGAACAAACGAATAATGAGTAGGAAACCAGCAATTTTAGAAATCGTTCCAAGAAAAGCAGTAACTGGTGTAGCCGCTCCTTCATACACATCAGGTGCCCACATATGAAACGGCACTGTGGCAATTTTAAATGAGAGACCAACTAGCAATAAAAGAAATGCGAGAGCTAACAATAACTGAATACCACTAGCGAGTTCCCCAGTGAGTACCTTTTGCATATCTACAATGTTAGTTGAACCTGTAATACCGTATAAATAACTCATTCCGAAGAGCGTAATCGCCGTTCCAATTCCTCCGCTAATGACGTATTTCATTGCCGCTTCATTTGATGCACGGCTCTTTTTTTGTATTCCTACTAAAATATAGGAAGAAAGTGAAAGTAACTCCAAACCAACGAAAAGGGTAATGAAATCAACACTAGAAGCCATGAACATCGCACCAAGAAGTGCAATTAAAAATAAGTAATAATATTCACCCTTATCTTCAATTGGATTCTTCTTATCATCGCTCATTGCGGTGCATAAAATGAGGGCTGAGGCACCTAATAGCAATGTTTTAAACCCTTTTGAAAATCCATCTAACACAAACGATCCATCTAAAATATCTCCTGCCGGTTCGCTATATAGCGTAATTAATGACACGATTGCTAATACGATAGCAGCAATCGCACCAAGAGCTACATATCTATGGTTCAGCTTAAAAAACAAATCACATATGGAAAGGAGGATGGCGGCGCCGAGAATAATAAATTCTGGCACCATTAGATACCACGATAAGCTAAGTAACGTATTCATATCCATCCTATTTCACCCCCAATGTTTTCAATGTATTTTGAAGCGGATCCCCTAGTATCTCTGGCATAACTCCAATTGCAATAATACAAAAGATAAGTAGTAAAACAGGGACATACTCCCATCCGTGTATATCAGATTTTGCTTCCCACTCTTTCTTTCCAAATGTCACTTGAAGTGTCGCCCTTAATACATATACAGCGGTTAAAATGATGCCAATCACACCGACTGCAGCAATGACGGGCTCTCCTTGAAATAAACCGAGAAAGGCAAGAAATTCACTAACAAACCCAGACATCCCTGGTAATCCAAGCGATGCCATTCCTCCTGCTAAAAAGAATCCGCTAAGTATCGGTACACTTTTCGCAAGTCCGCCTAGCACCGTAATATCCGAAGTTCCAAATCGTTGTTCTATAACACCCAGTAGAAAGAATAGCAAGGCTGCAATTAAACCATGTGATACAACTTGGAATAGCGCTCCTTGTGTACCAGGTGCATTAAGTGACGCAAGCCCCATTAACACAATTCCCATATGCGAAATACTAGAGTAAGCCAGTACTTTCCTAAAGTCCGTTTGGATGAGCGCTAAAAAGGCACCGTATAGTAGATTAATTACGCCTAATATCGCAATTAGCGTTGCAACATCGTGAAAATATTCCGGGAATAGCCCTTTCCCGAAGCGAATAATACCGTACGCTCCAATCTTCAGCAAAACACCCGCATGAAGCATAACTACAGCTGGATGCGCTTCTATGTGTACATTGACCATCCAGCGGTGCAACGGAAAAACAGGTAGTTTAATTGCAAAAGCAATCATTATGGCAATAAATACACTAAGCTGCAAACTACTTGGGATGACGAGTGCTCCCTCTGCGTTTACGCTTCTTAATATCTCTTTCAGCTCCACAATATTTGTTGTACCTGTTTTCGCGAACAAAATTGAGAAAACAATGAGCAAAATAGCTGAGCCAATACCGTTATATATTAAATAACTATACGCAGCCTTTTCACTCGACAATTTTCCCCACTTTCCAATTAATAAGAACATTGGTGGCAACGTAATTTCAAAGAAGATAAAAAACAACATTAAGTTTTGAGCAGCAAAGACGCCGAGCATTCCTATTTCTAGCATGAGTAATAGCATATAAAATGCTTTTAAATTTCTTTTAATAGAAAAGGCTGCAATTGCTGCAAGCATCGCTAGAAGAGCCGTCAATACCATCATGACAAGCGACAAACCATCAATACCGAGCTCGTAATAAATAGAAAACCACCTTTTATCTACCGCTGTAAAATCTCCGAACTTAATCCATTTCACCTTTTCATCAAATAGTGACAAATTCTTTCCAGAAGCATATGTACAAGCGAGGACGATAGCGATTCCAAATGGAAGTGCCGTCCCAAATAAGCCAAGCGCTCGCACTGTACGCAATTCCTTTTTCGGTGTTAATACAAGCAATAAAATTCCTAAAAGCGGGGAAAAAATGAAGAACGTTAACAACAAATCATTCATCGTAAATCCCCTCCCGTATAGAGCAAAATAATGACGAGTACAGCGAGCGAAACCGCCGTTACAGTACCGTACACTTGTACATTCCCGTTTTGAAGTTTCGATCCAAGATTACTTGTGCCTTTCACTACACTTGCAATTAAAACTGCAATTCCTTCAACTACATACACTTCAAATAAGCGAAGCACATGAGCGATTCCTTTCGTAATAGGAATCACCGTCATGTTGTATAGTTCATCCACATAATATTTTTCTTTCAAAAGATTATAAAGCGATGTTTCCGTACCCCCAGCCCAATTTCTGGAAATTGATTTCTTGCCATATATGAAATATGCAAGAGCAATTCCCGCAAATGAAACGAGTGTCGCAACAATCATAATCCAAACTGGTCCATGCGCTTCTTCAACCTTAAACCCTACATCTTTCGTCAACCAATCTCCGAGAAACGTCCCAAACCATGGTGTATTTATATATCCTGCCACTACTGCGAGAACGCCGAGAACAATCATTGGATACGTCATAACGCGAGGCGATTCATGCACTTCTTCCTTCGTCTTCGTTTCTCTAGTAAAGACAAGAAAGTATAGGCGGAACATATAGAACGCTGTTAAAAACGCCGCAATTACCGCTAAAGTAAATAAAACGTAATTGCCATTCATCCACGTCGCCGCTAAAATTTCATCTTTGCTGAAAAAACCGGAAAGGAGCGGAACACCGCTAATGGCAAGAGTACCTATTAAAAATAGCGTACCAGTTACTTTCATCTTCTTCTGTAAACCGCCCATTTTATTAATGTTTTGCGTATGCACAGCATGAATTACACTTCCTGCCGCCAAAAATAGTAGTGCTTTAAAAAAAGCGTGTGTCGTTAAATGGAATATACCAGCTACATAACCGGCAGAACCTAACGCGAGCATCATGTACCCGAGCTGGCTAACTGTAGAATAAGCAAGCACCCTCTTTATATCTGTTTGCACAAGACCGATAGAGGCCGCAAAGATTGCAGTGAAAGCTCCAACGATTGCCACTGTCTGCATCGCCACTGTACTTGCTGAAAACAGAGGAAACATCGTCGCTACTAAATATACGCCAGCTGCGACCATCGTCGCCGCGTGAATAAGTGCCGAAACGGGCGTTGGCCCCTCCATTGCATCTGGCAACCACGTATAAAGCGGGAACTGACCTGATTTCCCCATCGCCCCGATAAAAATTAATATCGCTGTTATTGTAATCATGTAAGGAGGTAGATCCCCTGTATAAATCGCCCTAAATATTGCGTCATATTCAAAACTACCTGCGTACCAAAAAATTAAAATCATCCCGATAAATAAACCAACATCCCCAATACGGGTCATAATAAAAGCCTTTTTTGCAGCAGCCTTTGCTTCTTCTTTAAAGAAATAAAAACCGATAAGTAAAAATGAACCAAGACCAACTAATTCCCAAAATATATAAAGTTGTAATAAATTCGTTGATATAACAAGCCCTAACATCGCAAATGTAAAGAGTCCTAAATATGCGTAAAAGGTTGGTAATCGTTCATCACCTTTCATATAACCTTTCGAATACACATGTACAAGTAGACTCACAAGCGTCACGATAAATAACATTAAAGCTCCTAATGCAGTCACTTCAAAGCCGAATGATATATCCACATCTCCAGCTCTAAGCCACACCCACTTATGCTTCACGCTTGCTTCTGAAAATCTTTCTATTAACACAAGTACCGCAAGTATAAAGGAGAGAAAGACGAAAAAAATACTAAGTACGCTGCTTCCTTCTCTAATTTTCTTCCCGAATATAATAAGTAACAAAAACGAAACGAGTGGGAAAAGCGGTATGAGCCATGCATAATCGATCATTGTTTCCTTCCCCCTTTTTCGGTCACAATGCTATCCTTTAAGCGTATCCATTTCATCCACCTGAACTGTCGTACGATTACGATATAAAGCAATTAAAATGGCGAGTCCTACCGCCGCTTCCGCTGCCGCTACAGCCATCGTAAACAGTGAGAAAATTTGACCTGTTAAATTCGGAAATAAGCCTAATTTACTAAACGCCACTAAGTTTAAATTGGCAGCATTCAGCATTAATTCGATACAAACTAATACGATTACTGTATTCCGCTTTGTTAAAGCTCCAAATAGACCGATGCAAAACAAAATAATCGCAAGTGTTAAATATGCAGAAGCTGGAACGCTACTCATTGGATTCCTCCTCTTTCTCGTCCTTTTTCGCAAGTATAATCGCGCCAACGAGTGCTACAAGTAAAATAACTGAAGTTAGTTCAAATGGGATAATATATTTTGAATAGAGAAGCGTACCGATTTGAAGTGTGTTGTTTTCATGGAGAGGTAAACTTCCTTGTGTGCTTTCATTTGCAAAATCAACATTATTAACAGCGAAATACATAACTGCTCCAAATGCTACAACTGCAAAGAAGATAATCCATTTTCGAAGAGTAAGACGCGATTCATTTTCCGCGTTATGTTTCGTTAACATAATGCCGAAAATCATAATAATTGTGATTGCACCAGAGTAAAGTAAAATTTGTGCAACGCCTATAAATTCGGCTGATAAAAGAAAATACAAACCTGCAATGCTGAGGAATGTTAGAACGAGAGCTAGCATCATGTGCATAACTTTCGTTAAGTTCAACATAAGAACACCGCCGATAATTGCAGACAAGGATAGTATAAAGAATGCTACAAACTCGCCATTCATGCCTTATTCTCCTTCCTGACGTTTTCGTCGTTTTCGTCAAGCCACTGCAAATTTTTAAATAAATCATCACGTGAATATTCCGCGAGTTCAAAGTTATTTGTCATGACAATTGCCTCTGTCGGACAAACTTCTGTACATAAGTCACAAAGAATACAAATTTCAAAATTAATATCGTACGTGTCGATAATTTTCCCTTTTTTCGTAGGATCCGGATGTTTCTTTCCTGTTAACTGAATACAGTCTGTCGGACAAATGTTAGAGCATTGATTACAAACAATACATTTCTCCGGATAAAATTTTTGAATCCCCCGAAAACGGTCTGGCAACGGCAACGGTTGATTTGGATAATCATACGTTACCTTCTTCTTACTCAAATTACTTAATGTATATTTTAACCCTTTAAATAGTCCTTTCATCTCTTACTGGCACCCCCCTCATAGATTAGAAGAATAACTCCTTAATCAATGCCGTTAAGAAAATATTTGCAAGTGCAATCGGCAATAATACTTTCCATCCAAATTCCATTAACTGGTCACCTCTTATACGCGGAAACGTAACGCGGAACCAAATTAATAGAAAGACTACACTGCTAAATTTCAAAGCAAACCATACGGCACCTGGGATAAATCCAAGAAACATGACTGGATTCCATCCTCCTAAAAAGAGCACTGTAATTAACGATGCCATCCCGAAGAAATATACGTACTCTGAAAGCATGAAAAACGCCCAGCGAAACCCTGAGTATTCCGTATGATATCCAGAAACAAGTTCTGACTCCGCTTCTGGCAAATCGAACGGCGTCCTATTTAACTCTGCAACTGCTGCGATTAAGAAAACGACGAAGCCAATTGGCTGTACGAAAATGTACCAAACCTTCTCCTGCGCCGCTACAATCTCATTTAAATTCAGGCTACCAGCTAACAAAACGATACCAATTACACTCATTACGAGCGGAATCTCATAAGAAATCATTTGCGCCGCCGCACGCATCCCTCCTAAAAGGGAATATTTATTATTCGATGCCCATCCCCCAGTTACAACACCTATCGTCGTAATACCGGAAACAGCAATATAATAAAGTAACCCGACTCCAATATCTGCAAATTGAAATTTATCAGTGAACGGGATAACTGCAAGCACCATAAATGCTGGTGCAAATGCAATGACAGGCGCTAATATAAACAGCGGTTTATCTGCTGCTTTCGGAATACTATCTTCTTTCAATAATAGTTTTAAAACATCAGCTACCGTTTGCAGTAAACCGAATCGGCCTCCAACCTGGTTTGGTCCAATCCGCCCTTGCATAAACCCCATCACTTTCCGTTCTGCCAAAATTCCATATGTAACGAAGCCAAGGACTGCAAATAGTAGAAGTACCGCTAATCCGAAAAAAATGAAGAAATTCGTCCAGCTTGAAGGTGATTGTAAGAGCGTCTCAATCATTAGCCATCAACCTCCCCAAGTACAATATCAACTCCACCTAAAATCGTAATTAAATTAGCGATGTTTTCACCTTTTAATAACTTCGGTAAAATTTGCAAGTTATAAAAAGATGGCCTACGAAACTTCAAACGGTACGGCTCTTTCTTTCCGTCACTAGCGATATAACAACCAATCTCTCCGCGCGGCGATTCGATACGTACAAACGCTTCTCCCTTAGGTGCCTTAATAATTTTCGGTACTTTTGCCAGCACAGCTCCATCTTTCGGGAACTGCTGAACCGCTTGCTCAACAATCTTTAAAGACTCCTCGATTTCTTGCATTCGGCAAACGTAGCGATCCCAAGCATCTCCCACGCTTCCAACAGGAATATCAAAATCAAAACGATCATAAATCGAATACGGCTCATCTTTGCGGAGATCCCAGTTTACTCCAGTGCACCGCAAATTTGCTCCGCTTAAAGAATACGAAATCGCTTCTTCCGCGCTATATATACCAACGCCTTTCACACGATTTAAGAAAATCTCATTACCGCTAACAAGATCATGATAACCTGCCAGTTGCTCTCTCATATACGGAACAAACTCTTCCACCTTTTCAATCCAACCATCTGGCGCATCCCACTTCACACCACCAACTCTCATATAGTTAAAAGTAAGCCGTGCCCCGCATAATTCATTTAATAAATTTATAATCATCTCTCGTTCACGAAACGCGTACAGAAACGGGCTGACCGCTCCTATATCAAGAAGATTCGTCCCCCAACAAACGAGATGGCTCGCAATTCTTCCTAGCTCCATCGCAAGTACTCGCAAGTATTCGGCACGCTCCGGAATTTCAAGCCCCATCATCGTCTCTACAGCATGGCAAATGACGTAATTATTCGTCATGGCTGATAAATAGTCCATTCGATCTGTATAAGGGATAATTTGCGTATACTGTAAGCTCTCAGCAATCTTTTCCGTCCCGCGATGCAAATACCCAATAACCGGTGTAGCTTCTTTAATAATTTCCCCGTCAATCTTAATTACGAGCCTGAACACACCATGTGTACTCGGATGCTGAGGTCCTACATTCAAAAGCATCTCTTCCGTGCGGATCATAGCTACACCTCCACATCATACGGTTCATAGTCTTTTCTAAGCGGATATCCTACCCAATCATCTGGCATTAAAATACGCGTTAAATTCGGATGCCCTTTAAATACAATACCGAGCAAATCGTACGCTTCTCTCTCCGGCCAGTCAGCCCCTTTCCAAAGCGCTGTCACAGATTCGACTTGCGGCGCTTCCCGGTCTAGCTTTACCTTCACCGCTACCGATTGTTTCTTACCATATGAAAACAAATGAACATACACTTCCATATGTGTCACAAAATCCGTCGCATGTAGCTCTGACATATAATCAAAAGCAAGTCCCTCATGGAATCGCAGTAACTCCATCACTTCATAATATTTTTCGGGATCCACCACAAGAGTTGGCACATCCTTTGACAGTTTATTAATATAGGAATCTACTAATGCACCCTCTCCTAACTTCTCCCTAATAGCCTCAACATACTGATTTAAATACGGCTGATTTACGGACAGTTCTTCCTGCTTCGGCTCATCCTCTTTCTTACCTTCAGCCCCCTTTGTCTTCGCTCTTGCAGCCGCTGCTGCTTTCGCTTTTGCCGCTGCAATTGCCTTTGCCTTTTCATCTCCCGAATCCCCATCACCTTGCGAGGCTTTCTGCTTCGCCAATGCTGCCGCTTTTGCCTTGGCCGCTGCCACCGCCTTCGCTTTTTCTTCTTCCGTTACTTCCTCGGTTCCTTCTCTTTTCTGCTTCGCTAACACCGCCGCTTTTGCCTTGGCCGCTGCCGCTGCCTTCGCTTTTTCTTCTTCCGTTACTTCTTCTGTTCCTTCTCTTTTCTGCTTCGCTAACGCCGCCGCTTTTGCTTTGGCAGCCGCTGCTGCCTTCGCCTTCGCTTTTTCTTCTTCCGTTACTTCTTCTGTTCCTTCTCTTTTCTGCTTCGCTAACGCTGCCGCTTTTGCCTTGGCCGCTGCCACCGCCTTCGCCTTGCCTTTCGCTTTTTCTTCTTCCGTTACTTCTTCTGTTCCTTCTCTTTTCTGCTTCGCTAACGCCGCCGCTTTTGCTTTGGCAGCTGCTGCTGCACGTCGTTTTGCTTCTTCTATAGTAATATCATTATTTTTTGGTAGCGCTTTCTCTTTTTCTTGACCTTCTTCCTCAAGCTTACTTATTTCCGCCTCGTGTTTCGCTACAAGGCGTTTTCTCGCCTCTTCTTTTGCACGCCTAGCTGCTTCTTTTTTCAACTCCTCTAAATCTTTATTTGGATTACTCATTTATTCGTCACCTGCTTCCCGGTCTTTGCTTCGTAACGAATTTTTTCTTTTAATTTATTAATTCCATAAATTAAAGCAGCTGGATTTGGGGGACAACCAGGAATATACACATCAACTGGTACAATTTGGTCTACACCTTTTACAACAGCATATGAATTTACATACGGACCACCTGCTGTCGCACAAGATCCCATCGCAATAACCCATTTCGGTTCGGGCATTTGATCATATAAGCGCCGAACAATAGGAGCCATCTTCTTCGTTACCGTTCCCGATACAATCATGACGTCCGATTGCCTTGGTGAAGTCCGAAAAAATGACCCAAATCGATCTAAATCATAATGTGATGAGCCTACTCCCATCATTTCAATTGCACAGCACGCCAGTCCGAATGTCATCGGCCATAAAGAATTGCTCCTCGCCCATCCTTTCAACTGTTCCAATGTAGAAAAAAAGATATTTCGTTCTAATTCTGCTCGTTCATTTGGATGTAATTCCTCAAAATTTATAACCATTGTAACACCTTCTTTTTCCAAGCATACGCTAATCCAACTAGCAACATTACAACAAAGATGAGCATTTCAATTAATGCAAATAAACCTAGCTTGTCATACGCAACAGCCCAAGGATATAAAAATAAAGTTTCTACATCAAAGATCACAAACAATAAAGCGAAAATATAATAACGAGCATGAAACCGAATGTTTGCATCATGAAAAGGCTCAATTCCACTCTCATACGTCGTCGCCTTTGCTGCACTTGGTTTATTTGGGCGCAGCATCCTGCCTAATATAAGAGCCACTACCGGCAGCAATATACCTAATAGCAAGAAAATCAAAACGATCATATAACTATTTTCATATACACTTGCCATTGTGAAACCCTCCCCCCTAAATTAAGAACAAGTTCACATAGTAAACAATATGTCCTAGTTGCAGTAATTATTATTTTTAAATTTTTCTAAATAATTCAACTATTCTAATCATTATAGCAAACTTCAAATTCCTATGTCGATATGTTAGGAGACAGAAACAAGAATTATTAAAATCTATCTTTACAACTTGCTATAATTGTGCAAAATAAATATAAAACTTATATATGCTTTTCAAGAAACCGTAGGTGATATAAATGAAAAAACAAACACATGTAAGTATTCTTATAAGCATTGTATTGCTGTCTATAACGCTTCACTATGTAGCGATGCCTTTTCTGTATGAATACTCATTTCCTTTTCAGCTATTAATCGGAACGAGTACCCTATTAATTGATATTATCGCTTGTAGTTATATACTTTATTTTTCAAACATGAAAGAAGGGCTATCTCGTTTATTTTGGATCATATTATCTGTTGGAGCTCTCTCTTATTTTATCGGTGATATAGTCGTTGCCTATCAGCGTTTAATTGTAAAAGACTTCTATACGTTCGTTGATCCATCTGACTTTTTTTACTTACTTTTTTTAGTTAGCTTTACGTTTGCCTTTCTATACGAAATCATTTACAACCGAGATTTATTAGAAAAACTTTTTATGCTATGTGATATTTGTATTATCGTTACAGCCCAATTTACTTTAAGTTACTACTTACTTATTGAACGAACTATTCACATCTTTACAACATCCTATATCGACATATTTGTTCAACTTACCTATCCAATGGCTGATTTACTCTTTCTCTTAATAGGAATCAACCTTTTATTTAAACCACTATCCTTATTACCTAAAAAGGTCGGTGCACTTCTTGGCAGTGCTTTAATTTTATATGCTACTACAGATGCGATTTATGCTTATATAAAATACTTCATACCAGAGTATTCTATGTTTACAGTTACTCCTTTCTATCAAGTAACCTTAGCACTAGTAGCAATCGCCTGTATTCTCCATACAAAAGAGCCTGAAAAACAAGAACAAGTACTACTAACACCTAAAATTGGTGAATCAATCCGATTATCATTACCGTATATTTCGGTAGTAATGCTTATTGTTTTTATATTAGTTGAATACGTTTTTGCGCCTATTATAGTAATCGGACTTATAATAACTTTCTCTTTCGTTCTCATACGTCATAGTTTAGTTCGAAAACAAAATAAAATATTATTGCTAGCTCAAATGCAATTCAACTCAGAACTCGAGAAACAAATTAAACTACGTACAGAAGATTTAGTAGAACAGAAAAATGAACTTTATCATAATCAACAAATGTTTAAATCTTTATACGAGCATCATCCAGATCCAATCTTCACATTAGATTTGTACGGCAATTTTCTCAAAGTAAATAACGCTGGTACTACTTTACTCGGTTATCAAACGAATGAATTATTAAACCAGCCTTACTACTCACTCATATACGAAGAAGATTTAGAAGAAATGATTAACGCCTTTCATCGTGTGAAAAAGGGATATTCTATCTCTTTAGAAATACGGGCATACCATAAAAACAGAGATATTTACTACTTGCACGTTACCGCCGTACCGATCTTTTTAAAGGAGAAAATTTCTGGGGTTTATTTAATGATTAAAGATATTACGGAAAGCAAACAACAACAAGAACAAATCAACTTCCTAGCATACCATGATACTTTAACAGAGCTTGCAAATCGTCGTGCATTTCATCAACATTTAGAACAAGCAATTGCACGAGCAAAAATATCGAAAAAGCCTTTTGCTGTTATGTTTCTCGACCTAGACCGTTTTAAAGTTATTAATGATACCCTCGGTCATCGAGTAGGAGACCTATTACTCATCGCAGTAGCAAAAAGGCTCGAAAAAATAGCAACATCAAATATGAAACTCGCACGGCTAGCTGGGGATGAGTTCACAATCCTTATCGAGAATTACAAAAAAAAGCCAGATGTCCAAAAAATAGCTGATAGGATTGTGGCGGCCATGAATGAGCCATTTGAAATCGAAAATCAACATTTACAAATCTCACCGAGCATCGGAATTGCAATATATCCTGAAGCAGGTGAAGATCCGCTATCCATTTTGCAGCATGCTGATATGGCCATGTACGAAGCAAAGAATAAAGGAAAAAACGGTAGCTCTCTTTACACGAAAGAACTATATAAAAAAATGGAACGAAAAGCTCGAATTGAAAAAGATTTGCCAATCGCTTTAGTAAACAAAGAATTTTATCTCGTTTATCAACCACAAATTGATACGACAACAAATAAAATTATCGGTGCTGAAGCTTTAATACGTTGGAAACACCCACTATTAGGTGACATTTCACCATGTGAGTTTATTCCAATTGTAGAAGAGACGCCACAAGTAGTCCCACTTGGACATTGGGTATTACAAGAAGCTTGTCTCCAATTAAAAATATGGCATACCTTTGGCTACCAAAATTTAAAAATAAGTGTTAATCTATCCGCAAAAGAGTTCCGGCAAGATCAATTAATCGAAAGCATTTCACAAATATTAAACGACGTGCAAGTCGATCCAAAATATGTAACCCTTGAGTTAACAGAAAGAATTGCAATGATTGACGAGAAAGAAACGTTATTAAGACTGAAGCAATTAAAAGAGTACGGTATCCAAACTTCCATTGATGACTTCGGTACTGGGTATTCTTCTCTTGCTTATTTATCAATTTTTCCAATCGACACATTAAAAGTACCGAGAGAATTTACACAATTAGCTGATCATCGTCCTGAAGAACGAGCCATCGTTTCTACAATACTTTCCCTCGCAAATACTTTAAATCTTTCAGTCGTTGCCGAAGGAATTGAAACCGAAAAACAACTTAAGTTTCTGCAAAAACATAACTGTAAATATATGCAAGGTTACTATTTCAGTAAACCACTTACTAGTAATGAGTTTATAAAGTTTCTACAAAAAACCCCCAGTATGAACAAATAATTCATACCGGGGGTTTTTTAGTGCTAAATATTTTTCTCATAATATTCTTCTGCGATCTCTTCGTAAAAAGCTGCAGATGTTGTATAGAAATATGGAATTAACCATAAGAATCCAATCCCTAATGTAATACAACTTAATATAAACCAGCCAATAAAACTTAAACATAAAATGAAATACTCCATCTTATGTCCATCCATCATACGACGACTTTCTGTAATAGCCTGGTTCAGTGAATACTCAGGATGATCGTTTATAATAAAGTATGTCATCGCATAAGAAAATGATTTAATAATACCTGGAATAATGAACAATAACATCCATAAGAAAAGATAAAGATTTACTAATAAATATAATAAAAATGATTTTAGAAATCTCTTTCCCTCTGAAAACCAAACGAATACATTACCAATACTAGCTTGCTTTTCACGAAGGATATTTAAACCAAGATAATATCCACCTAAAGTTAACGGTCCAGTAACAAAAAATGTAAGAATATTCGTTGAAAGTGAACCATTTGTTTTTTGCCAACCGAAAATTAAAGAAAATCCCCAATCAACACTAAAACTAAAAGCCGTGATAAGAATTGAAATGAGTAGTGTAGCTCCAACAGCTAATCCCCATTTTCCCTCTAATGAATCTAGTGCTTCTCCTTTTAAATCACTAATCATGCGTAGCCTCGCCTCCTATACACAATAATTCTATTAGTATAGCATGTTCCTATTGAAATTCACCTTTTGAAATATAGCGATAAAAGTGTGCTGTCGTCGTACTCATATACGGACTAAGCCAAAGAAATCCTATTCCAAAAGTAAAAAGCGCTAAAATAGCCCATCCTATGAAGCTCAGCCATAAAAGAAACAAATCTAACTTATGACCCTTCATAAGATTCTTACTTTCCTTCATCGCCTGCGAAACACTATATTCTGGATTTTCAATCATCACATAATACGTCAGTGCATAAGAAAAATACATCACAATCATACCAACAATTGAAATTGCTAATAGTACGAAGAAAGCTATTGCAAATGACGTATTCCCTTCTTCACCTAACAATGCAAATAAGCCTATTAACAGCATCGGAATCCATGTACCTGTATATAACAAAATAGCAAGCATTGCCCACATTGTTTTCATCATTCTTTTAAAGCCACGAAATCCTTCAAATAAGTAATCTACTTTAGCATCTTCTCGTTTACTAATCTGTAAAAATACATTTGTATAACCATATGACGTAATCCCATACGATGCGTTACTCAAAATTATCATAATGAAATAAAAAATCCCAAAGGTAATACCTGCTCCAATTGACATCGTTTCCTCTTCAAATGATCCAGTTAAGCTTGCAACTGAGAGAAATATAATAATTCCTGGAATTAATAGTATAAGCATTGCAGCCATCGAAACGACATAACTTAAAATAAAATATAAAATTGTTGATCCAACACCTAGTCCCCATTTTCCCTTTAAAGAGTACAATGCTTCTCGCTTCATTTCACCAATCATTGATTCATCCCCTTTATGAAATATAAATTGTTGTACACTTCTACTTATACAAGCATCAATATAATTATACCAGTTTTGTAAAATTATCCATAAAACAAACAAAAAAAAATCCGTAAAGGCAAAGCCCTTACGGATTTTTTTACTTCATATCGGAAACGTTTAAACGGTTCACGGCACGTTGTAATGCCATTTCTGCACGTTTAAAGTCAACATGTGCTTGTTTATCTTGCAGACGTTGCTCAGCGCGACGCTTCGCTTCATTTGCGCGATGGATATCGATATGGTTTGCTTCTTCAGCAGATGATGATAATACAGTCACTTTATCTGGACGAACTTCGATAAAGCCACCGCTTACTGCTACATAATCAGTGTGTCCACCATTTTTCAGACGAACTGCACTAATTTTTAATGGTGCAACAGTTGGAATGTGACCTGGTAAGATCCCCATTTCCCCACTCTCTGCTTTTACACTTACCATTTCTACTTCTTTTTCGTAAACCGGTCCATCAGGAGTTACAATACTGACTGGAAATGTCTTCATACTTCGTCCCTCCTAAGGCCTTACGCCATCATTTTCTTCGCGTTTTCAATAACTTCTTCAATGCCACCTACTAAGCGGAATGCATCTTCTGGAAGGTCATCATATTTTCCTTCTAGAATTTCTTTGAAACCACTAACTGTATTTTTTACAGGTACGTAAGAACCTTTTTGACCTGTAAACTGCTCAGCTACGTGGAAGTTTTGAGATAAGAAGAATTGAATACGACGAGCACGATGTACAACTAACTTATCTTCTTCAGATAACTCATCCATACCTAAGATAGCGATGATATCTTGAAGCTCTTTATAACGTTGTAAAGTTTGCTGTACTTGACGAGCTACTTCATAATGTTCTTCTCCTACAATTTCTGGAGAAAGTGCACGAGATGTAGATGCTAATGGATCTACGGCTGGGTAAATACCCATTTGTGTTAAACGACGCTCTAAGTTTGTTGTTGCATCTAAGTGAGCGAACGTTGTAGCTGGTGCTGGGTCAGTATAGTCATCGGCTGGTACATATACCGCTTGGATAGACGTGATAGACCCTTTATTTGTAGATGTAATACGCTCTTGTAATTGACCCATTTCTGTTGCAAGTGTTGGTTGGTAACCTACCGCAGATGGCATACGACCAAGAAGGGCAGATACTTCAGAACCCGCTTGCGTGAAACGGAAGATGTTATCGATGAACAGAAGTACGTCTTGTCCTTGCTCATCACGGAAATGCTCAGCCATTGTTAAACCTGTTAATGCAACACGTTGACGTGCTCCAGGTGGCTCGTTCATTTGTCCGAATACCATCGCAGTTTTCTTGATTACGCCAGAATCGCTCATTTCGTGGTATAAGTCATTACCCTCACGAGTACGCTCACCTACACCAGCGAATACAGAGATACCACCGTGCTCTTGTGCGATGTTGTTAATTAATTCCTGAATTAATACTGTTTTACCTACGCCGGCACCACCGAATAGGCCGATCTTACCACCCTTAATGTAAGGAGCAAGTAAGTCTACTACTTTAATACCAGTTTCAAGAATTTCTACTTTAGTAGATAATTCTTCGAATGCAGGTGCTTGACGGTGAATTGGATCACGATGTACATCTGCAGGAACCTCACCATCTAAGTCAATTGCATCACCTAATACGTTAAATACGCGACCAAGTGTTACATCACCAACTGGTACAGAGATTGGTTTACCAGTATCTTCTACTTCTGTGCCACGAACAAGTCCATCTGTGGAAGACATTGCAACTGTACGAACTGTATCATCACCTAAATGAAGTGCAACTTCAAATGTTAAGTTAATACTTCCGTTTTCGTTGCTTTGTTTTACCGTAAGGGCGTTGTAGATTTCTGGTAGCTTTCCGCCATCAAACTTAACGTCTACAACCGGACCCATGATTTGCGTAACGCGCCCTTTATTCATCGGGTTCCCTCCTAGCTTTCTTTTAATTAGCCAACTTTCTACGAGCAGCTAGCTTTTAATTTTTTATTGGTTTATAGCTTACGCGACTCTTTTGACAGAGCCGCTTCCACTTTTTAATACTATTCTAACGCTGCTGCTCCACCAACGATTTCCGTAATTTCTTGCGTAATCGCTGCCTGACGCGCACGGTTGAATGAAAGTGTAAGTGAATCGATAACTTCCATTGCGTTGTCTGTAGCACTCTTCATTGCTGTCATACGCGCTGCGTGTTCACTTGCTTTACCATCTAGTAATGCACCGTACACTAAGCTTTCTGCGTATTGTGGCAATAGTACTTTTAAAATTTCTTCTTCAGAAGGTTCGAATTCATAAGCTGTCGTTGGTTTGTCAGACGCCACATCAGTAAGCGGTAAAATTTTATTTTCCGTTACCTCTTGTGAAATTTTACTTACGTAATGGTTGTAGTAAATGTACAGCTCATCATAAGCACCATCTGCGAACATCGCAATTGCTCGAGAAGCAAGGTCTTTAATATCAGTAAATGATGGATGGTCAGATAATCCAACTACTTCATCAATAATGTTAAAGCCGCGACGTTTTAAATAATCACGTCCTAGTCGTCCAAGCACAATAATAGAATATTGGTTTGAATCCATATTATGACGTTCACGAATTACGTTACTTACTGTACGTAATACGTTACTGTTATAACCACCTGCTAGTCCGCGATCAGACGTAATAACGATGTATCCTGTACGCTTTACAGGACGCGCATTTAGCATTGGATGATTAATCCCTTTGCTTCCTTGCGCAATGCTCGCTACTACTTCTTGAATCTTTTCCATATACGGAACGAAAGATTTAGCATTTTGCTCTGCACGGTTTAACTTAGATGCAGATACCATCTCCATCGCTTTCGTAATTTGACTCGTTTTCTTTGTCGAGTTAATCTTCGCTTTTATATCGCGTAAAGATGCCACAGGTTTTCACCACCTTTTTTCCGGAAGTTGGCACGATTAGTAAGAATCCTCTTCCTAATCTACGTTGCAAGATATTCTTGCTCATGATTGAAGGAAAAGAATAGGTGCACCTACTCTTTTCCTTTACATGACCTTTAGCAATCTCAGAGCCCGAGATGCCTTTTATATATACTATCTAGCTCCAGCGGCTTGAATGCTCGGTGGCTTCACTTCTTCCTACGAGGCAAACACCGCCTCTTCGTCAGAAGCTCCATCCCCCTCACATTCAGAACGAGCCGCTTCCGCTTTTATTATTCAGAAGCTACAAATACTTTTTTAAATCCATTGATTGCTGCTGCAAATTTGTCGTCATCCGCAAGTTTCTTAGTTGTGCGGATTTCTTCTAATAAGTCAGTCGCATTAGAATCTAACCAAGCATGGAATTCTTCTTCAAAACGAGTGATATCTACTACTGGGATATCATCTAGGAATCCACGTGTTAAAGCGTAAAGAATGATAACTTGTTTCTCTACACGTAATGGTTTGTGTAATCCTTGTTTTAATACCTCAACAGTACGAGCACCACGGTTTAATTTCGCTTGAGTTGCTTTATCAAGGTCAGAACCGAACTGAGCGAACGCTTCTAACTCACGGTAAGATGCAAGGTCAAGACGAAGTGTACCTGATACTTTACTCATCGCTTTAATCTGAGCAGATCCACCTACACGAGATACAGAAGTACCCGCATCGATCGCTGGACGTACGCCAGAGAAGAATAGATCAGATTGTAAGAAGATTTGTCCATCCGTAATAGAAATTACGTTTGTTGGGATGTATGCAGATACGTCCCCTGCTTGTGTTTCGATGAAAGGTAGTGCAGTTAAAGAACCGCCGCCTCTTGCATCACTTAATTTTGCTGCACGCTCTAATAAGCGAGAATGTAAGTAGAATACATCCCCTGGGTAAGCTTCACGACCTGGAGGACGACGTAATAGTAATGACAGCTCACGGTAAGCCGCTGCTTGTTTTGATAAGTCATCATATACTACTAATACGTGTTTACCATTGTACATGAACTCTTCACCCATTGTTACACCAGCGTAAGGAGCTAGGTATAATAATGGAGCTGGTTGAGAAGCAGATGCAGTTACAACGATTGTGTACTCTAATGCACCGTGCTTACGTAGTGTTTCTACTACGTTACGTACAGTTGATTCTTTTTGTCCAATTGCTACGTAGATACAAATCATGTCTTCATCTTTTTGGTTAATGATTGTATCAAGTGCAACTGCTGTTTTACCAGTTTGACGGTCACCGATGATTAACTCACGTTGACCACGACCAATTGGTACAAGGGCATCGATCGCTTTAATACCTGTTTGAAGTGGCTCATGAACAGATTTACGATCCATTACACCTGGTGCTGGACTTTCGATTGGACGAGTGTTTGTTGTATTGATTGGGCCTAAACCATCAACTGGTTGACCTAATGGGTTTACAACACGACCAATTAGTTCTTTTCCTACTGGTACTTGCATGATGCGACCAGTACGACGAACTTCGTCACCTTCACGGATTTCTGTGTAAGGTCCTAAAATGATAATACCTACGTTGTTTTCCTCTAAGTTTTGTGCTAGTCCCATAACGCCGTTAGAGAACTCTACAAGTTCACCAGCCATAACGTTATCAAGACCATGAGCACGCGCGATACCGTCACCAACTTGGATAACTGTACCAACATCACTAACTTCGATTTCAGACTGATAGTTCTCGATTTGTTGCTTTATCAGTGCGCTAATTTCTTCAGCTCTGATGCTCATGTGCTTCACCCCTATCTATTCTTCATTAATTCACGCTGAATACGTGCTAATTTTCCTTGTAAACTTCCGTCATAAATGCGATTTCCAATACGTACTTTAATTCCGCCTAGTAAATCTTCATCTACAACATTTTTCACGCGAATTGCATCTTTTCCCGTTCTCTTTGCAAATGCTTCAGCAATGTTAAGCTTCTCTTCTTCTGATAGAAGACGAGTAGAATATACAGTTGCATCCGCTACGTTACGTTCTTCATTAGCAAGAACAACATATTCATCTGCAATTTCAGGTAAGATATCAATGCGTTTGTTATCAATTAAAATATATAACGTATTTAAAATAGATTCAGAAACAGATCCGAATACGTTTGCAAGAAACGTTTTCTTTTGTTCCTTTGAAATGTTCGGTTGCGTTAAAAAGCTATGTAGTTCTCCGTTCTTTACATAAACGTTTTGTACAAGGCGTAATTCCTCTTCAAACATTTCTAATACGTGTTTTTCTTTAGCAATTTTAAAAAGAGCGACAGCATAACGTTTTGCTACAATCCCATTGCTCATCGCGCTTCTCCTACTTCTTTAATATAATCGCGAATTAACTTCACTTGATCTTCTTCTTTTAATTCTTTTTCAATTACTTTAGAAGCAATTTGAACAGATAAAGAAGCAACTTGTTCTTGTAAAGCAGCAATTGCTTGCTCTTTTTCGCGTTGAATTTCTTGTACAGCAGATGCTTTAATTGATTCTGCTTCTTCTTTCGCAGCAGCAACAATAACATCTTTCTGATCTACAGCTTGTTTTTTCGCTCTTTCAATTAACTCTTGTGCTTCAACACGTGATTGTTTTAACATTTCACGTTGTTCTTCTACTAACTTCTTCGCTTCAGCGTTACTTCTTTCTGCAGCGTCGATTTCATTAGTAACATGCTCTTCACGTTCTTTCATAATCCCCATTAAAGGACCCCACGCAAATTTGCGTAGCATCACTAACAGAAGTAAGAAAATGAACAATGTATAAGCAATCGTTCCAAATGGAATGGCAGCCCCTAATAATAAAGTTGGCACAAGGATTCACTCCCTTCAAAATATCTAGATTGATCATATGAAAAAAAAAGACATACGTTTCGTTCATAAAGCAATGGCGAAGAAAGTTCGGAAAAACACTCTTCGCCATCTATGTAAGGGGAGTCTCCCTTATTTGTTCATTACGATGAATGCAATAACTACACCGATGATTGGAAGTGCCTCAACTAAAGCAACCCCGATGAACATAATTGTTTGAAGTGCGCCTTTTAATTCTGGTTGACGAGCAACACCTTCGATTGTACGTGATACGATAAGACCGTTACCAATACCTGCACCTAATGCTGATAAACCAATTGCAATTGCAGCTGCGATTACACCTAAACTCATTTAATTTGTCCTCCTTTGTATTATAAAAAAATAAATTTTTTCTTACTTAAATTATATTAATGGTCATGGCTTACTTTATGAGCCATATAAACCATCGTTAACATAACGAAAATAAATGCTTGGATTGATCCAACGAATACACTGAATCCCATCCATGCTAACATTGGTACAAGCGCACCTACTGCCCCAAGGACTGATGCTCCGCCCAACTTAGCAAGTAATCCTAATAAGATCTCACCTGCATAAATGTTACCAAATAAACGAAGACCTAACGTTAATGTGTTAGCAAACTCCTCAATAACCTTTAATGGGAATAAGAATTTCATAGGTTGGAAATAACCTTTTACGTACTCTTTCGTACCCTTCATCTTAATTCCATAATAATGGGTGAGGGTAACTACCATCACGGCTAATGTTAATGTAACTGCTGGATCAGACGTTGGTGATCTCCACCATGCAATATGTTCGCCAGCTTCAGTTGCTGAATACATGAATGGTAAACCAAGGAAGTTCGATACGATGATAAACATGATAAGCGTAACGCCAAGCGTTAAGAAACGTCCACCTGTTTTCCAGTCCATCGTACTATTGATAATCCCTTTCACGAAGTCAAACACCCATTCCATGAAGTTTTGCATCCCGGTTGGGCGAAGAGCTAAGCTGCGAGTTCCGATAACAGCGATTAAGAAAACAATAACTGCTGCTACAGTAACCATCATAACTGATGACAAATCGAACGTTAAACCTAGAAATTCAACTAATTTACCGTGTTCCACTAGTAATTCACCTCTCTTCCCTGCTCTTATACTCTAAATAAAGAAAATCTATGATCATGACAAGGTATCCTGTCAGCAATCCTACACCTAGGCCCCACATCGCGATTAACTCTTGATATTTGGCTGCAAATAAAATTAATAACCCAATCGTGGCGAATCTTGAATATGTACTTACCGCTGTTGCCTTGAACTTCACGTTTTCTCCATTTGTTACGCGATCTAGCAGCTTGTCTGTTCTACGTGCAATGATGCGCAAACTAAGAAAACTGAAAATCGTACCGATAATCAGTCCAAGAAATACATCCTTGTAAGAGGTAAATCCCCATCCTAGCACTAGAAGCGCAAGCAAGTAGTACATATATTTCTTTTGTCTTTGGACAAGTCCATGTACGTCTATCATCATTGCTCTCCCGAATAGTAATGTCGAATGAGTCGAATCATTGCGTATACCCCTGTTCCTAGTCCGAGTAATAACCCTATAATAAGAAACAACGGAAACGTTCCAACCTTATTATCAATCCACTGCCCACCAAAGATTCCAACAAGAATAGAACCGACTAACTGAGCGAGAATACCTGACATTAAAGCATAAGCTTTTATATGGCTGCGATCGTTTTTTTGCAAGGATTCATCCCTCCAATATGTAACCCTCATTCACGATGTGTTAATAATAACTCATTTTTTTGCATAAATCCTATACAAAACAAAAAGTTTACATTTTCGTCACGGAATAGATGTAATTTTGTCACTGAAAGCCCTACCATCTATCCCCGTTGTTAGCATACAATAGGGTATTAACAGTGTCAACGAGAAATCGTAAAAAATCTAAAAATTTGAGTATTAGGCATTTCCTCCCAAAAATGAAAACGTTCCCCTTCTAAATACTGGTTACATATATGCAATTTCTAACAGTTTTCTCTTTATAATAGAAGGAAATGTTCACAAGTTTGTCACTATTATATTTTCGAGATATAACGCTTTTCTTCCATAATATAGTGTTCCTCAGACGTAAGACTTCTATATTATATGTGAGGTGTATGCAACTTATGTTGTATATACGATGTATATTTATCCTCTCCCCCTCCCCTACTTGCTTACAGCAAAAAAAGACGAGCTGGGGAATCTCCCCTGCTCGTCAGTTGTCTTACTTCGTTCCGAATAAACGGTCACCAGCATCACCAAGACCTGGTACTACATATCCGTGGTCATTTAATTTCTCATCTAATGCTGCTACATAAATATCAACATCAGGATGTTCTTCTTGTACTACTTTTACCCCTTCTGGAGCTGCAACGATACACATTAATTTAATTTGTTTCGCACCGCGCTTTTTCAGAGAGTTAATTGCTTCAGCCGCAGAACCACCTGTTGCTAGCATCGGATCTAGTACGATAAAGTCACGCTCTTCTACATCCGTTGGAAGTTTCACATAGTATTCTACCGGTTGCAATGTTTTAGGGTCACGGTATAAACCAACGTGTCCTACTTTTGCTGCTGGAATTAATTTCAGAATTCCATCAACCATTCCTAAACCTGCACGTAAAATCGGAATTAAACCAAGTTTTTTACCAGCGATCACTTTTGTTGTCGCTTTGCTTACAGGTGTTTCAATTTCAATGTCCTTAAGTGGAAGGTCGCGAGTAATTTCGAAAGCCATTAAGCTTGCTACTTCGTCCACTAATTCACGAAAATCTTTCGTACCTGTATTCTTATCGCGAATATATGTAATCTTATGTTGAATTAACGGGTGATCAAATACATACAGTTTTCCCATGTGAATCTCTCCTTTAGATGATATTCATGCGTTTGCACGCTTTTTTACACTATTTACGATTGTAAAGAAAACGCTACTAATATTCAAGGGCAAATTTGGCAAAATCATGATTTTACGATGAATCTATCTAGTATCTTTACCAATTATGGGAGCTGTATCCTTCATTATATCGCCAAAATTTATTCATCATTTGTATACATACTTTAAAAATAATATATGTCCACAAAAAAGACCGCCAAAACAATTAAGTCTCGGCAGTCTTCTTCAATCTATTATAGATTTGGATACATTGGGAATTTGCTAGTTAACGCTTCTACACGCTTACGTACTTCTTCTAATGCAGCTTCATTGTCATGATTTTTTAATGTATAGGCAATAAGTGACGCAATTTCATCCATTTCTTCTAAACCGAAACCACGAGATGTTACAGCTGCTGTACCGATACGTACACCACTTGTTACAAATGGGCTTGCTGTTTCAAATGGAATTGTATTTTTGTTCACTGTAATACCAACTTCATCTAATACGTGCTCTGCTACTTTACCTGTGATTTCTAAGTTACGAACATCAATCAAGATTAAGTGATTGTCTGTTCCGCCAGAAACAAGTGTAAGTCCTTCTTTTTGGAGACCTTCAGCTAAGCGGTTCGCATTGTTAATGATATTTTGTGCATATGTTTTGAAATCATCTTGAAGTGCCTCACCAAATGCAACAGCTTTCGCAGCGATTACGTGCATAAGTGGACCACCTTGAATACCAGGGAAGATTGATTTATCAATTTGTTTTGCAAATTGCTCTTCACATAAAATCATACCACCACGCGGGCCACGTAACGTTTTATGTGTTGTCGTTGTAACGAAATGTGCATGTGGTACTGGATTTGGATGTAAACCAGCAGCTACTAAACCAGCGATATGTGCCATATCAACCATTAAATAAGCGCCCACTTCATCTGCAATCTCACGGAATCGCTTGAAATCGATAACACGAGGGTATGCACTTGCACCTGCAACGATTAATTTTGGTTTATGTTCTTTCGCTTTTGCTAATACATCATCGTAATTAATACGGTGAGAGTCAGCATCCACGCCATATTCTACGAAATTATATTGTACTCCACTGAAGTTAACAGGGCTTCCGTGTGTTAAGTGACCACCATGAGATAAATTCATACCAAGTACTGTATCGCCTTGCTCTAAAATCGTGAAGTATACTGCCATGTTCGCTTGTGCACCAGAGTGTGGTTGAACATTGACGTGCTCTGCGCCGAAAATTTCTTTCACACGATCACGTGCGATATCTTCTACTACGTCTACGTGTTCACAGCCACCATAGTAACGTTTTCCAGGATATCCTTCAGCATACTTATTCGTTAAAACAGAACCTTGTGCCTCCATTACTGCTTCACTTACGAAGTTTTCCGAAGCAATTAACTCAATCTTTGAACGCTGTCTTCCTAGTTCTGCCTCAATTGCAGCAAATACCTTTTCATCTTGACGTTTTAAATGATCCACCAAAATCCCCCTTTTCTGAACGAATTACATCGATTCCCAATAGTTTTTTCTCATTTATTCAGAAAAAACGAAAATTCAGGTTGTAATTCTTTCGAACCTTCATGTTTTCAACTACATTCTAACATGACTTTCTATATCATAAAAGAAAAAAAAGACCGAAAATCGGTCTTTTCTTTCTTCTATTATAAAGTCAGACAACATACCTTTTATCTTATGATAAACAGTTACTATATGACTTCCTAATTTCTCATATTTAACGGCAAGTGGTAGTCTCTTCCGCTGCCGCATAGACAGCACGTGCCCCACCAATTAGTTTTCCACGTGTTTTGGCCATCGTTACATGCGCACTTCCAATTTCCTTCACACTTGTACGAACCGGAACAGCTACATGCTTTAAATGCATACCGATAAATGTATCACCAATATCCATTCCTGCATCAGCTTTAATAAACTCAACTACTACCGGATCTTTCAAATTGTGATACGCGTATGTCCCCAATGCACCACCTGCTGATCTAACAGGCGTAACTGTTACAATTTCAAATTGATATTTTATCGCTACTTCTCTCTCAACTACTAAAGCACGGTTTAAATGCTCACAACATTGAAACGCTAATTCAATACCTGTTTGCTCTTGAAATTGTTTTAACTCAGAGAAAATCGCCTCTGCTACTTCCATCGTTCCTGATGTTCCAATTCTTTCGCCTAGCACTTCGCTCGTGCTACAACCCACTACAAAAATTTGACCGCTTTGTAATGAAGCTTGTTCTTGGAAATCAGAAAGCAACATTTGTAGCTGTTCTCTTACCTTTACGATTTCTGTCATTACGCCTCTTCCTTTCACAGGTTGGTTCACCAAATTATATTGCACACTACTGATAGTTAGAATCTATTACTTTGTTTCGTATGTTTTAATTTTTCCTACGCGGTTTTCGTGACGACCACCTTCATAGTCAGTTGTTAACCAGATTTTCGCAATATCACGCGCTAGACCAGCACCAATTACACGCTCGCCCATTGCTAGCATGTTAGTGTCATTATGCTCTCTCGTTGCTTTCGCGCTGAAAGTATCATGAACTAACGCACAACGGATACCATTCACTTTGTTTGCTGCGATTGACATACCAATGCCTGTCCCACAAACTAAAATACCACGATCTACTTGACCATTCGCTACCATTTCAGCTGCTGGAAACGCAAAGTCAGGGTAATCAACAGAACCAGCTTCACATTCGCAACCTAAATCAATATATTCAATATTTAACTCTTCTAATAAACTTACAAGTTCTTTGCGGATATTCATACCGCCGTGATCAGATGCTATTACTACTTTCATTTTTACCCCTCCAAAATTTCAATCCATTATCTTCATTTCTCACTCGATCCTTTAATGGGACGAAGTGATCTCCAATATCGTATTATACACGAAACATCAACCTTCTGAATGGTTTTTCAGTAAAGTTTGTACAAGTTTTTCCATCTCTTCTAACGTTTCTTTATAAATAGAAAGTGATCCGCCAAATGGATCTGAAATATCCTTACTTATTCCCTCAGCTACTCCATATAATGTATCTACTTTCTCTTCGACACTCGGATAATGCCCAAGGACAATTTGCTTATGGTTTTCCGTCATTGTTACTACAATATCTGCCCAACCAATCAAAGTTTCGTTTACCTGCTGCGCGGCATGATCGATTGCAATTCCCTTTTCAGCTAAAGCTTCCTTCGCATGTACCGATGCATCGCTCCCAGGATAGGCGAAAACACCAGCAGATTGCACTTCAAACTTATCTCCTCCGTGATGACGAAGCAACGCCTCAGCCATTGGACTACGACATGTATTGCCAGTACAAACAAATAACACTCGTTTCATTCAAACCCACCCCTATATTCCATCTCTTATCACTCATCATAACTTACATTAGAATAGAACAAAAGAAATGTGAATATACAAAAGGCGCATTTCTCTTATATTTTTTCTAAGAAAAATGCGCCTTATCCACATATATGTGAAGCCCTATTTCCAAGTGCCTAGAGTATTTTAACATACCTGCTGAACATACAACAAAAATAAGGAATCCATTTCATACGAAACGGATTCCTCTTATATAGCAATTATTTCATTGTAACTTTCATTACTTCTGTTGAACCTTTTGTAGCTGCTACGCCTACAGTTGTCTTAATAGACTCAGCTGCATCTGTGTTTGTAATAACAATTGGAGTAATTGTGCTTTTCGCTTTTTCACGGATTAATTCTAGGTCGAATGAGATTAATTTATCTCCAGCTTTTACAGCTTGGCCTTCAGAAACGTGAGCTTCGAAACCTTCGCCTTCCATTTTTACAGTTTCTAATCCAACGTGGATTAAAATTTCTGTACCGTTTTTCGCTTTAATTCCGATAGCATGTTTTGTGTGGAATAATTGTACGATTTCACCATCAACTGGAGATACAACTACACCTTCAGTAGGATCGATTGCAACACCGTCACCCATCATACGACCAGCAAATACTGGATCTGGTACTTCTTCAATATTTTTCACTGCTCCAGTTAATGGAGCTACGATTGTTTCTTCATTTGTTTTTGAACCAAGACCGAATAATTTTTTAAACATAGGATAGTCCTCCTTATAATTTACCTAAAAGTTTATAGGGCAATCCCTAGTAAAGCTCGGGATACATGTAAGACTTCATACTTCGAATATTATACTGTAAAAACGCTTTCGAAATAAATTACGTCATTACTAATAGACTCTTATTGTAGCGCTTCACAAAATTCCAGTCAATTCTGATTGTCTGAATAACAATTAGAAGTTAACTTCTATTTATATTTTCTCTTTTTTTGCCCAACTTGTCTAGAGGTCTTTACTACATTTTATTTTTTGTTGTTAATTTGTAAAATTTAATTCAAACTTTTTTCAAAATCCACTTGACTAAAGTAAGTAACTATTTTATTATTACTTACGTAAGGTAAGTTAATAACTTTTTAGGAGGTTTTGAAAAATGATGGATTTCGGTCTACTTATTATTCGTCTTATTATAGGAATTACATTCATGGGTCATGGTGCTCAAAAATTATTTGGTTGGTTCGGCGGTTACGGTTTAAAAGGAACAGGTGGCTGGATGGAGTCAATCGGTTTACGCCCTGGTGTATTTATGGCATTTATGGCTGGCGCAACTGAATTACTAGGTGGTTTCTTATTCGCATCAGGTATTTTCATTGTAGTTGGTTCATTATTTATCGTTGGAACAATGTTAATGGCTATCTTCACTGTTCACGGAAAAAATGGTTACTGGGTAACACAAAACGGATATGAATATAACTTAATGTTAATCGCTGTCGCTGTTGGTGTAGCTTTAATCGGACCTGGGGCATACGTTTTACTTTAATTTTTATCTCAAATTTGAGATTCTTGAAAAAAGAACTTACTTCATTACAATTGAAGTAAGTTCTTTTTATGAAACAAAATATTATTTCCAGCAGGATTTTCTCATCGTTATCTTGTAAACAAACAATAAGTATTCATATTTAGAAAGGGGATTACAAGCATGTTATCCATTAATCCAGATGAACAAACTGAAAAAGATAATTACAAATTACTTACTGGAAGTATCATCCCTCGTCCTGTAGCATTCGTTACTTCTGTAACAAAAGACGGTGTATTAAACGGAGCGCCATATAGTTATTTCAATATTGTCGCTGCTAATCCACCACTTATCTCAGTATCTGTACAACGAAAAGCTGGAGAAAGAAAGGACACTTCCCGAAACGCAATTGAAAAAGGAGAATTTGTTGTACATATTTCTGACGAATCATATGTAGCAGCAATTAATGAAACAGCAGCTAACCTCCCGCCAAATGAAAGTGAAATTGAACTAGCAAAACTAACACCAATCAAAAGTGAAGTCATCTCTGTTCCAGGTGTAAAAGAAGCAAATATTCGAATGGAATGCGTATTAGAACGTGCAATTCCACTTGGCGGAACGGAAGACTCACCAGCTTGTGATCTACTAATTGGACGCGTCGTTCGTTTCCACATTGCCGAACATCTATATGAAAAAGGGCGCATTCACGCCGAAGGACTCAAACCAATAAGCCGCTTAGCAGGACACAACTATGCAAAATTAGGAGAACAATTTGAATTGGTTAGGCCAGTTTAAAAGTGGAAGTGGCCCGTTTAGCTCTGACCAGCTAAGGTTCTCTCGCACAAAAGGTGCTTTTTACCTTGAGTAGCAGAGGTTCTTAGATGCGAAGAGCTGGCCACTGGAACTGGATAATATCTAAAAGCGGAAGCGGCTCGCTCAGAATGGGAGGGGGATGGAGCTTCTGACGTAGAGGCGCTTTTTGCCTCGCAGGAAGACGCGAAGC